>NZ_BAAGWC010000022.1:0-69237 GCF_054780555.1 Hymenobacter daeguensis
CCGCAACGCCGGCGGCGGAGCCGGCCCCACCCGCCCGCGCCGCGACCCCGAGCCCAGCGCCGCCGAAGAAGCAGCCGACGCCGGCAACGCCACGGCCAACCCCGAAATGGATGCGCCCGAAACCGCCGCCGAAGCCGCCGCCGACCGCCGGGCCGTGCGCATTGCCCTCACGCCCGAAACGGCGCAGCTTTCGTCGTCTTTCTCCGGCAACCGGGGGCGGCTGCCCTGGCCGGTGGCGCGGGGCTTTATCAGCCAGCACTTTGGGCGGCACCCGCACCCGGTGCTTAAGCACGTCACCGTCGAGAACCGGGGCGTGGACATTCAGACCGGGGCCGGCGAGCCCGTGCGGGCCTGCTTCGATGGCAAGGTGCTGACCGTGACCAACATCGCGGGCATGAACACCATTGTGATGATTCAGCACGGCGACTTCTTCACGGTGTATGCCAAGCTCCGCTCCGTGAACGTGCACGAAGGCCAGCGGGTGAGTGCCCGCGAGGTAATCGGTACGGTGGCAACCGATTCGGAGGGCACGTCGGAAGTGCAGTTCCAGGTGTGGCACAACTCGGCCAACCTGAACCCGGAGTCCTGGCTGGGGCACAAATAGCCGGGCGGCTGCTCCCCGTTCAGCGCGGAATGGCTGACCCGCTTCAGCAATAAAAAAAACCCGCTCCAAGGGGGCGGGTCTTTCTGAGCTATGAAAACAAACTTAGCTGTCGGCAACAACTGCCATTAAAATGGGGTGCTGCAACCGATAACCGTAACAAAATTGCATCTTTCGGGAGGGTCTGCGCCGTGCAACTCGGTGAAGTGAGCCGAGGGCCCGGCGAACGTCGGCTTTGTCGGGCGCAACGTCGGCCGCCGCCCGCTGCGGCGCGGCCTTACACCAGGGTCAGGCGGCTCAGCAGGCCGGCTTTGTAGGAGCTGCCGATGGGCACCCGCACGGGCGTGCGCGACTGGCCCACCGCGGCGTTGCCGTCGAGCAGGGCCGCATCGGCCTCGATGGCCACAATGCGGTCGAGGCGCACAATGTACTTGCGGTGAATGCGGGCAAAGTCGCGGCCGGGAAGCTTGGTTTCCAGGTCTTTCATGGTGCCATACACCGTGAGGCGCTCGCGGGTGGTGTGCAGGTTCACGTAGTCGCCCAGGGCTTCCACGTATTGCAGGTCGGCGGTGGACACGCGCACCAAGCGCTGCTCCTGCTTCACAAAAATCTCGTTGCGGCTGTTGGCGTATAGCGCCTCGCCGGTGTTGTTGGCCATGCGCAGCACGCCGTCGAGCTTCTGTCGCTCGTCTTCCAGCTGCAGGCGGGTGCGGCGCAGCTCCATGTGGGCCATCACCTGGCGGGCCAGCATCCGCAGGGCTTCGCGCTGGTCGGTGCTGAGCTGCCGGGGCACGGTGTCGAGGGTGCAGAGGGTGCCCAGGGGCTGGCCCTCGGGCGAGAGCAGCGGGGCCCCGGCGTAGAAGCGGATGTTGGGCGCGCCGGTCACCATGGGGTTGTGGGCGAAGCGCGGGTCGGCGGCGGCATCGGGCACTTCATACACATCCGTCGAGAGCATGGCGTGCTGGCAAAAAGAGTGCTCCCGTGGGGTTTCGTTGGGTTCCATGCCCACTTTGGCCTTAAACCATTGCCGCTCGTCGTCAATCAAAGAAACCAACGCCATCGGGGTGCCGCAAATGAAAGCGGAAAGCTGCGTCAGGTCGTTGAATACCTGTTCCGGGTCGGTATCAAGTATCCGGTAGCTGGACAACGCTTCTAAACGCTCGGCTTCGTTTACCGGGCGCAGGGGCGCATCGGTGGAGGACTTGGATTGTTTCACGGCTTGCTAGTGAAAAGGAACCAGGGCGTTGCAAACAAGCTTATGCGTAAAAGCTACTAAGCTTCTGAAGTGTGCGCAACGTGTGGAAGGTCAGAAAAAAGGTCAACAAAGCTAATTCCCTTCCCTTATCTGATGTAATGGATTCCGCTCAACTGCAATTGTCACACGTTCAACCCCTGCAATCTGCCCGCCAACTGCTAAATGCCGATGGGCCGCGGCCAGTTGCACCGGCTTAAACAGCGCTGTTGGGTATCTTTGATGCTCCAAAAGGCACCTGGCTGCGTATATCCTTTTTTCTCATCCCTCATTGGGGCCCACCGCCCTTCATCTCATGCTGCATTCCCTGTTCCTGATTGGTAGCTTCGGTACCACCGAAATGCTCCTCATCCTCTTTGTTGTCATTTTGTTGTTCGGAGCCAAGCGCATTCCGGAATTGTTCCGGGGCATGGGCCAGGGCGTGCGCGAGTTCAAGGATGCCAGCACCAAGCCCGAAGACCGCCAGCCCGAGTACCGCGACCAGCCCGCCCCGCCCTACCAGCAGTACCCGCAGCAGGGCTACCCCCAGCAAGGGTATCCGCAGCAGCCGACGCAGGGCTACCCGCAGCAGGGGGGCTATGCACCGCAGTACCCGCAGCCGGGCCAGCCGGGCTACCAGCAGCCGGCCCCGGCCGCTCATAACCCGAACAACCCCAATCAGAATCTGGGCTAAGCGGTTTATTCTTAATTTCAACGCATTCGTTTAGAAGTCATGCAAACTCCTTTCATCCTTTTTCTGGGCGACCTTGGTGGTGGTGAGATTATGCTCATCATGGTAGTTATCCTCATTTTCTTTGGAGCTAACAAAATTCCGGAGCTGGCCCGGGGCCTGGGCAAGGGCATCCGCGAGTTCAAGGATGCCAGCACCGAGATTCGCCGCGAGTTTGAGCAGGCCGGCCAGCCCAGCCAGCCGGGCTACAATGCCCCGCAGAACTACCCCTCGCAGCCCAACCCCAACTACGGGCCGCAAAACCACTACCCCGCGCCGCAGCCCATCGCGCCGGTCACCGAGCCCGGTTCCGGCTTCGACCCCTGGGCCACGCCGGCCGCTGCGGCCGTGACCACCACGCATACCGAGCCGCACCCGCCCACGGCCGATGCCCCGTTTGTAGCGCCCGCGCTGCCGCCGAACCTGGCCCCCGAAGGCACCCAGCCGCGCCAGCCCTACATTCCGGCCTCGCCCGACGCGTAACCCCCTGATTAGGTCACCTAAATCTGCAAATAGTTTGAAGCGTTTTCAGTCTTTATCCGAAGTTCGTAGCGAGCTGACGGCGGGCACCACGTCCTGCCGCCAGCTCGTTGAGTATTACCTGGGCAACATCGAGCGCCAGAACCCCACCCTCAACGCTTTCCTGGAAGTGTGGCCCGACGAGGCCCGCGCCCAGGCCGATGCCGTGGATGTTAAGCTGGCCGCCGGCACCGCCGGGCCGCTGGCTGGCATGGTCATCGGCATCAAGGACGTGCTGGCTTATGCCGGGCACTCGCTGCAAAGCAGCAGCCTGATGCTGGACGGGTTCAAGTCGCTCTACACCGGCACGGCCGTGCAGCGCCTGCTCGATGCCGATGCCATTATCATTGGCCGGCAAAATTGCGACGAGTTTGCCATGGGCGGCTCGAACGAGTCTTCGTACTTCGGCCCGGCCCGCAATGCGGCCGATGCCAGCCGGGTGCCCGGCGGGTCGTCGGGCGGCTCGGCGGTGGCGGTGCAGGCCGATATGTGCCTAGCTTCGATAGGGTCCGACACGGGCGGCTCGGTGCGCCAGCCGGCCGCCTTTTGCGGCGTCATTGGCTTTAAGCCGACGTATTCGCGCATCTCGCGCTACGGGCTGGTGGCCTTTGCCTCGTCGTTCGACCAGATTGGGCCCATCACCCGCTCCGTGGCCGATGCTGCTTTGCTGCTGGAGGTAATGGCCGGCCCCGATGGCATGGACAGCACCGCCAGCCAGCGCGAAGTGCCCGCCTACAGCCAGCAGCTTGCGCCCGCGCCGCACTACCGCATCGGCTACATTGCCGATGCCGTGGAAAGCGAGGGGCTGAATCCCGAAATCAAAGCGGCCATGGAAGCCCAGCTCGACCTGCTGCGCGGCCAGGGCCACGTAGTAGAGCCCGTCGATTTTCATTACCTCGACGTGATGATTCCGACCTATTACATCCTCACCACCGCCGAAGCCAGCTCCAACCTGGGCCGCTTCGATGGCGTGAAATACGGCTACCGCGCCCCCGATGTCACCGACCTGGAGTCGCTCTACAAAAAGAGCCGGACCCAGGGCTTCGGTCCCGAAGTGCAGCGTCGGATTTTGCTTGGCACCTTCGTGCTCAGCGCCAGCTACTACGATGCGTACTACACGAAAGCCCAGCGCGTGCGGCGCCTGATTAAGGAAAAAACCGACGAGTTGCTGCGCCAGTACGACTTCCTGGTGCTGCCGACTACGCCCACCACGGCCTTCAAGATTGGCGAGAAGCAGGACCCGGTTTCGATGTACCTGGCCGATATTTTTACGGTACAGGCGTCGTTGGCCGGCGTGCCCGCCATCTCGGTGCCGGTAGGGGAGGATGCCAACGGCCTGCCCATCGGCCTGCAGGTGATGGCCGGGGCCTTCCGCGAGGCCGATTTGCTGGCCTTCGCCAGCCTGCTCACCGAAGAAGTGCTGGCCTAGCCTCTTTTTTCTGAATTGATTGCTGCCGCCGTGCCGTGAGCGTTTGCTCGCGGCACGGCGGTTATTTTTTGGCGGCTGGCGCGATGAATTCCACGTGGCGGGGTGGCAGGAGCCTGCCCACCATCTTGTTGAGCCGGTGCCGGGTGTTGCGGGCCTTCTTTTTGACGGGCAGATGCTGGTAGTCGAAGCTGTCCAGAGCCGCCAAATCGTCTGCCACGGTGCGCTGCCTGAGGTGCGATTCCAGCAAAAAAGCCCCGATGCTGGCGCTCCATTCCTCTTTGGTGCTCCAATAATGGCCGATGAAGGGCTTCGCCTCCTGCATGGGGTAGGTTTCGGCCAGGGCTACCGACAGGGCAAACTGCTCAATCAGGCGGTCGGTAACGTGCCGGGCGCACATATCGTCGCAGATGCGCAGGGCCAGCGCAAGGGCGTCAAGGTTGCGCGGGGCGGGCACGGCGATGGCGCCCGCGTTCCACATCTGGTGTTGCGCGCTGATGGTGATGCCGCCGAAGGCGCGGCCCTGCACCTGCTCCCACATGCGGCGCTCGGTTTTGCTGGGCAGGCGGGCCAGCGCGCCCTCGGCTTCGTGCATGAAAGCGGTGCCGGCCGTCAGCTGGCGGCTGAATGCCGGGAGCGAGCCGTGCAGAAAAGTATCGGTGTCGAGGTAGAGCAGGGGCACGTTGGGCTGTTGCCGGGCTACGTGCTCCATGGCCTTGATTTTGGCCCGCCAGAAAAAGTTGAACTCGCCCTGCCATTCCTTCAAAGTGGCCGCATCGATGGTCTGGACCGTGACCTGATGCGCCAGGTTCCGGTAGAAATCCGGCGCGTCGGTGATGACTGTGATGCTGACAATAATGCCCTGGCCCTGGCGCAGGAAGGACAGGATGGAGAAATTGGCCTGGAAGTGGTTTTGGATGTTGTTGCCGAAGACCAGATAGAGAAGCTGCATGCCGCAAGGTAAAGCCTGGGGCCAGAATGGCCCGGCTGGGCTGGCCGGGTAATCGGCTACGGCCTTCCTATTCAATTACGAAGGGCGTCGAGCTGGCCCGATGTTTCGGAAGGGCCTGAAAAATAAGCCCGGCCGGCAGGGCATGGCCGGTAAACGAAACTTTCCGTAGAAGCAAAATTATTTATCTCTACAACTTCTTTACCTCTGCCTTACCTTAGTGCTATGAAGCAAGGGATTAAGCAAGTGAAAACTACCCGGACCAGCCGCCTGTGGCTGGGCCTGGCGCTGCCTTGGCTGCTGCTGCAGACGGCTGAAACCAAGGCCCAACAAGTATCGCCGACGGATTCGGCGGCTACCATGCCCGCGCTGCTGGGCGATACCGTGCGGGTGCGGCTGGAGCTGCAGCCCGACTCGCTGGTGGCCGTGCCGGCGGGCCCCACCGTCATCGACTCGGCCCGGCTGGAGTGGCTGCGCACGCCGCCCACGCTGCGCGATTTGGTGTGCGACCGGGTGGGCTGCATCGAAACCGACGTGCCGCACCAGTTCAACAACTCGGTGATGGCTTACGTGACGCTCTTCACGGCCCGCAACCGGGCCTACATGCAGCGGGTGCTGGAGCGCGAGCAGTTTTACTTCCCCATTTTCGAGAAATACCTGGCCAAGTATAACCTGCCCACGGACCTGAAATACCTGGCCGTGGTGGAATCGTCGCTGATTCCGACGGCGAAGTCGCCGGTGGGTGCCACCGGCCTCTGGCAGTTCATGGGCCCCACGGCCGGCGACCTGCACCTGGTGCGCGATGAATGGATTGACGAGCGCATGGCCCCCGAAAAAGCCACCGAAGCGGCCTGCAAGCACCTGCGCTACCTCTACGGCGTGTTTCACGACTGGGAGCTGGTGCTGGCCGCCTACAACTGGGGCGCGGGCAACGTGCAGCGCGTGATGCGCCGCACCGGCAAGAAGAATTTCTGGGACATGTACCCCAACATGCCCGCCGAAACGCGCAACTACGTGCCCACCTTCACGGCCGTGATGTACAGCATGAAGTACGCCGAGGCGCACGGCCTGCGCACCCCCACGCTGCGCTACCAGTACGCCGAGCAGCTGGATACGCTCAGCCTGCGCGGCTACGCCTTCGACCTGCGCCGCCTGAGCCGGGCCTGCGGCTACGATGACTCGCTTTTTCTCACGCGCTATAATCCCGAGCTGCGGCGGGCCGCGCTGCCGGCCGGCTACCGCTCCTACGTGGTGCGCTACCCGGCATCGGCCGCCGGGCACCTGGGCGATGTGGACCGCAACACGCTGCTTGCCTACTGCCAGCCCACGGCCGCCCTGCCGCAGCCGCTGGCGTTTCTGCCGCCCCGCCTCGATGGCGTGGAGCCCTGGATAAACCGGCAGCAGCTGGCCGCTACCGCCGGCCCGCGTGCCACCAACGAGGAGGAGGCGCCGCGCTTCCGGCGGGTGCCGCACAAGGTGAAGCGCGGCGAAACCCTGGCCAGCCTGGCCGAGCAGTTCGACGTGAGCCAGGCCCAGCTGCGCCGCTGGAACGAATTGCCCAAAGGCCGGGCCCTGAAGCCCGGCAAGCAGCTGGTGATTTTCGTGCCGCTGCCCGCTGCCGCGCCGCGCCGTGCGCCCGTAGCTGCGCCGGCCACCGAAATCCTGCCGATGGTAGCCGCCGCGCCGCGCCCGGTGCGGCCCACGGTTTCGGCCGAGGAAGCTGCGGCCCGCAAGGAGCAGGCCGACGCCAACGCCCGCGAAGTAGCCCGCCTGCAGGAGCTGGCGCGCCAGGAAAAAATGCAGGAAGCGCGCCTGATTGCCATCCGCCAGCGGCAGGCCGTGCAGCAGGCCGCCGCCGAAGCCCAGGCGCGCATAGCCGCCCGCCGCCAGGCCCAGGCCCAGCTTGCCGAAGCGAAACGCAATGAGCCGAAGCCGGTGGCTGCACCCGCGCCTGAGCCGGAAGAGGCCGAAGAAACGTCAATTGCCGCTGCCAACCCCACCGATAACGGGCCTTACACGGTGCGCAAAGGCGACAACCTCACCAAGCTGGCCCGCGAACACAACCTCACGGTAGCCCAGCTGGTGGCCTGGAACGACCTGGAATCGGAAACGGTGGTGCTGGGGCAGCGGCTGGTGTTCCGGGCGCCGGCCGCGGGCGAGGGCAAAGCGGAAGCACCCCGGCGGCAAGCGCCGGTGGCGGTGGCCAAACAGCCGGCCGCCGCCCCAGCGGCAGCCGCCACCGCGCGCCCTGTGCCAGGCAAGCGGGAACTGTCGTCGCAGGTGCACCTGGTGCAGCCGGGCGATACGCTGTTCAACATCTCGCGGCGGTTTGGGGTGAGCGTGCAGAAGCTGCGCGAAGTCAACCACCTCACGTCCGACGAGGTGAAGCTGGGCCAGAAACTGCTGGTGCCGCAGAGCTAAAAGCGAAGCTGAGCCAATAATAATCCGGCGTGCCGCGCATTTCGCGCTAATTTCGCCTTACACGGCCGCGCTGCCCTGCGCGGCCGTTTCCATTTTGAAGAATTCCCGATGCTGAAAATAAACAAGCAAGACGCCCTCAACTACCACTCGCTGGAGCCCGCCGGCAAGATTGAAGTAGTGCCCACCAAGCCCGTGAGCACCCAGCTCGACCTGGCCCTGGCCTACTCGCCCGGCGTGGCCGAGCCCTGCAAGGAAATTGCCGCCAACCCCGACGACGTGTACAAATACACCGCCAAGGGCAACCTGGTGGCCGTTATCTCGAATGGCACGGCGGTGCTGGGCCTCGGCAACATCGGCCCGGCGGCCAGCAAGCCGGTGATGGAAGGCAAGGGCGTGCTGTTCAAGAAGTTCGCGGGGATTGATTGCTTCGATATTGAGATTGATGCCACCGACCCCGACGAGTTCATCAGGATTGTGAAGTCGCTGGAGCCCACCTTCGGCGGCATCAACCTGGAGGACATCAAGGCGCCGGAGTGCTTCCGCATCGAAACCGAGCTGCGCGAGAAGATGAACATCCCGCTGATGCACGACGACCAGCACGGCACGGCCATCATCACCTCGGCCGCGCTGCTGAACGCGCTCGAAATCGTGGGCAAGAAGATTGACGAAGTGAAGCTGGTGGTGAGCGGCGCGGGCGCGGCGGCCGTGTCGTGCCTGCGCCTGTACCTGGCGCTGGGGCTGAAGAAGGAAAACGTGGTGGTGTTCGACAAGGATGGCGTCATCAACCGCAGCCGGACCGACCTGGCCCCCATTCAGATGCAATTTGCCACCGACCGCGAAGTAGCTTCGCTGGAAGAGGCCATGAAAGGGGCCGACGTATTCCTGGGCCTCTCGGCGGCCAATGTGCTGCCGGCCGGCTTCCTGCTGCTCATGGCCGACAATCCCATTGTCTTCGCCCTGGCCAACCCCGACCCCGAGGTGAGCTACCAGCTGGCCATGGCCACCCGCGACGACCTGATTATGGCCACCGGCCGCTCCGACCACCCCAACCAGGTGAACAACGTGCTGGGCTTCCCCTACATTTTCCGGGGCGCTTTGGACGTGCGCGCCACCGAAATCAACGAAGCCATGAAGCTGGCCGCCGTGCACGCGCTGGCCGAGCTCAGCAAGGAGCCCGTGCCCGAGATGGTGAACAAGGCCTACGGCGACAACACGCTCGCCTTTGGCCGTACCTACCTCATTCCCAAGCCGCTCGACCCGCGCCTGATTACCAGCATTAGCCCGGCCGTGGCCCGGGCCGCCATGGACAGCGGCGTCGCCCGCCTGCCCATCGACGACTGGGCGGCTTACGAAGACCAGCTCCGCGCCCGCCTCGGCGTGAACCAGAAGCTGATGAACCGCATGACGTCGGCCGCCAAATCGAACCCCAAGCGCGTGGTGTTTGCCGAAGCCGACAACTACAAGATTCTCAAGGCGGCGCAGATTCTGCAGGACGAGGGCGTTTGCGTGCCCATTCTGCTGGGGCGCGAAGAGAAAATTCAGGCCATCGTGCGCGAGAACAGCCTCGACCTGGAAGGCTGCGAAATCATTAATATCCTGAACGAAGACGCCAAGCGTGAGCACTTTGCCAGCCTGCTGTACCAGAAGCGCCAGCGCCGGGGCATGACGCTCTACGAAGGCCGCCGCCTGATGCGCGAGCGCAACTACTACGCCGCCATGATGGTGGAAACCGGCGAGGCCGATGCCTGCATCACGGGCCTTACCAAAGACTACGGCAAGAGCATCATCCCCTCGCTGCAGGTCATTGGCACCGAGGACGGGGTGAAGCGCGTGTCGTCGATGTACATCATTCAGCACAAGAAGGGCCCGTACTTCTTTGCCGATACCACGGTGAACATCAACCCCACGGCCGAGGAAATGGTCGAGATTATCGGCCTCACGGCCCGCGCCGTGCGCTTCTTCGACGCCGAGCCGCGCATTGCCGTCATCAGCTACTCCAACTTTGGCTCGAACTCGGGGGCGCTGCCCGAAAAAACCCGCCGCGCCACCGAGCTGGCCAAAGCCCGCTTCCCCAACCTGCTGATTGACGGCGAGATGCAGGCCAACGTAGCCCTGAGCCCGCAGCTGCTGCAGGAGCACTACGACTTTTCGCCGCTGGCCGAGAAAGGCGCCAACACCCTGATTTTCCCCAACGTGGAGTCGGGCAACATTGCCTACAAGGTGCTGCAGGAAATCAGCGGCACGGAGGTTATCGGGCCCGTGCTGATGGGCATGCGCAAGCCGGTGCACATCCTGCAGCTGGGTGCCAGCGTGCGCGACATCGTGAACATGGCCGCCATTGCGGTGGTGGATGCCCAGACGGGCAGCCGGGCGCTGTAGATAGAAAAACAGCAGCATTGGAGAACGTCCGGCGGAGCGCTGCTCCGTTGGACGTTCTTTTTTTATTCCTTCACGGCTTCCTCATTTCGCCCAACATTTTTGGCCAAAAAGCCAGTAGATTTGGGAGATAAATGCCCGGCGCTGGTGTTATGCTGCCACCGCAGCCCTTCTTTCGATTCCCTTTCCCCGGTTTATGATTGCCTACCTCGACGGTAAACTTGCCTATAAAGATGCCACGCTGGCCATTGTCGATATACTCGGCGTGGGCTACGAAGTCCGGATTTCGCTGGCCACGTATTCCAAGCTGCCCGCCGAGGGCGCGGCCACCAAAATCTACACCTACCAGCACATCAAGGAAGACGGGCAGACGCTCTACGGCTTTCTCGACCCCAGCGAGAAAGCCTTGTTTCTGCAGCTGATTTCGGTGTCGGGCATCGGGCCGGGCACGGGCATCGTGATGGTGAGCAGCATGAGCGTGGGCGAAATCCGCGACGCCATTGTGAATGAGAATGTGCGGGCCATCCAGAGCATCAAGGGCGTGGGCCCGAAAACGGCCCAGCGCGTGATTCTGGAGCTAAAAGACAAGCTCCGCAAAGACGAGCTGCTGGCCAAAGCCGGCGTGGATACCGTGCCGCTGGCCCGCCAGCACAATACGCGGCGCGCCGAAGCGTTGCAGGCCCTGGTGACCCTCGGCTTTGCGCGGGCCGCCGCCGAAAAGCTGCTGGACCAGATTCAGCAGAAGCACGGTGGGGAGCTGAGCGTGGAGGAATTGATTAAATTTGCTTTGAAGTCGCATTGAGTCGTGGCGCGAATTTTGAGGCCCGCGCTGCTGCACGGGTTGTTTCAATCGCCTGCTATTCCTGTTGACATACCGTGCTGGGCGCGGGCCAGTTGGGCCGCGTCATTATCCACCTATCCTGCTTGAAATCCGGACAGAAATTACTCCCCGCGTCGGTTGTTGTGGTTGCGTCGTTGCTGGCGTGGTGGGCTCAGGCCGCACCCGCTGTCGGCTCGCGGGCAGCCCGCCTGTGGCTACGCGCCAGCCGGACCCTGGCCGCCGATACGCCCCGCCCCGTTGGGGCGGTGGCCGATACTCTGGGCCCTTACAAACCGAGCCGCCGGCCCCGGGTGCGGGCGCACGACCGGCCCGGCAGCCCCTTTGGCAAGCTGCACCGCGACTCGCCGCTGGTGCTGCCTTTGCCTAAGAACGTAAAGCTGGGCGTGCAGGTTGACGATAGCCTGAAAAACTTTGACGTGAAGGAGAAAGTAGGCAGCGAAGTAGATTACCGCGACCCCAGCGTGGTGAGCTACAAGGAGTACGAAGAGTACCAGCGCCGGCAGGCCATTGGCGACTACTACCGCCAGAAAGCCAAGGGCGGCATTACGGGCCCCACGGCGGCGGCGGGCACGCCCACGGCCCAGCGCCTGATTCCGAAGATTTACATGGGTCCGATTGCCAACCGGATTTTCGGGGGCAGCTACGTCGATATTCGCCCGGCGGGCTCGGTCACGCTCAAGTTTGGGGCGCGCTTCAACAAGAACGAAAACCCGGCCCTGACCCTGCGCCAGCAAAGCGTGGGCGACTTTCTGTTTGAGCAGAACATCAACGTCAACCTCACGGGGGCCATCGGCACCAAGCTGAAGCTGGTGTTCAACTACGATACCAAGGCGGCGTTCGACTTCGATAACCAGATGAAGTTCGACTACGCCGGCGAGGAAACGGACATCATCAAGAAGATTGACCTGGGCAACGTGAGCCTGCCGCTCACCAACTCGCTGGTGCAGGGCGGGCAAAACCTGTTCGGGGCCAAGGTGCAGACCCAGTTTGGCCGGCTGGGCGTGACGGCCGTGGCCGCCACCGTGCGCGGCACCGCCGATGAAGTGCGCGTGCAGAACGGCGCGCAGAGCCGGCAATACGAAATCAAGGCCAGCCAGTACGAGAAGGACCGGCACTTCTTCCTCTCCCAATACTTCCGCGACCGGTACGACGAGGCCCTGCGCACGCTGCCCACCATCACGAGCGGCGTGACCATCACGCGCCTGGAGGTATACGTAACCAACGACAACCGCACCACCGAGAACCTGCGCAACGTGGTGACGCTGATGGACCTGGCCGAGCCCTCGCGGCTTTACCAGGCCAAGTACCGCGTGGGCAATCCCAGCATTCGCACGCCGGCCGGCAACGATGCCAACACCGAGTACCAGACCCTGCTGAGCGGCGGCAGCACGGCCCGCGACAACCTGGGCGTGGACAACTTCCTGCAAATAGGGCAGGGCCTGACCAAAAACGTGGACTATGAGCGGGTGCGCGCCCGCAAGCTCGACCCCCGCGAATACACCTTCAACCCCCAGCTGGGCTATCTGAGCCTGAACACCGCCCTGCTGCCCGACCAGGTGCTGGGCGTGAGCTACACCTACCTCTTCAACGGCAAGCCCTACAAGGTGGGCGAAACCTCGGACGACTACGGCACGCTGAACGCCGACCAGGTGGTGTTTCTGAAGATGCTGCGGGCCAGCAACCCCGGCGTGGGCGTGGCCGACCCGACCAAAAACCCCGGCAACCTCAACCTGCTGACGCGCAACACGCCGACCTGGGATTTGATGATGAAAAACATCTATCCCCTGAATGCTTCGCAGCTCAGCCGCGACAACTTTCAGCTGCAAATCATTTACAAAGACGACGCGACGGGCGTGGACTTGATTTCGCTGAAAGAGGGCGCGCAGTTGGCCAACCGCCCGCTGATTGAGGTGATGAACCTCGACAAGGTGAACTCCAACAACGACAAGCTGCCGGACGGCAACTTCGACTTTTTCCCCGGCGTCACCATCGATACGGAGCTGGGCAAGGTCATTTTCCCGAACGTGCAGCCGTTTGGCTCTTATCTGCAAACGCAGTTTAATCCCACGGAAACGGACCTGATTGAGAAGTACGTTTTCTCGGACCTCTACAACCAGACCCAGAGCGATGCCCAGCAGCGGCAGGAAAAGGATAAGTTTTTCCTGCGCGGGCGCTTTCAGGGTGGGGCCGGCTCCGATGAAATCAGCCTGCCGGGCATTGGCATTGCGCAGGGCTCGGTGCGGGTGCGCTCGGGCTCGACGCTGCTCACGGAGGGCGTGGACTACCAGGTGTTCTACGACCAGGCCAAGGTAAAAATCCTGAACCCGGCCTACCTGAACTCGGCCAACGAGCTGAAGGTGGAGTTTGAGAAAAACGCCCTGGTGCAGGTGCAGCCGCGCAAGCTGGTGGGCGTACGCCTCGACTACAAGATGAACAACGACGTGACCCTGGGGGCCACGGCGCTGCACCTGCTCGAAAACCAGGCCCCCGGCATCAACCGGGTGAACATTGGCGACGAGCCGGGCAACAACACCATTGTGGGCCTGGACGGCAGCATCCGGAAAGACAGCCGCGTGCTGACCAAGTACCTCGACATGCTGCCCTTCATCTCGACAAAGGAGATTTCGACCATTGCCTTCAGCGGGGAGTTTGCCAAGCTGCTGCCGGGCCGCTCGCAGCTGGGCAACGGCGAAAACGGCGTGTCGTACGTCGATGACTTCGAGAATGCCCGCACGCCCTACACGCTGGGCGGCCTGGCCAGCATTCCGGCCTGGCGGCTGGCCTCGACGCCGGTTTCGTCGCGGGCTCCGATTGGCGGCAGCTCGTCGGTGGGCCTGCCCTTCAACTACCAGCGCGCCAAGCTGGCCTGGTACACCATCGACCAGAGCTACTACACCGGCGGGTCGAGCATTCCGGCCAACATTGGGGCCGGCGACCTGGTGAACCACTACGTGCGCGGCGTGAAGCGCGACGAGGTGTTCCCTAACAAAGACCTGGGCTCGACCGGCAACGGCTACGAGTACACGTTCGACATGGCCTACTATCCGAAGGAGCGCGGGCCATACAACTACAACCCCAGCATTGGTTCGGACGGGAAGACCTTTACTGGTTCTGAGGCAACCAACGCGGGCCTGCAGGGCAAGTTTGGTGGCGTGAGCCGGGCCATCACCTTCGATACCGACTTCGACAACGCCAACATCGAATATCTGGAGTTCTGGCTGATGGACCCGTTCATCAACTCGCCCAACGGCGTGGTGCTGGACCCGGCCAACCCCACCCCGGTTTCTAACACAACGGGCGGCGACCTGATTATCAACCTCGGCAACGTGAGCGAGGATGCGCTGAAAGACCAGAACCAGCACGAGTTCGAAAACGGCCTGCCCACTACCACCGACCCGCAGGACATTGCCGATAACAGCAACCCAACGGTATGGGGCCGGGTCACGAAGCAGCAGTTCCTGACCGATGCCTTCAATGCCGCGCCCGGTGCCCGCACGGCTCAAGACGTCGGCCTCGACGGCTTGAGCGACGACAACGAGCGGGCCAATGCGGCCAGTTACGGAGCGCAGTTCAGTGCCCTGCCCGACCCCTCGGCCGATAACTTCCGCCACCACCTCGACGCCAGCTACGACCAGAGCAACACCAAGCTGCTGGGCCGCTATAAGGACTACAACGGCTACGAAGGCAACTCGCCCGAGAACAGCCAGCTCAGCTCCACCGCCTTTCCGGATAAGGAAGACCTGAACCGCGACAACGTGGTGCAGGACGTGGAGCAGTACTACGAGTACCGGATGACGCTGCGGCCCGGCAACCTCGACATTGGCAATTCCGCCTCCCGCTACATCATCGACAAGGTGACCACGCCGCCCATCAACGGCGACGCGGTGAACTGGTACCTGTTCCGGATTCCGGTGCGGGAGTACATGCGGGTGGAGGGCAACGGCGGCCGGGACTTCGGCTTCAAGAACATTCGCTTCCTGCGCATGTACATGACCGGCTGGAGCCAGCCCGTGGTGCTGCGCATGGTGCAGCCGCAGTTTGTGGCCAACCAGTGGCGCCGCTTCCTGTACCCGATTGTGGATGCCCGCCAGGGAGCCACGCTGCCGCCCCCGCTCCCGACCGATGCCGATGCGTTCAACATCTCGACGGTGAGCATTGAGGAAAACGGCGTGACAACTTCCAGCGGCACGGGCAACAAAATCCCCTACGTGTCGCCGCCCGGCATTCTGCGCGATAAGGAGTATGGCAGCAGCAGCACCTCGCGCCTGCAAAACGAGCAAAGCCTGCGCCTGGCCGTGGTGAACCTGCGCGACGGCTACGCCAAAGCCGCCTACAAAAACATTACCATCAACATGCTGCGCTACAAGCGCCTGCGCATGTACCTGCACGGCGACACGGAGGATACCAACATGCGCGACGGCGAGGTGGAAGCCTTCATCCGCATCGGCACCGACTACACCCAGAACTTCTACCAGTATTCGCTGCCGCTGGCCCTGACCCGGGACGGGCAGTCGGCCCCGGAGCAGGTATGGCCGGTGGCCAACCAGATTGACGTGGCCTTCCAGGACTTCATCGATGCCAAGGCCAAGCGCAACCAGGCCGGGGCTTCGCTGACGGCTCCTTTCTCGGTGGTGCTGGCCAATGGCGCGACCATTACCGTGCTGGGCAACCCCGACTTCTCGGCCGTGCAGGGCGTGATGCTGGGCATTCTGAACCCGGTGGGCGGCCTCGACCCCACCACTTCGCCCAAAACCGTGAACCTGTGGGCCGATGAGTTCCGGGTGTTCGACTTTGAGCAGCAGGCCGGCTACGCGGCCACCGCCCGCCTCAACGTGAAGCTGGCCGACGTGGCCAACGTGACGGCCACCGGCAGCTTCACCAGCGTGGGCTTCGGCGGCTTGCAGGATAAGGTGCAGCAGCGCTCGATTGACAACGTGTTCCGGGGCGACCTGAACACCACGGTAGCGGTGGAGAAATTCCTGCCGCCCCAGCTCAACCTGCGCGTGCCGGTGCTGCTGCAGGTGGGCCGCGAAAGCCGCTCGCCCCTTTACGACCCCCTCGACCCCGACACCAAGCTCGACCAAAGCCTGCTGAAGTTCAATAAGGGCACGGATAGCGAGAACGCGGCGGCCCAGGCGGCCTACCGCAAGCTGGTCATCGACCAGACCACCAGCCGCAGCATCTCGGTGCTGAACGTGCGCAAGGAGCGCGGCCAGCCCAAGCCCGGCGCGCCCGCCGTGAAGCCCAAGCCCTGGGACATCGAGAACGTGGCCCTGAGCTACTCCATCACCGACCGGCTGCACTCCGACATCCGGACCGACCGCGACTACACCAAGTCGTACACCGCCGCTGTGGCCTACGTGTACCAGACCACGCCCAAGAACTACACCCCGCTGGCCTCGATAAAGGCCCTCGACAATCCTTACCTCAAGATTTTCCAGGCCATCAACTTCACGCCGCTGCCCTCGCGCTTCTCGTTCCGCACCGACATTGACCGGCGTTACAACGAGCGGTTTCTGCAGCGGGTGCTGGAGCCGGGCACGCTGCCGGTGCTGGCCGGCGATGCCATCATTCAGAAGTCGTTCTACGTGAGCCGCATCTACGACCTGAAGTGGGACCTGACCAAGAGCCTGATTTTCGACTACACCGCCAACAACCGGGGCGTGGTGGACGAAGGCCCGGGCCGCACCATCGGCGAGAGCCAGACCGCCATCGACAACCGCAGCCAGCTGCAGAAAAACCTGCTTCGCGGCGGCCGCACCGTCAACTTCAACCAAGTGGCGGCCCTCACCTACCGGCTGCCGCTCGACAAGTTCCCGCTCACCGACTGGCTGAGCGCCGACACCCGCTACTCGGCCACCTACAACTGGCAGGCCGCCTCGCTGGGCCAGCGCGCCCTCGTGAACCCCACCAGCGCCACCGATACCACCACCTACCGCGTGAACCTGGGCAACACCATTCAGAACAACGCCGAGCTCAGCGCCAACGGCAAGATTGACCTGGTGAAGCTCTACAACAAGGTGAAGTTCCTGAACATCATCAACAACGCGCCGCCGCCCACGCCCAAAACCCGGACCTCGCGCACGGCCGAGCTGATGCGGCCCGGCGACACGCAGGCCCGCCCCGCCACCGCCCAGCCCGACACCACGAAGGAGAAATACCGCTTCGTGAAAGCCGTGCTGCGCTCGCTGATGACGGCCCGCTCCATCAACTTCACCTACGTGCGGGCCAACGGCACGCTGCTGCCCGGCTACCTGCCCAAAACCAACCTGTTCGGCTTCGACCACGGCTTCACGGCTCCCGGCCTGCCCTTCATCATCGGCCAGCAGCCCGGCAGCCTCGACGACCTCTACAACACCGCCAGCCGCAACGGCTGGTACACCCCCGAAAGCCAGTACCTCAACACGCCCCTCAGCTCGCTGCTGACCCAGACCATCACGCTGCGCACCGCGCTGGAGCCCTTCCGCGGCTTCAACATTCAGGTGGATGCCCGCCAGCAGCTGGCCCGCAACCGCGAGGTGTACTACCGCAACCTGGTGAATGATACCACCCTGGTGCCGGTGCGCGACCCCATCACGGGCCTCACCACCCTGGCCCCGCACCCGCTGTTCGGCACGGGCTCGTTCCAGGTTTCGACCATCACCATCCAGACCCTGTTTGGCGACCTGGGGGCCAACGGCGAAACGTCGAAAGCCTTCACGCGCTTTGTGCGCAACCGGCCCATCGTGCGCAAAAAGCTGACCGATGCCAACCCCGACAAGTCGGGCAGCTACGGCTACAACTCGCAGGAAGTCCTGATTCAGAGCTTCGTGGATGCCTACCACGGCCGCTCTTCCGATGGCTACGAGGCCAAGCCGTTCAACCCCTTCTCCATGATACCGCTGCCCAACTGGCGGGTGGACTACAACGGGTTGGCCGACCTGCCCTTGGTGAAAAAATACTTCTCGTCGTTCACGCTCAACCACGCCTATACATCCATCTACAGCGTGGGCAGCTACGCTACTTCTACCGATTATCAGTCGAACTTCAACGCCGATGATGACTTTGCCAACCTCAAAAACAGCGTAGGGCAGTTTGCGCCCTACTACGTGGTGGGGCAGGTAAGCATCTCGGAGCGTCTGGCCCCGCTCATCGGCGTGAACTTCCAGACCGTGAGCCGGGCCACCGGCCGCTTGGAGTACCGCACCAGCCGCGACCTCGCCCTGAACACCACCAACGCCCAGGTAACCGAGCTCTACACCAACGAAATCATCGTGGGCTTCGGCTACGCCACCAACAGCCTGAAGCTGCCCTTCCGCGTGGGCGGCGAGCAGCGCGTGCTTAAGAACAACCTCACCGCCCGCCTCGACCTGAGCATCCGCGACAACATCACCATTCAGCGCAGCATCATCGATGTGGCCGACCCCGGCAACCCGCAGGGCCTGCCGGCATCCGTGGGCCGCGCCCAGGGCACCATCACCAACGGCTCGAAAACCTTCCAGCTGCGCCCCACCATCGATTACCTGCTCAATACCCGCCTCAACCTGCAGTTCTACTACAGCCAGACCATCACCACGCCGCGCATCAGCAACGCCTTCCGCAACTCCACCACCGAAGGCGGTATTCAGCTGCGCTACAGCCTGACGCAGTAGTGAGCGGATGAATGGGTAAATGGATGCCGAAATTATTCGCCCATTCCTCCATTCACTCATTCCTCCATTGAGCAAGGTTTGCCTACTTTTGGTAGCCGAATGAGTCATTCGCTCATTCACCCATTCACCCATTCACCCACTGACCAGATGAACCTGCCCGCCACCCTGCACTACACCAAGGACCACGAATGGATTCGCGTCGAAGGCGACGTTGCCTACGTCGGCATCACCGACCACGCTCAGAAAGAGCTGGGCGACATCGTGTACGTTGACATCGACACCCTCGACAAAGACGTGGCCCAGCACGACGTGTTTGGCACCGTGGAAGCCGTGAAAACGGTTTCGGACCTGTTCAGCCCCATCACCGGCACCGTGCTCGAAGTGAACGAGAAGCTGGCCGACGCCCCCGAAACCGTCAACTCCGACCCCTACGGCGACGGCTGGATAATCAAAATCTCCATCGCCAAGCCCGAAGAGCTGGAAGGCCTGCTGTCGGCCGAAACCTACGGCGAGCTGGTGGGCGCTTAGCAAACGCGGTTTTGGGCTTAGTTTGGGCGTTGTAATGACGACTGCCTTGCCCAACTCCGCGCCGCCTGCCCGCCGTTCCTACGCCGCCCTGCCCATTGGCTGGGCCGTGGTGGTGCTGGTGCTCACGCTCACCCCATCTGATGAAATGCCGCGCACGCCCGTGTGGGAGCTGCTGTCGTTCGACACAGCGGCCCACGCGGGCGTGTTTTTCGTGCTGGCGGGCCTGAGCTGGTTTTCGCTGCACCGACAGCACCGCTGGCCCTGGCTGGCCCGCCACGCCGGCGCGGCCGTGCTGGTGGGCAGCGTGCTGTTCGGGGCCCTCATCGAAGTGCTGCAAATGACGATGAAACTGGGCCGCCACGGCGAATGGTCGGACCTGATAAGCGACAGCATTGGCGCTGGTTTGGCGGTGGGCCTGGCTGCTGTGTGGGCACAACGGTGGGGCCGGAAGCGGCAGCCACTGGCAGTAGCTGCCGGGCTGCTGCTGGCCGCCGGGGCCGCGCAGGCGCAGGATATTCCCCGCGCCCGCCAAACCATCGAAACGCTGGCCTCGCCGCAAATGCACGGGCGTGGCTACGTGCAGCAAGGCGAGCACATAGCGGCCGAATACCTGCGCGGTAGGTTGCGGGAATTGAACCTGGAGCCGCTGGCGCCTAATTACACGCAGCCATTTACGCTGGATGTGAATACGTTTCCGGGACAGATGGAAATGGCCCTTAGTAGCAGTCGGGTGCCACAGTTTGGTCACCGTAGCCGGCTGCGGGCGGGCCAGGATTTTATTGCTGCTCCCAATTCGGCCGGAGGGAGCCTGCCTATCTACAGCATCATGTGCTATCTGGACAGCGCGACGGTAGCTACGCCTGCCCGGCTGGCCTACTTTCTGGACTTTACCCGCCAACCGCCGTGGTGCGTGGCGTTGCTCGACCGCTATGTGCAGCAACCCGCGCACCTGCCCGCCCGGCTCCGCAGCCGGCTCGATTCGGCGGCCGCCATCATCAGCGTGGTGCCCAAGCTCACCGCCTCCCTGGCTTCCACGCCGGGCTCCATTATTCGGGTTGAAGCCTTGCCGCACCCCTTGTTGCAACCGGTAGAGCTCAACAAGCCCAGCGCCGCCGCTTGGTCGGTCGGAATAAAAATCGATGCGGATTTCCAGCGCAACTACCAGACCCAGAACCTCGCCGCCGTTATTCGCGGCACCGCCCGGCCCGATTCCTTCCTCGTCGTATCGGCCCACTACGACCACCTGGGCATGATGGGCAAGGACGTGTACTTCCCCGGTGCCAACGACAACGCCAGCGGCGTGGCCCTGCTCCTGGAACTGGCCGCCCACTACGCCCGCCCCGAAAACCGCCCCGCTTGCTCCGTCGTGTTCCTGCTCTTCGGGGCCGAAGAAGCCGGCCTGGTTGGCTCCCAATACTTCGTGGCGCACCCGCTGGTGCCGCTCAAAAGCATCAGGTTCCTCGTCAACCTCGACCTGCTGGGCACCGGCGAGCAGGGCGCCACCGTGGTCAACGGCAAAGTCTTCGAAGCACCATACAAGCGCCTCGTGGCCCTCAACGACGCACGCCACTACCTGCCCGCGCTGGGCGCCCGGGGCCGCGCCGCCAACTCCGACCACTACCCCTTTTCCGAAGCCGGGGTACCCGCTTTTTTCCTCTACACGCGCGGCGGCAGCACCGCCTACCACGATGTGAACGATAAGCCCGCCGCGCTGTCGCTGGCCGGCTTTGCCGGGGCATTCGGGCTGGTGCGCGATTTTCTGAACCAGGAAGGCGCGGCCCCGGCCCCAAAAAAATAGTCGGTGGCCGAACCTTCGTTCAACCACCGACCCGGTAGCACTCGTTTGCAGATATCTTACCCTTTGGCTTTCAGCGAAAGCATGATTTGCTTGGCGATGGGCTCCCATTCGGGCTTCTGCCGGTCGGCGCAGTTGAAGGTGCAAATCATGAGTTTGCCTTCCACGTCGGTGAAGAAAACCAGGGTGTACACCTCGTGGCCCATCTCGGGCTTCATGAATTCGAGGTAGCCCACTTTGCGGTTGTTGATGTTTTTCACGCCATCGCCAAACCAGGTGGCGTCTTTGTACTGCTTGTGGTAGGTCTTGCCAAACGAGGCGGCGTAGATGTCCACCATGTCCTGGTCGGCTTCGTTGTCGCTGTAGTTGAAGGCGAGACTGATGAGGTTGTTGTTGGTGAAAATTACGCTCGGGCGGCTCTGGGCCTTGGCGTAGGCAAAGTCCATCTGCTGCTCGGTCATCACCTCGAAACCTTTGGGAATCAGGATTTCAACCCGCTCGCTCAACACACGCTTCTTTACCAGCTCAATTTCGGATGCAGGGCGCGCAGCCATTAGCAACAGCCCCAGAATACAGAGTAAAAATGTAGATTTCATGCTAATGAGGATAAGAGGTGAGGTAACTTAAACGCTATTTGGGAACCCAAGTTAGATACAATAATCAAATATCCAACTTTGCTGCCACAAATATGGCCATAATTTTTGAAATCGATGAAAAACAGACGGCCGGTTAGCCAATAAATGCTTCACTTTCGGGCAATTGATGGGCTTTTGGCGCTCCGGTTATTTCATTGTCAAATCTGCGGCCAAATAGCGTTTGCAACATTTTTGAATTGAAAAATATATTATAAAAGTCCAATTTTTGCGTGATTGTGTCGGTCAACTGAGGGTTTTTCTGGGCGAACGACGGGACAGGCTACGCAGCCTGCCGCAAGGGGGGAATAAGATAGAGCCTACAAAATATTATTTAACTGCTCTTTTATCTTTTCCAGCTCTTCTTTCATGCCTACCACCAAATGTTGTACGGCAGCATCGTTGGCTTTGGAGCCGATGGTGTTGATTTCGCGGCCGATTTCCTGGGCCAGGAAGCCCAGCTTCTTGCCCACGGCCTCGTCGGGCTGGTGCACGGCCTGCTCAAAGTAGGCCAGGTGGGCGGCCAGGCGCACTTTCTCCTCGGCAATGTCGAGCTTCTCGATGTAGTAGAGCACTTCCTGCTCGAAGCGGGTTTCGTTGAAGTGCTCGTGGCTGGTAAGCTCGGCCAGGTGGCCAGCCAGGCGCTGGCGCACGTGCTCGATGCGGGCGGGGTCGCGCTCCTCCACGGCCGCCAGCTGCTGGCGGATGGTGGCCACGTAGCCCAGAATCTCGGTGCTCAGCGTGCTGCCTTCGTCCTGCCGGAACTGCTGGATGGCGGCCAAGGCCTCGGTGAGCAGGGGCTGAAGCTCGGGCCAGGCAATTTCCTCGGCGGCGGGCTCGGCATCGCGCACTTCGGAGGCGGTGGGGATGACGCCGGGCAGGCGCAGGGCCGCCAGCAGGGTGTCTTCGCCGGTGGGCAGGCCCAGGGTTTGGGCCACGGCCTGCAGCTCGTGAAAGGCCGCGATGAGGGCGTCTTTGTTGAGCGTGGCGGCGGTGCGGGTGGCGGCTGGGCGCGTGAAATCGAGGTTGAGGTTGACTTTGCCGCGCAGCAGGGCTTTGGCCACGGCGTTGCGGATTTCCAGCTCGTGGGGCATGAGGAAGCGCGGCAGGCGCAGGGTCAGGTCCAGGGTTTTGGAGTTGACGGAGCGCAGCTCGACGGTGGCGGTGTAGGTGTCGGTTTCGCGGTGGGCTTGGCCGTAGCCGGTCATGGAAATGAGCATAGGGGAGGAGCGGGGCTGGTTGCTGAACTGTAAAGGTCGTCATGCCGCCGGAAGCATAAGGGTACGCGGGCAGACGGACGCGCGCGGGGCCACGGGCGGGCTCGTTTCGGAATGGGTGCAAACGGCAAAAAGGCCGCAAAAGTAGCCGCTTATTCCACGCAAAAAAGCAAAAAACAGCAGCGTAACAATTGAGTAATGCGCTGGCTATGTTGTCGTAACAGGCCCCCGGTAGCTTTGCTTCATCAAACCAACATGGAATATATGCGGTACTGGCTACTAGGATTTTTATGTCTCTGGATGAATGGGTTGGCCTTCGGGCAGCAGGGAAAGCTGGCCGGGAAGGTGACCGATAAAAAGACCAGTGAGGGCGTAATCGGTGCCACGGTGCTGGTGACCGGTACCACCCAGGCGGCCCCGGTGAATGTGGACGGCAGCTACGAATTGCCGCTGGATGCCGGCACCTACAACATCACGGTGACCTACGTGGGCTACAAGCCGCTCACTTTTCCCGGCATCATCATCAAAAGTGGCCAGACCACCACGCTGAACGGCGTGATGGAGGAAAGCGCCACCAGCCTGACCGAAGTGACCGTGACCGGCGTGAAGCAGACCGGCACCGAAGTAGCCCTGATTCAGGACCTGAAGCGGAGCGAGGTGGTGGTGAGCGGCATGAGCAACGACCAGATTGTGAAGACCTTGGACCGCGACGCGGCCGAAGTGGTGAAGCGTATTCCGGGCGTGACGGTGCAGAACAACAACTTTATTGTGATTCGCGGGCTGGCCGAGCGCTACAACACGGTGCTGCTGAACGACGCCCTCACGCCGAGCGCCGAGGTGGATACCCGCTCGTTTTCGTTCGATATTCTGCCGAGCTCGGTGATTGACCGGGTGCTGATTTTCAAGAGCGGCGCGCCGGAGCTGCCGGGCGAGTTTGGCGGCGGCGTGGTGAAGGTGTACACCAAGAACTCGGTGCTGGAAAACAGCACGAGCTTCACCATTTCGGGCTGGAACCGCTCGACCAATACCTTTCAGGGCGGGTTTCTGCAGTCGGACCACAGCTCGACGGATTTCCTGGGCTTCGACAACGGCCAGCGCGCCCTGCCGGGCCAGCTGGCCGGCCTGAGCCGCAACGAGTCGCTGACCGGCCAGAACCTGACCAACCTGCGCCAGAGCAGCGAGTACCGCAACGAATTCTTGCCGCGCGTGGTGACGTCGCGGCCCGACCTGCGCCTGTCGCTGGGCCTGAACCGCAAGTTTGAGATTGGCAAAGTTTACGTGAGCAACGTCACGTCCATCTCCTATTCCAACACCCAGGAGCAGTACGACTCGAAGCGCCAGCGCTACAACTACGACTACAAGAGCGAGGACAAGAAAGCGCCCGAGCTGCGCTCGGAGCCCTCGCTGGTGCAGGACTACACCGACACGCGCAGCCTGTCGGCGGTGCGGCTGGGCGTGATTCACAACTACCAGGTGCGCCTCAACGACCGCCACCGCATCGAGTTCCGCAACTTCTTCAACCAGTACGGCACCGATGAAGTGGTGAATCGCCACCTGGTGGACATCGACAACGAGCTGGAGCGCAACGACTACGTGCTGCACTACCAGAGCCGCAGCATCTACTCGGGGCAGCTGGGCGGCTCGCACGAGCTGGGCAAGGACGGCCGCACGGCCGTGACCTGGGCCACCGGCTACAACTACGTGAGCCGCAACGAGCCCGACTACCGCCTCAACCAGCAGCAGCGCACGCTGGTGCGCAACCAGCTGGGCGATGCCAACCCGGCCCCCTACCAGGTGGTGCTCAACTCGGGGGTGGTGAATGCCGACTCGCGCTTCTTCTCCAACCTGAAGGAAAACACCTACATGGCCAGCGGCCAGGTGGAGCGCCGCCTCAGCAACCACCGCGACACGCTGAGCGCCAACCAAATCAAGCTGCGCGCCGGCTTTTATGCCGAAGAGAAGAGCCGCGACTACGACAGCCGCTTCTTCAACTACGTGCCCGCCCGCAATGCCACGTTCGACAACAGCATCCGGCAGCAGCCGCTGAGCACCATCTTCAGCCCGGCCAACCTGGACCCCACCACCGGCCTGACCCTGCGCGAAGCCACCAGCCCGCTGGACCGCTACACCGGCACCAACCGCCTGGCGGCCGGCTACGTGGGCACCGTAATTCCATTCTCCGACAAGTTTAACCTCTCGGGCGGCGTGCGCGTGGAGTACAACCGCAAGCGTCTGGAATCGGGCGATGCGACGGTGGAGCCATACCTGGAAGAGCGCACCTTCGTGCTGCCCTCGTTCAACGCCACGTACAACTTCAACGACCGCAGCCTGCTGCGGGCCGGCGGCAGCGTGTCGGTGAACCGGCCCGAGTTCCGGGAAGTGGCCGAGTACACGTACTATGACGTGAACAACAACCTGTTCGTGACCGGCAACCGGAACCTGGTGACGGCCAAAATCTACAACGCCGACCTGCGCTACGAGTTCTACCCCACCCGCTCGGAGCTGATTTCGGTGGGCGTGTTCTACAAGCACTTCGACAATGCCATTGAGCAGACGACGTCCTCGGTGTCGGGCACGGGCCTGTACCTGAGCTACCAGAATGCCAAGAAAGCCTACGATGTAGGGGCAGAACTGGAAGTGCGCAAGTCCTTCGTGGGCCTCACGGAAAGCAAGTTCCTGCAGCGTATTTCGCTGGTAGCCAATGCCTCGCTCATCCGCAGCCGGGTAGAGCTGGATACCACGCTGGCCCAGAACAAGAAGTTTGCCCTGCCCGCCCGGCCGCTGCAAGGCCAGTCGCCCTACGTGGTGAACCTGGGCGTGTTCTACCAGGACACCGATGCGAAATGGCAGGTGTCGGCGCAGTACAACGTCATCGGGCCGCGCATCACCTTCGTGGGCGACCTGTTCCAGAACCCGTCCATCATCGAGCTGCCGCGCCACATCGTGGACCTGGCCGTGACCAAGGGCCTGGGCCAGCACGTGGAAGTGCGGGCCGGCGTGCAGAACCTGCTCAACCAGGCCGTGCGGCAATACTACGATTTCGACCGCAACGGCGCCATCAACGGCACCGAGAATGGGAAGGCCTTCGCCGAGTATAAGCGCGGCGTGTACTCGACCCTGGGCGTGACTTATCACTTCTGATAAGCTGGAGTTAATGGTTTGGTAATTTATTGTTGCCCAAATGGTAATGCGAAAAACGACCGGCGAATAGCGAAAGCCGGGACCTTTGTTGCACCGTTTTACAAGCGCTAAAATCCTCTTCCTTTTATGAAAAAAATTGTACTCCCGGCCCTGCTCGCCCTGGCTTCCCTCACGGGCTCGCTGACGGCGCAGGCCCAGACGCCCTGCCCCGCCACGGCTTCGAACGTTGTGACGGTAGCGGCCCAGACCATCACCACGAACACCACCTGGACGCGCAACAACATCTACCTGCTCAACGGCTTCGTGTACGTGGACAACGGTGCCACGCTGACCATCGAGTCGGGCACCATCATCAAGGGCGACCTCGGCAACAAAGGCACGCTCATCATCCGTCAGGGCGCCCGCATCAACGCCGTGGGCACGCCCACCCAGCCCATCGTGTTTACCTCGAACCAGCCGGCGGGCTCGCGCGCTCCCGGCGACTGGGGCGGCGTGATTCTGCTGGGCCGCGCGCCCCAGAACCTCCCCGGCACGCCCACCATCGAAGGTGGCGTGGTGGGCACGTTTGGCGGCACCGACCCGCTCGACAACTCCGGCGTGATGCAGTATGTACGCATTGAGTACCCCGGCGTGGCCTTCCTGCCTGACAACGAAATCAACGGCCTGACGCTGGGCGGCGTGGGCGCCGGCACCACCATCGACCACATTCAGGTGACGGGCTCGGGCGACGACTCGTTTGAGTGGTTTGGCGGCACGGTGAATGCCAAGTACCTCATTGCCTACGCCGGCACCGACGACGACTTCGACACCGACAACGGCTTCTCGGGCCGGGTGCAGTACGGCGTGGCCGTGCGCGACCCCCAGCGCGGCGACTTCGCCTCGGGCGGCGTGTCGAACGGCTTTGAGAGCGACAACGACGCCACCGGCACGGCCAACACGCCCCAGACCTCGGCCGTGTTCTCGAACATGACCATGATAATGCCGGCCCAGACTACCTACGCCACGCCGTTCACGGCCGCCGCCGGCGCGCTCATTCGCCGCAACTCGGCCGAGAGCATCTTCAACACGGTGTTTGCCAGCCGCCCCTACGGCCTGATTCTGAACAGCAACTCGGCCAACCTGACCACGGCCAACGCCAACGGCGGGGCCCTGCAGTTCCAGAACAACGTGCTGGCCGGTTTCACCGCGCCCGGCCGCTCGGGCCGCATCACCAGCAACAGCGGCACCACGGCGGGCTTCAGCATCAATAGCTTCGTGAGCGCCAACGGCAACGACACCACCCGCACGGTGGCCGCCCTGGGCCTGAACGCCGACAACTTCTTCTTCAACGGCGCCTGCGGCAACAACCGCCAGTGCGCGCCCAACTTCGCGCTGCCCGCGGCTTCGCTCCTGAACACGGGGGCCGCCTTCACCAGCGCCAAGCTCACCAGCGCCGGCATCGGCGTGAACGGCACGTTTGACGTGGTGACCTACCGCGGGGCTTTCGGGGCCACCAACTGGGCTACCGGCTGGACCAACTTCAACCCCCAGATTACCTGCTACAACGTGGCTGGCCAGGTGCTCGCCAACCGCGAGGTGGTCAACGCCCCGCTGCAGGCCCTCACCGTGTCGCCGAACCCGACCGAAGGGGCGGTGGCTACCCTGGGCTTCGACGTGAAAACCGCCACCACCGCCACCGTGCGCGTGCTGGACATGCTGGGCCGCGAAGTGGCCGTGGTGCTGAACGGCGGCAAGCTGAGCGCCGGTCCGCAGCGCCTGCTGCTGCCCGCCTCGCTGGCCCCCGGCATGTACGTAGCCACCGTGGCTACCGGCGAGACCGTGCAGTCGGTGCGCTTCGTGGTGAGCAAGTAATGAGTTGATTAGGCTGCGGCGGCCGGCTTATTTGGGCCGCTGCTGAGCCAACAGCAAAGCCTGTCCCAGCGCTGGGGCAGGCTTTTTTTATACACCCTGCGCCGAGACGCCGGGCCGGCGCAATGTTATCTAATTATGACGAACGGGGCCTGAGGCATAACAATTTAGTGAATCAATCTTCATGTTACGCCCTTGGATAGTGGGGGAACTTTGTGGCTCAAACATTACCCCTTCATCATGAAGCATGTTTTTGGAGTGCGAGCCACGTTTCTGAGCTTGTTATTTCTGGCAATTCAACACCTGGCCGTGGCCCAGGTAACCACCTCAGCCCTAAGCGGAAAAGTGACGTCCGACAAGGGCGAAGAGCTGATTGGCGTGACGGTGGTGGCCACCAACCTGCCCACCGGCACCAAGCGCGGCACCGGCACCGAGCCCGACGGCCGCTTCACCATCCCGAACCTGGCCCCCGGCGGCCCTTACTCCGTGACGGTGACCTACGTGGGCTACAAAGAGCAGACGGTAACCAACGTATTTCTGACCCTGGGCAACACCACCCGCCTCAACTTTGTGCTGGCCGCCGAGGCCCAGGCCCTGAACGAAGTAGTGGTGGTGGGCAACACCCAGGCCACCAAAACCGGCGCCGGCACCAACGTGAGCGGGGCCGCCATCCAGCAGCTGCCCACCATCTCGCGCAGCATCTCGGACTTCACCCGCCTCGACCCGCGCAACTCGAACGGCTCCTTCGCCGGCAGCTCGTTCCGCTACAACAACGTGACCCTGGACGGGGCCGTGAACAACGACGCCATCGGCTTCTCGCCCTCGCTGGGCGGCCAGAGCGGCACCAGCGGCCTGCCCGGCGGCTCGGCCCGCTCCAACCCCATTTCGCTGGATGCCATTCAGGAAATTCAGGCGCAGGTAGCGCCGTATGACGTGAAGCTGGGCAACTTCACGGGCGGCTCGGTGAATGCTGTGACGCGCTCCGGCACCAACGAGTACACGGGCTCGGTGTATGCCTACGGCCGCAACCAGTCGGTGACGGGCAAGAGCATCGACGATGCCCGCAGCAAAATCGGGTCGGATTACCACGACTACCAGACGGGCTTCCGCATCGGCGGCCCCATTGTGAAAAACAAGCTGTTCTTCTTCACCAACGCTGAAATTGCCCGCCGCCAGGAGCCGCAGTTCTACGGCGTGGGCCAGGCCAACTCGCCGGTGACGGCCGAGCTGGCCCAGCAGATTACCAACAAGCTGCAGAACACCTATGGCTACAACGTGGGCGACTACGGCAACTACAACATTCACGCGAACAGCAACAAGATTTTCGGCCGTCTCGACTTCAACCTCGACGAGAAAACCAGCATTGCCCTGCGCCACAACTTCATCACCTCCGAAGCCACCAACCTGGAGCGCTCGGGCAGCCTGTTCAAGTTTGGCTCGCAGGACTACACGCAGCACAACGTGCAGAACTCGACGGTGCTGGAAGTGAAAAGCAACTTCAGCAGCAAGCTGGCCAACAACCTGATTCTGGGCTACACCAACATTCACGATTACCGCGACCTCATCGGCGGCCAGGCCAGCCTGTTTCCGGCCGTGCAGATTAACTCGGTGAGCACCAACGCGGCGGCCGGCTACGGCGGCGGCTCGAACCAGATTCTGCTGGGCTCGGACCGCGAGGCGAGCATCTTCAACACCCGCCAGAAGACGTTTGAGCTGACCGACAACTTCACGTTCTACACCGGCTCGCACGCCCTCACGGTGGGCACGCACAACGAGTTCTACCACATCGACTACGGCTTCATCAACTCCTGGAACGGCCGCATCGAGTACAACAACGTGGCCCAGTTTCTGAACGACCAGCCCAGCCGCATCCGCGGTACCTACAACAAGACCGACAACTCCTACGCCTACAACTACAACAACCCCTCGGCCGCGTTCAACATCAACTTCTACAGCGCCTACGTGCAGGACGAGTGGAACGTGAACGACAAGCTGAAAATCACGCCCGGCCTGCGCTTCGACCTCTCCTCGCTGCCCACCAAGCCCGACCTGAACACGGCCCTGGTAAACAACCCGCAGAACGACGCCAACACCCTGAACCAGACCTACTCGCACACGGCCTGGAAGGACCTGAACAACGGCTACCTCGGCCAGGTGCAGGTGTCGCCCCGCCTGGGCTTCAACTACGACGTGAACGGCGACCAGTCGTTCGTGATTCGCGGTGGGTCGGGCGTGTTCACGGGCCGCGTGCCGTTTGCCTGGTTTGGCTACGCCTACTACAACAACGGCGTGAACTTCAACTCGGTGGATTTGAACAACATTCAGCCCAGCACCACCTCGACCACCGGCCCGAAGTACATGCTGAACGCGAACCCCAACCTGATTTACGCCCAGCTGCCGGCCTCGGCCCAGAACACGACGGAGGTGAACCTGGTGGACAACAACTTCAAGATGCCGCAGGTGTGGCGCTCGTCGCTGGCCCTGGACTTCAAGCTGAAAACCGGCACCCGCTTCTCGGTAGAAGGCCTCTACACCAAGACCTTGCAGGACGTGAAGTTTGAGAACATCAACCTGGCCGACAACGTGACCTACCTCACCCAGGGCCCCACGCAGAGCCCGCGCTACGCGGCGGCCGGCTTCGGCTCGAAGGTGAACTCGAACTTCTCGAACGCCTTCTTCCTGACCAACACCCAGAAGGGCTACCGCTACCAGCTCACCGGCTCGGTGGGCCAGACGCTGAACCAGCTGCTCGACGTGAGCGTGGCCTACACCTACGGCAAGAGCTACGACATCAGCAACGGCATCCGCAACTCGCCCCAGAGCAACTGGGAGCTGAACCCGGCCCTGAACGTGAACGACCCGGCCCTGGCCTACTCCAACTTCGACCTGCGCCACCGCGTGGTGGCCTCGCTGAACCTGCACAAAACCTTCGCCCAGCGCTTCACCGGCTACTTCACCTCGGTGCTGACCTACGCCAGCGGCTCGCCCTACACCTGGGTGTACAACAACAACTTCCTCGGCAACGGCCAGCAGAACGTGCAGCTGGCCTACATCCCCAGCGGCCCCAACGACATCACCCTCGTGAGCAAAGGCGTGGCCCCCGTGACGACGGCCAACCCCAACGGCTACGGCCTCGACGCCAGCGGCGCGCAATACGCTTCGCTGAGCAGCTTCATCGACGGCGACAGCTACCTGAAAACGCGCCGCGGCCAGTACGCCGAGCGCAACGCCGGCCGCACGCCCTGGAACAACCAAGCCGACATTCGCCTGATGGTGGAAGCCAAGCTCGGCAACCTGGAGCCCAACGAGGCCGGCATCGCGCCCAAAGGCCACACCATCCAGATTTCGCTCGATATCATCAACTTCGGCAACCTGCTGAACAAGGACTGGGGCCGCCAGTACTTCGTGCCGAACACCTTCAACTCGACCGTGGGCACGGGCCTCACGCAAGTGGGCTTCGCCGATGCCGCCGGCAACGTGCAGACCAGCTACAGCGCCGCTACCTTCAACAAGCCCGCCTTCACCTACGGCACGCCGGCCACCTACTCCATCGACCAGCTGGCCTCGCGCTGGCAGGGCCAGCTCGGCCTGCGCTACTCTTTTTAACGATTAATGGCTAACGGTTAGTGACTAATTGTTGCTGACTGAGGATGATGATAAGCCGGCCCTGATTTTCAGGGCCGGCTTTGTTTTTGGATGGCCTTGAGGCCGACGGCCTAGCTTTGTAAGAGGATTAATCATTAATCACTGCCCATTAATCATTGAAAACGCCGCGCGTTTTACATCTTCCCAAGTGGTACCCGCACCGCTACGACGACCAGGACGGCGACTTCGTGGCGCGGCACGTGGCGGCCATTGCGGCGCACAGCGGGGCAGCGGGCGCGGTGCTGTTTGCCACCGTGGCGCGCGGCCCGCTGCCGGCGCTGATTGAGGCGGAAGAGGATTTCGGCGGCCCCGTGCCCACGCTGCGCTATTACTACCGCGCCGCGCCCACCGGCCTCGCGCTGCTCGACAAGCCGCTGAAGCTGCTGCTGTATTTCTGGTGCCTGCTGCGCGGCTACCGGCGGCTGCGGCGGCACTGGGGCGGCGAGCGGCCCGCCCTCGTGCACGTGCACGTGCTGCTGCGCACGGGCCTGTTTGCCTGGGCGCTGAAGACGGTGCGCGGCATTCCGTTCATCGTCACCGAGCACTGGACGCTGTACCTGCCCGAGCGGGCGGGCGGTATTTCCGGGCTGCGGCGGGTGCTCACACGGGCCGTGGTGCGGCGGGCGGCGGCGCTGCACACCGTGTCGGATGGGCTGCGGCGGGCCATGGCCGCGCTGGGCTTTGTGAACCCGCGTTCGGTGGTCATCGCCAACGTGGTGGACACCGAGCTTTTCCACCCCATTCACCCATCCACCCATTCGCCCATTCAGCCACTGACCCTGCTGCACGTTTCGGCTTTTCACGACGACGTGAAAAACATCTCCGGCGTGCTGCGCGTGGTGGCGCGGCTGCGGGCCACCTGGCCGGGCCTGCGCCTGCGCATTGCCGGCTACGGCCCCGATGAGCAGCAGCTACGCGCCTACGCCGCCGGGCTGGGCCTGCTGGCCGACGGCACCGTGACCTTTCTGGGCAAGCTGCCGCACGCGGCCGTGGCCGCCGAGATGGCCCGGGCCACGGCGCTGGTATCGTTCAGCCGGGCCGAGACGTTTGGCTGCGTGCTGCTGGAGGCGCGGGCCTGCGGCTGCCCGGTGGTGGCCACGCGCACCGGCGGCGTGCCGGAGCTTTTCATTCCGGAAAACACCTTCGGCCTGCTGGTTAATCCCGATGACGAAACGGGCCTGCAGGAAGCCCTGGCAGCTGTGCTAGCGGGTGCGGCAGCCTTCAGCCCGGCGTCGTTGGCGGCCAATGCCAGGGAGCGGTGCGCGCCAGCGGCGGTGGGCGAGGCGTTCGGGCAATTGTATCGAAAAGTATTAAACAAGTAATAAAAGTCCGGACTCGGTACAAAAGCATTGTTTCGTGTGCCGGCTGAGCGGCTTTGCCGCCTGCTGCCTCCTTCCCTTCTCTCATGATAAAGCGCATCCTCCAGCATTTCGCGGCGCGGGTCCTCACGGCGGGGCTGAGCTTTGCGGTGGTGTGGCTCACGGCGCGGTACCTGGGCGCGGCGGGGCGCGGGCAGGTGAGCTTGTTTTTCACCGATGTGTCGGGGCTGGCGCTGCTGGCCGGGCTGGTGGGCGGCTCGTCGTTGATATACCTGGTGCCGCGCCGCAACGTGTGGCTGCTGCTGCGGCCCGCCTACGGCTGGGGTGCGCTGGTGAGCGTGGCCGGGGCGGCCGTGGTGGGCCTGCTGCGGCCGGTGGGGCTGGCCTACGTGCTGCACCTGGGCGCGGTGGCCCTCGTACAGATTCTGTTGTCCATCAACGTGCTGCTGCTGCTGGGGCGGCAGCGCGAGCGGAGCTACAACGTGCTCACCACCACCCAGGCGGCGCTGCTGGCGGCGGCGCTGGCGCTGGCATTCGGGCCGCTGCGCTGGCGCTCGGTAGAAGCCTATTACTACGCCAACTACCTGGCGTATGGCCTGCCGTGGCTCGTCAGCACGGGGCTGCTGCTGCGCCTGCCCGATGCCTGGCACCACCGCCGCCAGCGCCGCCGCGCCACGGCCCGCGAGCTGGCCCGCCACAGCCGGGGCGCGCACCTGAGCAACCTGCTGGCCTTTGCCAACTACCGCTTCAGCTACTACGCCGTGGCCTACCTGGCCGATACGCGGGCGCTGGGCGTGCTCTCGGTGGGCGTGGCGCTGGCCGAGGCCATCTGGCTGATTCCGCGCAGCACCTCGCTCATTCAGTACGTGGCGCTGGTGAATGCGCCCGACAAGCGTCAGCAAACCTATAACGCGCTACGCGGCAGCCGGCTCACGCTGCTGGCTACGGCCGGCGCGGTGCTGGTACTGGCGGCCGTGCCGGCCGGGTGGCTGGCCGCCATTTTCGGGCCGGAGTTTGGGGCGGCGCACGGCGTTATTCTGGCGCTCGCGCCGGGCATTCTCATCAATGGGGCCGGGATGCAGGCTAGCACTTATTTCGCTGGTACCGGGCAATATGGCGTGAACAACCGCGCCACGCTGCTGGGGCTGGCCACCACCGTGCCGCTGTGCCTGCTGCTGGTGCCGCGCCTGGGCATTGCGGGGGCGGCGCTCAGCATGTCGGCTTCCTACACGGCGGGGGTGCTGTATTTGGTGGGGCGCTACCGCCGCGCCATTGACGCGGAGTGGAAAGATTTGCTGCCCGGCTGGGAGGACGTGCGCGGGGTGGCGCTGCGCTTGATGGGGAAGTAGGAATGAAGAATGAAGAATGAGGAATGAGGAATGAGGAATGAGGAATGAGGAATGGTCATTGCGAGGCGCAGCCGAAGCAATCCGTCCTGTTCTCGGCGGCCAACGGCCAGCCATCTCAGGTGTCATGCGGCTTTTCACGTTTCAGGGCTTCGCTGCGCTCGCAACGACAGCATCGCCAATGACCGGGCCCTTACCGCACCACTTCCACCGTGCCTTTCAGGCGGTGGCCGTCGGGATACACGGCCAGGTAGTAGTACACGCCGTTGGGCAGGCCATCGGCAGCCCAGTCGTCGTGGTAGGCGACCGATTCGAACACCTGTCGGCCCCAGCGCGAGAAGATTTGCAGCCGCGGGTAGCAGTCGGGGCCCAGCCGGAAGGTCTGGTTCTGGTCGTCGCCGTTGGGCGTGATGATGTTTGGTATCCGGCGTTCCACCACTTCCACGGCGGGGACGGTGGCCAACACTTCGCAGCGGTTGGCACTGAAGCGCAGGCGCACGTTGGGCTGGTAGGTGCCGGCCTTGGTGTAGGTGTGTACCGGGCTGACTTCCGTTGACTGGCTGCCATCTCCAAAGTCCCAGACCAGATTCAGGGCGCTGGTATTGAGGGTGGTAGCAATTCGGAATTGAAAGCTAAGCGGGGCCATCCTCGATTCCGGGCAGGCAATCGGGTCGCGGAAGGCCGAAACGCCGGGGGCCGGCGCTACCGATATCTGCCGCTGCGCCGTGCCCGAGCAAAGCGTGGCCGACGTAATGGTGTAGCTGAGGGTGGTGCTGCCCGAAAAGCCCGCTGGCGGCGTGAAAAAGAAGCCCGTGGCCACGCTGCCCGTCACGCCCGGCCCGGTGAAAGTACCGCCCGCCGGCGTGCCCCGCAGCCGGAATGCCTGCGTGCTGCCGGGGCACAGCACCGTGTCGGGGCCGGCGTTGATGGGGGGGAGCACGGTCACCAGGCGGGTGTCGGAGGTAGTGCACAGGCCCGTGCCGGGCAGCGTGTACGTCAGCGCCTGCGTGCCTACCAGCGCCGCCGAAGGCGTGAACACGTAGCCCGTGGCCTGGCTGCCGGTCACGCCCGGCCCGGTCCAGATGCCGCCGGACGGCGTGCCCACCAGGGCCACCGGCGTGGCCGTGGCGCACAGCGTCTGGGGCGGGCCGGCGTTGGCCACGCCGGGCTGGAAGTTGAGCACGAAGGCCGCGTTGTTGCAGCTGGTGCCGAAAGCGGTGCTGCTGTTGTTGGTGGTTGAATACGTGTGGGCCCCGGCCGGAATGGGAAAGCCCGTGGGCGAAAAGCACGAGCAAACCGCCTGGTACACAATGCCGCGCGGGTCGAAGCGCGAGGTGCCGCCGTCCACGTGCTCGCCCTCGGCGGTGGCATCCACATTGCCGTAGTAGGTGGCGTAGGCCAAGCTGGTGAGGCCGGCCGAAAACTGGGCCAGGTAGAAGTCGTTGCCGTCGGTGGCCGCCTGCACGGCGTCGGGCGTGGTGGGCAGGCCGGTGGTGGTGCCGTTGGCCGACTGGTAGAGGTAGGTGGTGGGGAAGTTGGGCAGCACGCGGCCGTTCACCATGCCGCCCCAGCCGCACACGTACACCCGGTCGCAGCGGTCCACCAGAAAGGCCGTGGGGTCGAGGCTGATGAGGTCGAAGTTATCGGGGTCGGAGCTGCCGAACGAGGTCGAGAGCAGGCTCTGGCCCAGGTTGGCGTCGAGCTTCTGAATAAACTGCGTGCCGTTGCTGGTACGAAACACGCCCGATGAAACCGGAAACGGGCCCAGCGTCTGGCCCAGCAGGTACACCCCGCCATCGGTGCCCAGCTGCAGGAAATAGGCCTGGTCGTAGAGCGGCGTGCCCACGTAGGTGGCCCGCAGCAGCCCCGTGCCGCTGGCCGAAATGCGCGCCACGAAGCCGTCCACGTTGCCGGGCCGGGCGGCGAGGTACGCGCCGGTGGTGGTGGGGAAATTGGGGCTGAGCGTGCCGCCGGCCACGTACACGTCGCCGCTGGTCGGCTCCAGCTGAATGGAATAGGCCGCATCGGCCCCGGAGCCGCCCAGGAAGCTGCTCCACGTCAGGGCCGTGAGGTCGGGGCTGAGCTTGCACACCACGCCGTCGGAAGTGCCGCCCCGGTAGGTGCTGCCGAAGCCCCGCGCTGCCGGGAAATTGCTCGACGTGGTGTGCGAGGCGATGTACACGTTGTTGGCCGCGTCGGTGATGATGTCGCCCCGAAACGGGTCGCCGTAGTTGTGCGGCAGCTGGGGCGAGGCGTTGAAGGGCGACACGTTCACGTTCAGCGGCAGCAGGCCGTCGTTGCCCGAGCCGCCCAGAAACGTGGAGCCCACCAGCCCCGTGCCCGTCGCGTTGAGCCGGGTAATCACCAAGTCGGAGCCGTTGGGCGAGTCGTAGGGCGCACCGTAGCCCAGCGGCGACGTGGTAGTGCCGCCGCCGTATGTGCGCTGCAGAGCGCCCGCGGTGGTGGGGTAATTGGCGGAGCCCGAAGACCCCAGCACCAGCAGCTCGCCCAGGCTGTTCACCACCAGGCTGTGCGGAAACTCGGCATTGCTGCCGCCGATGTAGGTGGCCCAGGCCCGCGCCGCCGGCCCGTTCAGGCTGGTGTTGTACTTGATGATGGCAATGTCGACGAGGGCCGCGAAAGTGGTCTGGAACGCGCCCGGACTGGTGGGGTAGCCCGGCCCGAAGGCAATGCCGCCCGAGTACAGGTTGCCCGAATTGTCGTAGGTGGCGGTGAAGCCCCAGTTGTCGGCCGTCGAGCCCGAGTAGCTCGAAAACACCACCACCGGGTCGATGGTCAGCGGGCGCGCCGCATCGTAAGCGCCCAGCGCGAAGCGCACCACCGGGCCGGCCAGCACGTATCGGCAGGGCACGGCGCGGCGGCGGCCGGCGGCATCGGTTTGCCAGGCCTGCGGGGCGCGCTCCGTCACGGTGCCCACGCTGGTTTTCACCAGCAGGCTGCCGGTGGCGGCGTCCAGGGCCACGCCCTCGGCGCCGTCGTGGCGCAGGGCAATGGCCGTGGGGTCGGCCCCGGGGGCCAGCTCGAAATCGTACTCCAGGTGCTGGTCGGCGCTCTCGTACACGTGGGCGCTCACGCCGGGCCACAGGCCGGCGTAGCGCAGCTCGCGGTAGCCGCGCACGTCGCGGGCCCAGTGCTTCGGGTCGTTGCCGAGGAAGTAGCTGCGGTGCTCGGCCGTGGGCATTTCGGCGGTGATGGCGGCCGGCGCGGCCCCCGCGAAGCGCAGCGTGAAGGCGTGGCCGCGAAGGGCTTTTTCGGGCGCGGGCGCAGCTGCTTTCGGGCGGCCCTGGTGGCCGAGCTGGGCCGGGCCGCCGTCGGCCAGCAGGGCGAAGGTGAGGCCGGTGGCTTCGGCAAACAGCCGGCCGCCGGGCAGCGGGGCGGCGTAGCGGGCGCGGGCATCCCACTGGCCCTTGTTCTCAATGAATTCGAGCGAGCGTTCGGCCTGAATGCCGGGCGGGCCGGCCTGCGCCGTCGCATTGAAATTCAGCAATAAACCGGCTCCGAGCAGTAGCAGTGGCTTCATCCGTGGTAATGAAAAGGGCGGTGGGGGCTCCTAAAGATAAAGCCCCGACAGGCAGACCCTATGCGGACGGAATTCCGTTCGTTTAGGTTCTGCCTGGCGGGGCTTCACTGCCCACCGAAGCGGCGGCTATCGCAGCACTTCCACCCAGCCCTTCACGCGGTGGCCGTCGGGGTAGGTGAGGAGGTAGTAGTACACGCCATCGGGCAGGCCGGCGGCGTTCCATTCGTCGTGGTAGGCGGCAGACTCAAACACCTGCTGGCCCCAGCGCGAAAACACCTGGAAGCGCGGCACGCAGTCGGGGCCCAGCCGGAAGGTTTCGTTCTGGTCGTCGCCGTTGGGGGTGATGATGTTGGGCACCTTGCGCTCCTTCGTCACCACCGGCGGCAGGGCCGTCTGCACCTCGCAGCGGCCCTGGTTGTAGCGCTGCCGCAGGCGCGGCTGGAAGGTGCCCACCGTGGCGTAGGTATGCACCGGGCTGGCTTCGGCAGAGGTCGTGCCGTCGCCGAAATCCCATTCCAGCGACGTGTAGGGGGCCGCCGGGTTCAGCGGCACCTGGAAGCGCACGGTCAGCGGAGTCAGCCGGGTTTCGGGGCAAAGGACGGGCAGCCAGGCCGGTGCGCCATCGGGCACCGGCGCAATGGAAACCCGCCGCGTGGCCGTGGCCGCGCAGCCGCCATTCACCACCGAGTAGGTGAGGCTGGCGCTGCCCGTGAGCCCGGCCGGCGCAAACTGGTAGCCCGTGGCCACGCTGCCCGTCACGCCCGGCCCGGCCCAGGTGCCGCCGGCCGGCGTGCCCCGCAGCCGGAAAGCCTGCGTGGTGCCGGGGCACAGCACCGTATCGGCCGGCACAAGGGCGGTAGCGGTGTTGGAAACCACCACGGGCAGGCTGGCCGAATAGGCGCAGGGGCCATCGGTAATGGTGTAGGTGAGCTGGTAGGTGCCCACCCCGCCCGTGGGCAGGAAGCTGTAGGCCTGGCCGCTCCCACTCACGCCCGGCCCGCTCCACACGCCGCCGGTGGGGGTGGCCGCCAGCGGCTGGCGCACGAGGCTGCTCACGCACAGCGGCGCAATGGGCGTAAGGCGGATGCCGGGGTCGGGCACCACGGTGAAGGGCACCGTGGCCGTGGCCGTGCACTGCGCGCCCGAAGCCGGGTCGGAGGTCGTGACGGAATACGTGAGGGTGTTGACGCGGGCCATGCCCGCCGTGGGCGTAAACACGAAGCCCGTGGCCGGGCTGCCGCTCACGCCGGGCCCGCTCCAGGTGCCGCCGGCCGGGCTGCCGCCCAGCGTCAGCGGCGGGGCCGGGGTGCACAGCGTCACCGGGTTGCCGGCCGCTACATACACCACGCGCACCTGCTGGGTGGCCGTCACGGTGCAGCCGTTGAAGTACGTGTAGGTGAGCGTGTGGGTGCCCGCGCCCGCCAGCATGGGGTTGAAGGTGTTGTTGCTCACCCCCGGCCCGCTGAACGTGCCGCCCGCCGGCGTGGCCGTCATGGCCACGGCCGGCAGCGCCGGCCCCGTGGCCGCCCGGCAAAATACGCCCGTGCCCACCGGCGCAAACGTGGCCGTGGGCGGCACGCCCACCGTCATGCGGCGGGTATCGGTGCTGGAGCACAGGCCCGTGCTGGCCACGGTGTAGGTCAGGGTTTGCACGCCCACCAGCGCCAGCGAGGGCGTGAACACGAAGCCCGAGGCCACGCTGCCGCTCACGCCCGTGCCGGTCCACACGCCGCCGGCCGGCGTGCCCACCAGCGCAATGGGCCCCGCCGTGGCGCACACCGTCTGGCTGGAGCCCGCGCTGGCCATGTTGGGCTGGAAGTTGAGCACAAAGGCCGCGTTGTTGCAGTTGCCGCTGTTGTTGGTGGTCGAATAGGTATTGACACCGGCCGGAATGGGGAAGCCCGTGCTGAGCCGGCTGCAGGCGCACACCGCCTGGTACACCACGCCGCGCGGGTCAAAGCGGGCCGTGCCGCCGTCCACGTGGTCGCCGTTGCCGTTCTGGCCATAAAACGTGCCGTACTCCAGGCTGGTGAGGCCGGCCGTGAACTGGGCCAGGTAGAAGTCGCCGCCGTCGGTGGTGGCCTGCACGGCATTGGCCGTCACGGGCAGGCCGGTGGTGGTGCCGTTCAGGCTCAGGTAGGTGGGGCCGTTGGCATTGGTCGTGCCGCCCCAGCCGCACACGTACACCCGGTCGCAGCGGTCCACCAGAAACGCCGTGGGGCAGAGGTCGATGCTGGTGCGGCCGCTGCCAAACACGGTGGCCAGCTGCGTGGTGGTCAAATCCGGGTTCAGCTTATGAATGAACTGCCGGCCGCCCACCGTGCCGTAGAGGCCCGCCGTGGTGGGGTAGGCCCCGGCCGTCTGGCCCATGGCATACACCCCGCCGTCGCTGCCCAGCTGCAGAAAATACGCCTGGTCGTAGGCGCTGGTGCCCAGGTAGGTGGCCCGGCTCAGCGTCTGGCCGTTGGCCGAAATCCGGGCCACGAAGCCGTCCACGTCGCCGGCCCGCGTGGTGCGGTAGGCCCCGGCGGTGGCCGGAAAGTCGGCGCTGAGCGTGCCGCCGGCCACGTACACGTCGCCGCTGGCCGGGGCCACCTGAATGGAGTAGGCCCCGTCCGACGCCGCCCCGCCCAGAAAGCTGCCCCAGGTGAGGGCCGTCAGGCCGGGGTTCAGCTTGAGCACCAGGGCATCGGTTGCGCCGCCGTGGTAGGAGCCGCCCAGCCCCTGGCCCACCGGAAAGTTGGCCGAGGCGGTGTGCGAGGCCACGTACACGTTGTCGGTCCCATCCACCAGAATATCCCCCCGAAACACGTCGCCGTAGTTGTGCGTCAGCTGGTTGGTGGTGGCGGTGTTCACGGGCAGCAGGCCATCGTTGGCGCTGCCGCCCAGGTAGGTAGAGCCCACCAGCGCGGTGCCGCCCGCATTGAAGCGCGTAATCACCAGGTCGGAGCCGCCGGCCAGGGCCAGGGGCTGGTAGCTGTACGGGTCGGCGTAGGTGCCGCCCCCGAAGGTGCGCTGCACCGCGCCGCTGGTGGTGGGGTAGTTGGCGCTGGCCGTCACGCCCAGCACCAGCAGCTCGCCCTGGCTGTTCACCACCATGCTCGACGGAAACTCAATGTCGCTTCCGCCCAAGTACGAGGCCCACACGCGGGCCCCCGAGCCGTTCACCGCCGTGTTGTACTTGATGATGGCAATGTCGATGATGCCCGAGGCCGAGGTGAGAAAGGCCCCCGTGGTGGTGGGAAACCCCACGCCGAAGGAAATGCCGCCCGAGTACAGGTTGCCCTGCGCATCGTAGGTCGAGGTGAAGCCCCAGTTGTCGGAAAAAGCGCCGGAGTACGTCGCAAACACCACCACCGGGTCGATGGTCAGGGCCCGCGTCTTGTCGTAAGCGCCCAGCGCGAAGCGGATGGTGCCATCGGCGGCCAGCTGGTAGCGGCAGGCCACGGGCTGGCGCCGGCCGCCGGCCGTGGTCTGAAACGCCTGCGGGGCGCGCTCCGTGATGCTGCCCACGCTGGTGAGCAGCTGCAGGTCGCCGGTGGCGGCGTTCAGGCTCACGCGGGTGGCCCCGTCGTGGTGCAGGGCAATGGCCGTGGGGTCGGCACCGGGGGCCAGCTCAAAGTCGTATTCCAGCTCCTGGCCGGGGCTTTCGTAGAGGTGGGCGTCCACGCCGGGCCACAGGCCGGCGTAGCGCAGCTCGCGGTAGCCGCGCACGTCGCGGGCCCAGTGGCTGGCATCGCTGCCCACAAAATAGTTGCGCTGCTCGGCCGTGGCCGTTTCGGCCCGGAGCCGGGCCGTGGGCGCGGCGCCCACAAAGCGCAGCTTCACGGCGTGGCCGTGTAGCAGGGAGTCGGCCGCGTCTTGCCGGAGGGCTTCGCGGCTGGTCGGGTGGTCGTGGTGGGCCAGAAAGGGCGCGTCAAGCAGCGCAAAGGTGAGGCCGTCGGCCTGGGCAAACAGCCGGCCGCCGGGCAGCGGGGCCGCGTAGCGCACCTGCGGGTTCCACTGGCCCTTGTTCTCAATAAACTCCAGCGACGCCGCCGGGGCCGGGTGGGTGCCGGGCTGGGCCAGCGCGGGCGCAGCCAGGCCCAGAAAGAGCAGCGTGCTCTTGGCAAGTAAGGGTAGATTCATCAAAAAAATAATGGAAATGAAAGGAGATGAATGCGCAAAGGTAATGCCCGAACCAGCCCGGCCCTCACGCGGAAGGGACGCTGGCTGACCCGGGCATTGCGGCTAATCAAGAAGCGGTTACCGTCGGATTTCGACCCAGCCTTTGGCTTTGCGGTCGGCGGTGTCGCGCAGCAGGTAGTAGTACACGCCGCTGGGCAGGTCGCCGCCGTTCCAGTCGTAGCGGTACTCGTCGGCGCGGTACACGCGCTGGCCCCAGCGGGTGTACACCTCAAACGAAGCCGGCAGGCAGCTGAAGATGGGCTGAAAGGTGTCGTTGAGCTGGTCGCCGTTGGGGGTGATGATGTTGGGTACCTTCACCTCGCCCACTTCCATGGGCGCAAAGCCGGTGAGCACCTCGCAGTTGCCGTAGCGGGCCGTGAGCCTCACGCGGTAGGAGCCGGGCGTGGCGTAGCGGTGGGTGGGCGTGGCCTCGGTGCTGAGCGGGCTGCCGTCGCCGAAGTCCCAGCTGTAGGTGGCGCGCGGGGCCAGCAGCACCGGCGTGAGCGGGCAGTCGAAGGGGGCCAGGCCGGCGTAGCGCGGGGTGGCGGCGCACACGGGCAGGTTCAGGTCCACGTTCTGGCTGGAGGTGGGGGCCAGCACGATGGTGCGGGTGGCCACGGCCTCGCAGGGCCCCTGGCGCAGGGTGTAGGTGAGGGGGAAGATGCCGCCGCGGTTGTTGGTGTTGGGCGGGGTGAAGAAGCCGGCGGGCGTGACGCCCGTGCCGCTCCAGGTGCCGCCGGCCGGCGAGAAGCCCCGCAGCTGAAACGGCTGCCGCAGGTCGGCGCACAAGGTGGAGTCCGGGCCGGCATTGATGGTGCTGGGGTTCACCACCGTCACCTGCTGGGTCGTCACGCCGCAGCCCAGCGAATCGACCAGCGTGTAGGTGAGCGTGTGGGTGCCCGCGCCCGCCGTGGCCGGGTTGAAGCTGCCGCCCGACACCCCCGGCCCGCTGAACGTGCCGCCCGCCGGCGTGGCCGTCATGGCCACGCCCGGCATCGTCACGCACTGCGGCGGCAGGGCGGCCATGGTGGGCACCACCGGCGGGGCCACCACGTAGCGCACCGAGCGGGTGCTCTGGCACACGCCGGTGGTGGCCACCGTGTAGGTAATGATGTACTGGCCCGGCCCCACGGCGGTGGGCATAAAGCGGTAGCCGCCACCGGCCAGGGCCTGCACGCCCGGCCCGGACCACACGCCGCCCGCCGGCGTGCCGCCCAGCGGCACCGGGCTGCCGTCGGCGCACACGAAGCGGCGCGGGCCGGGGTCGGCCGTCACCACGTCGAAGGTCATTTTAAACGCGCCGTTGTTGCAGTTGGAGCTGCCGTTGCGAATGGTGTAGGTGCCGCCGCTGGTAGGCTCCGGAAAGCCCTGCGACCCGCCGCAGCTGGCGCACACCGCCTGGTACACAATGCCGCGCTTGTCGAAGCGGGAGGTGCCGCCGTCCACGTGCTCGGGCACGCCCGTCTGGCCGAAAAAGGTGGCGTAGTCCAGGGCCGTCATGCCGGGCGCAAACTCGGCCAGGTAGAAGTCGGAGCCGTCGGTGGTGGTTTTCAGCGCCCCCGAAGTGATGGGCAGGCCGACGGTGCTGCCGCCCAGCCAGCCCGTGCCCCGGCTGTTCACCGAGCCGCCCCAGCCGCTGATGTAGATGCGCTCGCAGTCATCGACCAGAAACGCGGTGGGCACCAGGTTGGGGCCCGCGCCGGTGCTGGCCCCGTTGCCAAACACGGTGCTGTAGAAGCTGGTGGTCAGGTCGGGGTTCAGCTTCTGAATGAAGAGCGAGCCGTTGGCGGTGGTGTACTTGCCGGTGGTGACGGGAAACGCGCCCAGGGTTTGCCCGAACAGGTACGCATTGCCCAGGGCATCGAGCTGCAGCAGCTGGGCCTGGTCGTAGCCGGAGGTGCCGATGAAGGTGCTGCGTTCCAGCGTCTGGCCGTCGGCGCTGATGCGGGCCGCGAAGCCATCGATGCCGCCGCCCTGAAAGCTGGTGTGGTAGGCTCCGGCCGTGGTGGGGAAGTTGTTGGAAAGGCTGCTGGTTTGCACCGAGCTGCCGCACACGAATATCCGGCCCTGCGCGTCGCGCTGCAGGCAGTAGGCCATGTCGGCGCTGAAGCCGCCCAGCAGGCCGGCCCAGCTCACGGCGCTCAGGTCGGCGGGGAGCCGGCACACCACGGCATCGGAAGAGCCGCCGCCGTAGCTGCTCCGGAAGCCCCGGCTCAGCCCCGGAAAGTTGCTGGAGCTGGTGGCCGAAGCAATGTACACGTTGCCCGAGCCGTCGAGCTGCACGTCGCTGCGAAAGGCATCGCCGTAGTTGGCCGTGATGCCCGAGGGCGGCACCACGCCGTCGTTGCTGGTGCCGCCCAGGTAGGTGCTGGCCAGCAGGGCACTGCCGCTGGCGTTGAAGCGGGTTACGACCAAATCGGAGCCGTTGGGCATGTCGTAGGGCGGGCCATCGCCGAAGGGGTCGAGCCGCGAGCCGCCCGCAAACGTGCGCTGCGCCGCCCCCGTGGTGGTGGGGTAGTTGCTGCTCGACGTGCTGCCCAGCAGCACCAGCTCCCGGTTGGCATTCACCACCAGGCTGTGCGGAAACTCGGAGCTGCCGCCGCCCAGGTAGGTAGCCCACACCCGCGCCGCGTTGCCGCTCGCGCTGGTGTTGAACTTCATAATGGCCATGTCCTCGGTGCTGGCGAAGGTGGTGCGGTAGGCCCCGGGCGTGGCCGGGTAGCTGCCGCCCAGGTTGTCGCACACAATGCCGCCGGAGTAGAGGTTGCCCAGGTCGTCGTAAGTGGCCGTAAAGCCCCAGTTGTCGGCCGTCGAGCCGGTCAGGGTCGAAAACTGCAAGGTCGGGTCGATGGTCAGGGCCCGGGCTTTGTCGTACGGGCCCAGCGCAAAGGTCAGGGTGGTGCCCGCGAGCACGTAGCGGCAGGCCACGGGCTGGCGCTGGCCCGTGGCCGTGGTCTGGAAGGCCTGCGGGGCCAGCTCCGTGGTGGTGCCCACCGTGGTTTTGATGACCAGGTTGCCGGCCTCGTCCAGGCGCAGGGCCGAAGCGCCCTCGTAGCGCAGGGCCACGCGGGCGGGGTTGGCCCCGGGGGCCAGCAGCACGTCGTATTCCAGGCGCTGGCCGGCGTTTTCGTAGAGGGTCAGGTCGATGCCGGGCCAGAGGCTGCCGTAGCGCAGCTGGCGGAAGGCCCCGACGTGGCTGGCCCAGCGCCGCTCATCGTTGCCGATGAAGTAGTTGCGCTCGCCGGCCGTGGGCGTGCCGGCCGTGAGCGTGGCCCGGGCGCTGGCCTTCTCGAAATGCACGGTGTAGGCGTGGCCGGCAATGTCGTCCTGGGCCGCGGGCCGGGCCGGGCCGCCGTGGTGGTGGGTGAGCGCGGCGGGGTCGAGGAAGTTATAGGTGAGGCCGGTGGGCAGCACGAACAGCCGGCCGGCGGGCAGGGCGGCTTCGTAGCGCACGCGGCCGTCCCACTGCCCTTTGTTCTGGATGAACTCCAGCGACTGATGGGATGGCTCGGCCGGAGACGCAGCGTAAGCACTGCTCAGCGACAGCAGCAGCGGCCCCGCCAGCAAAGCGCGGCGAAGCAAGCGGAAAAGTTGGGGCATAGAGGTGCCGGAAGGCAGAAAAGTGGAAAGTGAAGCAACAAAAGAAGCAACGCCGCCGTACTAAGCGGCGCTTTTGCGGGAACGGCGCTGGCACAAATTTCGTGCGAGCTTCCGGCGCAAACTTTTACCCGGGCCCCGGCCCGGCCCGCCAACCCGGGGGCGCTACCTTTGCGGGCCCTGTTTCCTGTATCGTGCGCCGCTCTTTCGCCTTCAAAATTACCCTGCTGGTTCTGGCCTGGCTCGTGCTGGCCATTGGCTGCCAGCAGGTGCCGCCCCGCGTATTCTGGCCCGTTATTTTCGGCTCGCTCACCACGCCGGTGGCGCTGGTGTGCACGGCCCTGGCGGCGCTCTACTGGCTGCGGCGCAACTGGCGCGTGGCCGTGCTGCCCATCGTGGCCCTGGCCCTGACGTGGCCGCACGTAGAGCGCGGCCTGGCCCTGCACGTTATGCCTGCGGCTTCGCTTAATGAGTACTCAGGAATGAAGAATGAGGAATTGGGAGCGGAACCGGGAAGGAGAGCCGAGGGCTGGGAAAAGAAAATTCCTCATTCCTCATTCCGCATTCCGCATTCGAACGAAGTGAGTCTGCTCTCGGCCAACGTGCGCATTTTCAACGTGTACGCCCAGTTTCGCGACCCGGACTTTGCCTCTTCCAAAGGCTTCATCAGGTGGCTGGCCGTGAGCCCGGCCGATGTGCTCTGCCTCCAGGAGTTCTACAACGAGCCCCGGCGCTCGAAGGAAACCGGCGGCGTATTCCAATCGGAGCAGCAGTTAGGCAAAGAGAGCGGGCGCCACGCCTTCGTGTCCACCAGCCTCACCAACGCCATCGGGGCCGAGTTCGGGATGGCCATTTTCTCGCGCTTTCCCATGGTGCGGCGCGGCACCATTGTCTTCGGCCACCTCTCGCAAAACCACGCCATGTGGGCCGACCTTGCCCGCCCGGCTGCCCACACCGGCGGCCGGCCCGATACCATTCGCGTCTTCAACGTGCACCTGCAAAGCATGGCCATGGCCGAAAGCGACATTGCCGCCGCCACCGGCAGCCGCGCCGGCCTGCGGGCCAAAGCCCCCAACCTGCTCCGCCGCTTCCGCTACGGGGCCGAGGCCCGTGGCAACCAGATGGACACCGTGGCGGCCCGCGTGGCCCGCTCGCCCTACCCCGTGCTGCTGGCCGGCGACCTCAACGACCTGCCCTACTCCTACACCTACGACCAGCTGGCCGACCACCTCCAGAACGCCTGGGCCACCGCCGGGCTGGGCATCGGCGCTACCTACAACGGCCGCCTGCCGTTCATGCGCATCGACCAGCAGTTTGCCGGCAAGCAGTGGCAGGTGGTGGCGTGTAAGGTGCACAAGGAGATTAAATGGAGCGACCATTTCCCGGTGGAAGGGCTGTACCGGCTGAAGTAGGGGCGGGGCCTGCCCCCGCCCCTGCATTCATCGATTTGAATCCCGCAGGGGGTTGGCCCGAATCCCCGGCAGGTTTCACGCAGCGCCCGCCGGGGAGCTGCCCAACCCGACGGGTCGGGTTGCACAAAAGGTCCCGCCGAATTGAGCAAAAGGACCCGATGATTTGTTAGTGGCTTCCACGCCGCCGCACGCCGTTCGGCCCGCTACCTTTGCACCATGTCGCTTACTCTGTACAACACGCTTACCCGCAAGAAAGAAGAATTCCAGCCCGTGCACGCGCCCCAGGTGGGCGTGTACCTATGCGGCCCCACGGTGTATAGCGAAGCCCACCTCGGCAACGCGCGCGGTCCGGTGGTGTTTGATGTGCTCACGCGCTACCTGCGCCACCTGCAGTACCAGGTGCGCTACGTGCGCAACATCACCGACGTGGGCCACCTCGAAAGCGACGCCGACACCGGCGAGGACAAGATGGAAAAGGCCGCCCGCGCCGCCCGCATCGAGCCCATGCAGGTGGCCCAGCACTTCACCAACCGCTACCGCCAGCACATGCTGAGCCTCGGCTGCCTGCCGCCCGACATCGAGCCCCAGGCCAGCGGCCACATCATCGAGCAGATTCGGGTGATTGAGGAAATCATCAGCAACGGCCTGGCCTATGAGGTCAACGGCTCCGTCTATTTCGACGTGCCCAAATACAACGAGGAAGGCAAGCGCTACGGCAAGCTCTCCAACCGCAGCATCGAGGACCAGCTGGCCGGTACCCGCGTCGGCCTGGAGGGCCAGAACGAAAAGCGCAGCCCGCTCGACTTTGCTCTCTGGAAAAAGGCGTCGCCCGAGCACATCATGCGCTGGCCCTCGCCCTGGGGCGAAGGCTTCCCCGGCTGGCACCTGGAGTGCTCGGCCATGAGCCGCAAGTACCTGGGCGAGCTGAGCGACATCCACGGCGGCGGGCTCGACCTGATGTTTCCGCACCACGAGTGCGAGATTGCGCAGAGCCAGGGCAGCCACTCGCACACCGACGAGGCACGCTTCTGGGTGCACAACAACATGATAACCGTGAACGGCACCAAGATGAGCAAGAGCCTGGGCAACTTCGTGCTGCTGGGCGATATGTTCAAGGGGCCGACCGGGCCGCTGGCCTTCGGCTACTCGCCCATGGTGGTGCGCTTCTTCCTGCTGCAAGCCCACTACCGCTCGCCCGTGGACGTGAGCGACGACGCCCTGCAGGCCGCCCGCAAGGGCTACCGCAAGCTGATGAACGGCCTGCGCCTGCTCGACCGCCTCACGGCCGACAGCCTTTCGTCGGACGTCATCCGCGACCGCACGGTGGCCCCGCTGGCCGAGGGCAAGCAGCCCGACACCGCCGCCGGCGACGCGGAGCTGCGCAAGCTGGTGGCCGACGTCTTCGTGGGCCTGAACGACGATTTGAACACGGCCCGCGCCATTGCCAGCCTGTTCAACCTGCTGCGCAAGTTCAATACGCTGGCCGCCACCACGGCTGCCATGGCCACCGTTTCCTCGACGGCCCTCACCGAAGCCGTGGACGCTTACCGCGCCGTGGTGAGCGACATTCTGGGCCTGCAGGACGAGCCCCGGGCCAATGCCGAGGAACTGCTCAAGCTCACGCTGGAGTTCTACACCGAAGCCAAGGCCGAGAAAGCTTACGACAAGGTGGACACCATCCGGGCGGCCCTCAAAACCCAGGGCATCGTGATAAAAGACACCAAGGCCGGCGTGGAGTGGGCCTACAGCGAGGAGTAATTGGTTTTTTGAAGCAGTAGGGGCGGGGCTTGTCCCCGCCCGGCTAGCAGAACGACGGCCCAGGTTCGTTCGACTTCATCGTTTAAACGTCCGGGCGGGGGCAAGCCCCGCCCCTACAGCATGACTATTCGTTCTCTTCGTCTTCCCCTCGCCGCGCTGGCCGGCCTGCTCGTCCTCACCGGCTGCCCGGACAAGCCCAAGACTGCCGAAACCGTCGATACCAGTACGCCCGACGCCGCGCCCAAGCTGCCGAAAGCCCCGGTCTTCAACGCCGACTCGGCCTACGCCTTCACGGCGAAGCAGGTGGCGTTTGGGCCGCGCGTGCCTAATTCCAAGGCGCACGTGGCCTGCGGCGACTGGCTGGTGGCCAAGCTCAAGGGCTACGGCCTGAAGGTGATGCAGCAGCCCTTCGAGGCCATGACGTTTGACGGCACCAACATCCACGCCCGCAACATCATTGCCCAGTACCAGCCCACGGCGGCGCGGCGCGTGGCCATCTTCGGCCACTGGGACACCCGGCCCTTTGCCGACAACGACAAGGCGAAGAAAAACGCCCCCATGGACGGCGCTTCCGATGGCGCCAGCGCCGTGGCCGTGGCCCTCGAAATGGCCCGCGTGCTCTCGCAGCAGCCCGACTCGCTGGCCCCCAACGTGGGCGTCGATTTCATCTTCTTCGATGCCGAGGACTGGGGCCACGACGACACCACCCAGCAGGACCTCAAAAACCAGCTTGAGGGCAGCGAAACCGATTCCTGGTGCCTGGGCTCGCAGTACTGGACCAAGAACCTGCTGCCCGCCAACTACAAGGCCGAGTACGGCGTGCTGCTCGACATGGTGGGCGCCAAGGGCGGCACCTTCACCCGCGAAGAAACCTCGCGCACCTACGCCCGCGGCCCGCTCGACAAAATCTGGAACGTGGCCGCCCAGCTGGGCTACTCCGATTTCTTCCGCTTCCAGGACACGGGCGGCATCACCGACGACCACGTGTACACCAACAAGGCCGGCATTCCGACCCTCGACATCTACGACCACCCCATGTACGGCCAGGACTACTTCCCGGCCTACCACCACGCCACCACCGACAACATGAGCATCATCGACCGCAAGACGCTCAAGGCCGTGGGCCAGACCATGACGCAGGCGCTGTACGTGGACTAAACCAGGGGCTTACCCAAAGTGAGCAAGTGAAAACGGCCAGCGGGGCAGCCTGCTGGCCGTTTTTGGTATCCATAAAATCTACTCCACTTTCTTCCGCTGGCTGTCAAGCGTTTCTTCGTCCTGCTCGTGCGGCTGGCTTCCGGCAGCGCGTCGATGTGCAGGCCCCCACGGGCATGGCCGCCCCCACGCTGGCCGGCTGGCACGACCTGATTCAGGACGTCCACAGGCGGCTCCTTGGCCGCCGCCTGCCGCAGGAAAACCCGGCCGTGTTCAGCGCGGCGGGGCTGGCGTTTTTGCCGTCGCCGTAGGCAGCTGGCTAACTACCAAACAAAAAGGGCGAGCCAATTGGCTCGCCCTTTTGCGTTGTTGTCCTGGCCGTGACTTATTCCACCGTGAGGCGCAGGGAGGCGGTGCCGGAGCGCACCACGTACACGCCGCCGGCCAAGCCGGCCGGCAGGGTGAGGGTAGCCGTGCCGGAGGCATCGGCAGTGGCAGCGGTGATGACGCGGCCCAGCGCGTCGAACACCTGCACTTTGGTGCCGGGCGTGGCGCCCAGCAGGGTGGCGGCGGTGTGGGCCGGGTTGGGGTAGAGGGCCAGCGTGGCGGTGGCGGCGGGCAGCGTTACGGCCTGGATGGCCGAGTAGGCAGCCGTGCCGTCAGCATCGACCTGGCGCAGGCGGTAGTAGAGGGTGGCCGCGCCGGCGGGCAGCTTCGCGTCGAGCAGGGCGTAGCTGGTGGCGGCAGTAGTGGTGCCCTGGGCAGCCACCGTGGCAATGCGGGCAAACTCGCTGCCGGTCAGGCTGCGCTCTACTTCAAACCGGTCGCTGTTCTTCTCCGAGGCGGTGGTCCAGGCCAGGGCTACGGTGTGGGCATCCTGGGCTTTGGCGGTGAAGGCCGTGAGCTCGACGGGCAGCGGGGCCGTGAGGCTGCCCAGCGTGAAGGTGCCGGCCAGCGTGGTGAGGCCCGTCAGGTTCATGACGTTGCCGGCGCGGGTGCTGGTGGTCTGGCGGGCCCAGGTAGTGGTGGCGGCGCTGGCCCCGCGGTACATGGTGAGGTTGGTAGCCGCGATGCCGTTGAGCTCGTGGTCGAAGTAGCTGAAGGCCATGGCCATGTTCAGGCCCGCGTTGGTGGCAGGCGTGATGGTGAAGTAGCGCTCGATGCCCTGGCGGCCGGCCGCGCCGGTCACGGGGCTGCCGGTTACGCGGCGCACCAGGGTGACGCCGGGGCGCGTGGCACCCGTGGGCGTGAGGGTGAGGCCCAGCCCGCCGAAGTTGTTAGCGGCCGGAGTGCTCAGGGTGCGGGTGGCTTCCACGGCCCCGATGACGTAGCTCGTGTTCGACTCGGCAATGGTGGCCGTGGCGCCCAGCGCTACCTTATTGCTGCTGCCGGTGGTGAGGGTGCCGGCCGTGAGGGTAAGCGCCCCGCTTACGGCCAGGTCGTTGGCGAGCTGCACGGTGCCGCCCGTCTTGTTCACGGTGACGGTAGCGAAGGTGGTGGCCACGCCGTTGGTCACGGTTTGGGTGGCGCCGCCCACGAAGGCCACGGTGCCGGGCAGCGACACGGTGCCCGTATTCGAGAAATTACCGTTTACCTGCAGCGTGGCGCCGGCGCTCACGGTGAGGCCGTTGGTGCCGGCAATGCTGATGCTGGCCACGCTGAGCGTGCCCGAGGCCACGGTGGGATAGGTGGACAGGCCGGCCGGAATCACCACGTTGGTGGTAGCGTCGGGCACTTTGCCGTAGCTCCAGTTGCTGCAGTCCAGCGGGTTGGTGGTAGTGCCGGTCCAGGTGGTGGTGGGGGTGGCGGGCACGGTCACGGTCACGGTGGCTTCGGCGGTGCTCTGGTTGCCCAGGGCGTCGGTCAGGAGCAGGGCCACCGACTGAGCGCCCAGGTCGGTGCAGGTGTAGGAGGGGTTCAGCCGGCGCAGGCTCAGGTTGTCGACGGCGATGTCGATGTCGGTGCCGTTAATCTCGGCCCGGAAGGCCAGCGCGGGGTTGGCGGTGGTGGCCGTGAAGCGCAGGGTAAACGGCGTCCAGACCACGCCGGGGTTGGGGAAAGTGGCGACCTGCGTGCCGGCCACATCCACGGCAAAGGCCTGCGTGCCCACCGTGCCCGAGCTGTAGAAGTTCTCGTAGCTGCCGCGCAGCACATAGGTGGCGCCCACCACCAGGCCGCTCAGGGTCTGGGTCAGGGTGGGGTCGCTGTTGTTGGCCCCGTTGCCGTTGATGATGAACATGCCGCCGGGGTTGCCGCCGGTGCTGCGGTAGCCGCCGTTGGCGTCCACGCGGTTGTTGGCCGTCCAGCCGGTGGCGTCGGTGTCGAAGGTGCCGTTGGTAAATTCCTCGGCGCCCAGCAGCTCCCGGGTTTGCAGCGTGCAGTTGTCGGTGCTGCCGTTGTCGATGTCGGCAACCGCTGGCGTCGCGGTGCCGGCGGCCGTGAGGGGCACGGTGGCGTTCTGCGTCACGCCCACGGGGGCCAGGTTGTCAATCACCGTCACCGTGGCGGTAGCGGAGCTGGTGTTGCCGGAGGCATCGGTCACGGTGAGGCGCACGGGCTGGGCCGTGCCCAGGTCGGCGCAGGTGAACACGGCCGGCGTGATGAGCGAGGCAGTGTAGGTGGCCTGCACGGCCAGCGACTTGGTGGTGCCGCCGCAGGGGTCGCCAAACACGCCGTTGCTGGCCACGATGCTGGCCGAATTATAGCCCACCAAGGCGCTGGTCACAATGGCAGTGCTGTTGGTGGCGTTGCAGCTGCCCAGCGTGTAGGTGCCGTTGCCGTTGCTGGTGGGGTTGCCGTAGCTGGCAAAGTTCACCGCCGTAAACACGGCCCCGGCCGGGGCGGTCAGGGTCAGGGTGCCGTTTTCGGTCACCATGCCGCTCACGGTGCCCGTGCGCTGCAGGCTGTAGCTCAGGGTACCGCAGGCGGTGGGCGTGCTGTTGTTGTTCACGGTAGCGCCGGGCACGGTCACGGTGCCGTTGGCCCCGAGGGCCACGGTCACGTTTTTGGCAATGGCCGCCGGGGCCGGGCAGGTAGGCACCGTGATGGTGGCCGAGTACGCGCCCACGTCGCCCACGCTGGCTTTGGCGGCCCGCACACGGTAGTAGTAGGTGAGGCCGGGGGTGAGGCTGGTCACATCATACGACGTGCCGGCCACCGAGATGGGCGAGCCGTTGAGCACCGGCGAGAAGGTCGCGTTGGTGGCCAGGTCGAGCAGGTAGTTCTCCACCACGCCCACGGCGGGGGCCGTCCAGTTGGCCGTGAAGCCCGACGCGCCGGCGTTGGTGGCGGCCGTGGCCGTGGGCACTACCATGGCGTAGCTCTCAATCCAGTTGGAGGTAGCGTTGCCGTTGGTGAGGTTGAAGTTGGTGAGCGTGCCATTGCGGCCGGCCACGGCATCGGTCAGGCTGGTCACGGCGGTGTTGGCGCCTTTGGCCGTGCCCTGGTCGAAGGCGTAGTAGGCCACCAGGCCGGTGGTGGGCACGGTGGCCTGGGCGCGCATGTCGGCCGCAATCTGGGCGCTGCGGTCGGTGCTCCAAATGCGTACCTCGTCGATGGTGCCGTTCCACTTGCTCGCGGGGCGGGCGCCAATCAGCACGGGGCTGGTGCCGGTTTGCACCAGGCCGGCGGCGGTGCGGCTGTTCTGCAGCACGCCGTCCACAAAAATCTTCAGCGTAGTGCCGTCGTAGGTGCCGGCCACGTGGTGCCAGTGCCCGTCGGCAATGTTGGTGGTGCCGTACAGCCAGCCGCCCACGCTGGAGGGGCCGTTGAGGTAGAACGACGCCTTGCCGGCCTGCGTGCCCGCGCCGTTCACGGCCAGGTACCAGGAGTTTTCGGTCTTGGTGGTGATGTACTGCTCGGCGGTGGAGGTGGTGCGCACCCAGGCCTCCAGGCTGATGGCCGTGGTGAGGTTGAAGGCGTTGTTGTGCGGAATGGTCACGTAGTCGTCCGTGCCGTCAAAGGCCAGGGCATTCACGGGCGAGGGCACCACTTCCACGTTCATGGTAAAGGTGCTGCTGGCCACGGGCGTGCCGTTGTCGGTGGCCGTGAAGGTCACGGTGTGGGTGCCCAGGTTGCAGGCCGCGCCGGTCACGGTGAGCGTCACAATGGGGCTGGTAGCGCCGTTGTTGCTGGCCGTGGCGTTGCACAGGCCGTTGAGGTTGGTGGTCACGGTGGTAGTCTGACCGCCCTCGGGGGCCATAAACTGGGGCGTGACGGTGGCCGTCTGGCCCACATACAGGGTCAGCGTATTGTTGGCCGGGAAGTTCGAGGCCGTGGGGGGCAGGTTATCGGGCGGAGCCACGGTGTAGTTCAGGCACTGGCCGTCCAGCCAGTCCACGCCGCTGTAGGTGGTGGCGTTGGCGGGGTAGGTGGCGGTGGGGGCCGTGTTGGCGTCCACGTTGAAGCGGCCGGTCTGCACAAAGGAGTTGCCGTTGGCACTCAGGCTCACGCCCACCGTGGCAGGAGTACCGCCGAAGCCATTGGTGCCGCTCGAAGCCGTGCCCGTGGTCCACTGCATGTCGCCATAGGCAAAGGTCACGTCGGGCGATACCGTGGGCGAGCCCGTGTTGGACCGGATGATGAGCTCAAACGTATTCTTGCGCGGGGTGGGGCTCGTGTTATAGAAGCCCACCTTGTTCCACAGCACCACCAGGCGGTCGGGGTACACCTTGTACCACACGTGGCCGCTGTTGGTGGCGCGCGTGTCCACGTCGGCCCAGAAGGGCGCAATCATGGGCGTGGCGTAGGGAAAGCCCGTGGGGCTGTACACGCTCACGGCCTGCCCGAAGGTAATGTTGCCGTTCATGTTGATGTAGCACGAGTTATACGTCGTGCCAAACAGCGAGAAGTTGAACCCCAGGGCCACCGGGCCCACCGAGGTGTCGTCGCCGGCCGCCATCATGGTGAAGCCGCCGCTGGCGGGGCTGCTCACGGTGTCGGCGGGCTCGAAGCAGCCGGGCAGGGCCACCAGCTCGGTGGGTGCTCCGGTCGCCGGGGCCAGCACTACCTGGCGCTGAGCTGCGGCCATCACCCGGGCCGCCTTGCGGGTGGCGTAGGTGGGGTCGGTCGCAGCCGGGTCGATGAGTTGGGGGCCGGCGGTAGTCTGGGCCATGGCGGTGGTGGCCAGCAGCAGGGCTGCAGCGCCACCGGCAGCTGCGGTACGCAGCCACTTGGGTAAGGGTATTTGCATGAAAAAAAATGAAGGATTGGTAAAACGTAACGTGGAAAGGAAGGCCTGCCCGCCAGCTCCGGCCCAGGCATCAGGGCCGGCAGCAGCGCACGCTTGGGCCGGGCTTTGCCCACCGGGGTAGCCCGGCATAAAGGGGCATCATAAATGAAATAGGGTATCACAGCATAGCACCGCAAAGGTACCGCGCACTCAGGGTTTTATAATAATTAATAGAGGTTATTTCTGCTAAAAAATAACTTGCTAACATAGCGGTAAACTTGGTGAATATGCTCTGACGCTCGACAGAATCGACCAAAAACCAGCCGAATACTAGCTGGCTATTCCCAAAAAATACTTCGAGCAAGTGCTATTTTTTTGCACTATTTAATGAATAGCTTTTCGCTATCAATGATTGTGCCGGCCCCCACTACTGGGCTCGGGCGCAACGGGCCTGTCGGCTACTGCACAATAAGGCCCAACACGTTGGGGTAGCGTGGGTGGTCGGCGTCGCCGCTCACGGCGGCGGCTCTGCAATACACGCGGCTGCTGGTCCTGCAGGCCGTGAGTAGCGCGTCGCTGTCGCGCACCCACCGCCACCCGTACGGGTTGCTTACTCCAGGTCCGGCTATTTAAAGGGGAGCATTTCGTAATGCGGCAGGGCCACGGCACGAGGCAGGCGCTTGAATCTGGCGCACACGGTGCCGGGCGCAGGCCCGTTCACGAGCTGGGACCTGCCCCGGGTACCCCCGGTGCGGGGTAGCGCCGGCGCTCCTTGCCCAGCAGCCTTTTCCGGTAGCCCGACGCTCGCCGGCTACTGTTTGGGCGGCAGTCTCATGCCAGGCTACCGGGCCAGCGTCTTGAGGTAGGCGTGGGCAGCGGCTTCGTAGTCGAAGTAGGTATAGGTAGTGTTGTTTGGGGCCATGTACTGCAGCTCGGCCACCGCCAGCCGGGCAAACACCTCGGGCGGCTGTAGCAGGGCCAGGTAGAGGTAGCTGGGCCGCGGCAGGCCGCCGCCCATCCAGTGAGTCGCTATCCAGGCCTTGGTTTCGGGCGAGAACAGCGGCAGCAGGCGCGCATCCACCAGTGCACGGTGCCAGCCATTGGCCAGTAGCAGCGCACTGAGGCGGGCCACCAGCGGCTCCAGGTCGGGCACGCCCCACTTGCCTGCCCGGTAGCGCAGCACGGCGTAGGCGTCGGGATGAGTGAAAAGCTCGCCGGCAGCTGTGGCGAAAATGGGCGAAAGCGGGACAGTGGGCACAGACAGGGTAAAAAAGCTTTTAAAGCTACGCCCGGCCGGCGTACCCGGCAAGGAGCAAGCCCGCTGCAACCTGAAGCAGCTGATGTGGCCGGCATGGCGGGGCATGATTCCGCCGCCGCCGCGCCTGCCGGAGCCGGGCGGCAGAAGCCGTGTAGGGTAGCCGTTGCCGGGGCTATAAGGCCGTGAGCCGGCTGCCGGCCGCGTCCACGGCCAGCGTCACGGGCTGGCCCACCACCAGGGCCAGGTTGTCGGCCTCGTGCCCCACCGGGAAGCCGTAGCCCACCGGGAAGCCATACAGCCGCGCGTAGCGGTCAATGATTTCGTAGGCCGTGACGCCGAAGGGAATGGCGTTGTCGCGCAGCTGCGAGAAGTGGCCCACCACCAGCCCGGCCAGGCCGGCCAGCTGCCCGCTGCGGTGCAGGTGCAGCATCATTCTATCGATGTGGTAGAGGTACTCGTCGAGGTCTTCCAGGAACAGGATGCGGCCCGCGAAGCCGGCCTGCGAGGCCGTGCCCGTAATGGTCTGGAGCAGGCTCAGGTTGCCGCCCACCAGCGCCCCGGTGGCCGTGCCCGGCCGGTTGAGGGCGTGGGCCGGGGCCGCGATGGGCTGAAACGCCTCGCCGAACAAGGCCCGGCGCAGGGTTTCGAGGGCCAGCTCGCCGCCGGGCTGGTGAAACAGGACCGGCATCACGCCGTGAATGCTGGCGCAGCCCAGGGCCAGCAGGTGGGCGTTGAGCACCGTGATGTCGGAGAAGCCGGCCACCCACTTGGGCGCGGCCCGGAAGGCGGTGAAGTCCAGCCCGTCCACGATGCGGGCCGTGCCGTAGCCGCCCCGCGCACACAGAATGGCGCGGATGGCGGGGTCGTCGAGCTGGCGCTGGAAGTCGGCACGGCGCAGGTCGTCGGGGCCGGCAAACTGGTGGAAGTCGGCGGCAATGCTGTCGCCCAGCACCACTTCCAGCCCCCAGCTTTCGAGGGTGGCAATGGCAGGGGCCAGCTCGGCGGCCGAGATTTTGCGGGCGGGGCTGACAATGGCCACGCGCTGGCCGGCCTGCAGGGCGGGAGGAAAGAGAATGGACATGGGCAAGCCCCACCCCTGCGTTGTTTGGGCGGCGCGGCTGCAAATAACGCAGGTTGTACCTTGGGAACGATAGGCCGGCCGGCCACCCAACCCTGCCTCCCAATTCTACGTCAGCCCATTGGCTCAATCTTTTTCATCTTTCCAACCCGGTTTCTTATGAAGGCTTCTTTACTATTGCTGGTGCTGATGGTGCTGGGCCTGGGCCAACGCGCCGCCGCCCAAACCCCGATTGACACCACGGGCGGGCGCTACTTCCAACCCATCTTCGCCGGCGTCAGCGTCACGGCCGGAGTGGTGTACGGCACGGCCACGGGCGTCTTCGGCCCCCAGCAGCTGCTGATGGACGTGTACCAGCCCACCGGCGACGTGGCCACCGAGCGGCCGGTCATCATCTTCGCGCACCAGGGCGGGTTCGTGACGGGCAGCCGGAGCGAGTCGTATATGACGACCGTCTGCGCGCAGTTTGCCCGGCTGGGCTACGTCACGGCCAGCATCGACTACCGGCTCAACCCGCTCATCGTCTTCACCCCCACCGATACCACGGCCGTGAGCCGCGCGGCCATTCAGGCCATGCAGGACATGCGCGCCGCCGTGCGGTTCTTCCGCGAAGATGCGGCCACCGCCAACACCTACCGCGTGAGCCCCGGCCGCATTGTGGTGGGCGGGGCCTCGGCCGGGGGCTTCATGGCGCTGGAGGTGGGCTACCTCGACAAACCCGGCGAAGTGACTTCCGACGTCAACCTCACGGCCCTGGGCGGCATTGAGGGCAGCAGTGGCCATCCCGGCTACAACAGCTTTCCGCTGGCCGTGCTCAACCTGAGCGGGGCCACCAACCCGCCCGGCATCATCGAGGCCGGCAACGCGCCCCTCTACAGCGCCCACGGCACCGCCGATGCCGTGGTGCCCTACTTCAAGGGGCGCGTAGGGGCCGGGCTGCCGCCCAAGTACGTGTTCGGCAGCGGCTTGCTCAATCCGTTTGCCTCGTCGGTGGGGGTGCCCAATACCTTGCGCCGGTTCAGCCGGGCGCCCCACATTCCGCAGTACCCCGTGCAGAGCAGCAGCACCGGCAGCCCCAATTCGGCCGCCTACGCCGACACCACCTACCGCGACATCCGCGCCTTCCTGCGGCCGCTGCTGGCGCCCTTCGCCCTGCCCAGCCTCACCATCAATACCAACACCAGCGTGGCCGGCGGCGCGTACCAGGACATCACCATCAACAGCGGCACGGCCCTGCTGCTGGGCAACGTGACGGTGAACGGCACGCTGGTGATTAAAAGCCTGCCCGGCCAGCCCACCGGCTCGCTGAACAGCAATTGCTTCGTGGTGGACGGCCCCGGCAGCTTCGACCTGCAGGCCGGGGCCGCGCTGCGGATTTGCGACCCGGCGGGCATCAGCGCCAGCGGCGCCACCGGGGCCATTCGCAACACGGGCAGCCGCACCTTCAGCGCCGATGCCATTTACGTGTATGCCGGCGCCGGCAACCAGGCCACCGGCACGGGCCTGCCCGCCACGGTGCGCGAGCTGGAGGTGGCCCTGCCCGCCGCCAGCACCCTGGCGCTGACCAGGGCAGTCGGTATCCGGCAGCGGCTGGTGCCCACCAGCGGGGCGCTCAACGGCGGCAGCCAGTCGCTCACGCTGCTTTCCGATGCCGGCGGCACGGCCCTGGTGGTGCCCGGCCCCGGGGTCGTTGCCAGCCCGCTCACCGTGCAGCGCTACCTCGACCCCGGCGTGAACCCCGGCCCCGGCTACCGCCACCTCGCCATGCCGCTCACCAACACCGATGCCAACGTCTTCAGCACGGCGGGTTTCGCGCCCACGCTCAACACGGCCTACAACGGCAGCGCCCGGCCCGATTTGGTACAGCCTTTTCCCACGCTCTTTGGCTACGACCAGCAGCGGGCCGTCAGCTCGCCGGCCACCAGCTACACGGAGTTCGACAAGGGCTGGTTCGTGCCCACCATCTACACGCCCGGGGCCCCGCCCAACTCCAACTTCGTGCGCGGCCGGGGGTTCACGGTCAACCTCGCGGCCGGCCAGACGCTCAGCGCGCTCGGCACGCTCACGGGCAACAACACCGATTACTCCGCCCTGCTGGCCCCGGCCGCTACGCCCACTGCCGGCTGGCACCTGCTGGGCAATCCCTTCGCCTCGGCCCTGAGCTGGGATGCCGTGCCCGTGCCCGCCGGCCTGAGCAGCGCCATGTACATCTTCGTGAGCACCAGCCAGTACGGCGGGCAGTACCGCACCTACGTGAACGGCGTGGGCGGCACGGGCAGCACCATTCCGCTGGGGCAGGCCTTCTTCGTGCGCTCGCTGGCCAACTCGCCGGTCACGCTCACGTTCCCGGTGGCGGCCCGCATCACCGACTTCGCCACGGCCAACACGGCCACCGTGCAGCGCCCCACCGCCGACGTGCGCCCGCGCCTGCGCCTCACGCTGGCCGGCAGCGCGGCCCCCGCCACCGACGAAGCCTACCTCTACCTCGAAGCCGGGGCCACCGCCGCGTCCGACCTGCGCTACGATGCCGTGAAGCTGCCCAACCCCAGCGGCCTGAATCTGGCCACCGTGGCCGCCGGCGAGGAGCTGGCCATCAACGGACTGCCGCTACTCACGGCTGCCGCGGTGGTGCCGCTGGCGCTCGCGGTACCGGCCGCCGGCTCCTACACGCTGCAGGCAGCCGAGCTGCGGAGCTTCGTGCCCGGCACCGCCATTTACCTCACCGATGCGCTGACCGGCTCCCGCACGCTGCTGACGGCGGGCACCCGCTACGCGTTCAGCATGGCCGGCCGCACCGCGCCGGGCCGCTTCGCGCTGGAATTGCAGCCCGCCCGCGTCACGGCTACGGCGGCGCAGGCCCTGGCCGCCCAGCTGCAGGTATACCCCAACCCCGCCGCCGAGCGCCTGCAGGTGGCGCTGCCGGCCGGCGCAGCAACCGGCGCCGTGCCGGCCTGGCTCACCAATGCCCTCGGCCAGACCGTGCAGCACCAGGTGCTGCACGTGGCCGCCGGCCAGGGCCTGCGGGCCGAAATCGACGTGCGCGGCCTGGCGCCGGGCGTGTACCAGCTGCACCTCACGGTGGCCGGCACGGCGCTGGTGCGCCGCGTGGTGGTGGAATAAGTCGTATTTTTAACAGACAACTTCTGCGTTATGAAACCCGCTCTCCTTTTCCTGCTGCTCGTGCTGGCCTTCGGGCGGGCCGCCACGGCCCAAACCGTCATAGACACCACGGCCGGGCGCTACTACCGCCCCGTTTTCCCGAACGTGACCGTGACCTCGAACGTGGCCTACGGCGCGGCCGTGAACTCGGCCGGCGTCAACCAGACGCTGACCATGGACATTTACCAGCCCACCGGCGACGTGCTGGCCCGGCGGCCGGTCATCATCTTCGCCCACCAGGGCGGCTTCATCACCGGCTCGAAGACCGATGCCTACATGATAGCCGTCTGCACGCAGTTGGCGAAGCTGGGCTACGTCACGGCCAGCATCGACTACCGGCTGCTGGACTTCGGCACCATCCTCGGCGGCGGGTTTGATACCGTGAACATTGCCAAGTCGGCCATTCGGGGCATGCAGGACCTGCGCGCCGCCGTGCGCTTCTTCCGCCGCGATGCCGCCACCACCAACGCCTACCGCGTGCATCCCAGCTACATCACGGTGGGCGGCTCCTCGGCCGGCGCCTTCGCTTCGCTGGAAGTCGGCTACCTCGACAAGGTGAGCGAAGTGCCGGCCTACGTGGGCATTGCCGCGCTGGGCGGCATCGAAGGCGTGAGCGGCAACCCTGGCTACAGCAGCGCCCCGCTGGCCGTGCTCAACCTGAGCGGGGCCACCGAAACCCCCAGCCTCATCGAGCCCGGCAATGCCCCCCTGTGCAGCGTGCACGGCACCGCCGATGGCACCGTGCCCTACCTGCAGGGCCGCGTGGGCAGCGGCCTGCCGCCCAAGTACGTGTACGGCAGCGGCCGGCTGAACCCGCGCGCCACCCAGCTGGGCATCCGCAACACGCTGCGCACCCTGCGCGGCGCGGGCCACATCCCCTTCGAGAGCAACGCGGCCTACGCCGACACTACTTTCCGCACCATCCGCGACTTCCTGCGGCCGGTGCTGGCCCTGCCCGGCACGGTGCTGGCCGCCAAGCCGGCCGCCCTGGCCCAGCCCGCCGCCCAAGCCTACCCCAACCCCGCCGAAGAAGCCATTCGCATTGTGCTGCCCGATGCCTGGGCCACCCTCGCCGAAGCCCAGCTGATTGACGCCGCCGGCCGCGTGGTGCGCACCATCAGCCCCGCCAGCACCCGCGACCTCAACCTGCTGCGCGGCTCCCTCAAGGCCGGCATCTACTCGCTGAAATTCCCCGGCCAGACGCCGGTTCGCATCGAGTTCAAGTAGCCTACGCGAAAAAACGAGTACCCCGAAATGCCTTTTCGGTCTGCCGGAACAAGTCGTTCGGGCGGGCCGAAAGGGGATTTCGGGGTACTCGTTTTGATGCTTTCTCGTCAGGCCCAGACGGCTGCCGCCGCTTCTGCCACCGGCACGGCCACGCGCACGTGGCCCGCGCGGGCCACGAACACGCCGTTGCTCCGCAGCTCCTTGCGCCAGCTCCACAGCTGCTGCACGGCCACGGCCCCGGCGGCGTAGGCGCCGTGCGCGTCGGTGTGCAGCGCCTCGGCGGGGAGCTCCAGCCACGTCAGCACCTCGCGCAGTACGCTGGCATCGGGGTGGCTCACGCAGGCATCGATTTCCAGGCCGGCGGTCAGCTGGGCTTCGGGCGCGGCGGCCTGTTTGGCGTAGCCGTAGCGTACGCCGCGCTGCAGGGCCAGCACATCGGCCAGCACGGCCGAGCCGGTGGGGTGCCCGCCCGCGCCGCGCCCGCTCAGGAACTGGGTGCCCGCATACTCGGCCTCAACGGCCACGCCGTTGAACTCGCGCTCCACGGTGTAGAGCGGCGACTCTGGCCCCACCAGCTGCGGCGTGACGAGGGCCGTCACGCGGCCATCGGGCAGGCGCTGCACGGCGGCCACCACTTTGATTTTCCGGCCCTGCGCCGCTGCCCGCGCAATGTCGGCCGCCCCAATGCCCTCGATGCCCAGGTTCAGCACCTCATCCGCATCGAGAAACACGCCGTAGGCGTGCGCCGTCAGAATCACGGCCTTCGAGCGCGGGTCGAAGGCACCCATGTCCAGCGCCGGGTCGGTTTCGGCAAAGCCTTTTTCCTGGGCCTCGGCCAGCGCCGGGGCGTAGTCGGAGCCTTCCTCGCTCATGCGCGTCAGCACGTAGTTGGACGAGCCATTGAAAATGCCGCTCACCGAGCGAAGGGGCTCGTGGCTGAAGTAATTATCCAGCGTCCGCACCACCGGAATGCTGCCGCACACCGCCGCCTCATACAGCAGCGTGCCGCCGAAACCGGCCTGCAGCTGCACCAGCTCCGCAAGGTGGCGGGCCAGCATGGCTTTGTTGGCCGTGGCCACGCGGCGGCCTTGGCGCAGGGCCGCGCTCACCAGCCGGAAGGCCTCGTCGGGGTCGTCAATTACCTCCACGAGCAGGTCCAGCTCCGGGTCGTGCAGCAGCTCATCGGCATGAAAGTCGAACCGCTCGGCGGGCAGCGTGCGGGGCTTGGTGGGGCTTTTCACCGCAATGCGCGTGATGGCCAAACCCAGGCCGGGCTGCCGTTGCACAATGTCATAGAAGCCCTGTCCCACGCAGCCAAAGCCTATCAGGCCGATGCGCAGGGGCTGTTTGTCAGCGTCCATTTGTTTTCTTATTGTTGAAAAAAGAACGTCATGCTGAGCGCAGTCGAAGCATCTCTGCCTCAGTAGTAAATCCTGTTGATTGGATTAGTTGCGCGGTAGAGATGCTTCGACTGCGCTCAGCATGACGTTCTACTCGTTTCAAATTCCCTAATGCACGAACGTGGGCGCGTAGAACAGCTCCAGAAAGTGCGTTATGGCGGCCGTTTCCAGCAAAAAGCCGTCGTGCCCGAAGCGCGAGTCCAGCTCCGCGTACATCGCACCCGGAATGTGCGCCGCCAGCTCCCGCTGCTCGCTGAGCGGAAACAGCACGTCCGACGTGATGCCCAGCACCAGCGTGCGCGCCCCGATGCGGGCCAGCGCCGCCGGCACCCCGCCCCGGTTCCGGCCCAGGTTATGACTGTCCATGCTCCGGCTTAGCGACACGTAGCTGTAGGCGTCGAAGCGCGACACCAGCTTGTCGCCCTGGTAGCGCTGGTAAGTGCTGGCGCGGTGCTCGCGGTGCAGCTCGTCGGGGTCGGGGTCGGTCTGGGTGTCGGCGTAGGCCGAATAGCTGCGGTAGCTGAGCAGGGCCACGGCGCGGGCGGCGCGCAGGCCCTCGTCGCCCCCGCCGGGCTGGCCGGCGGCGTAGGTCGGGTCGGCCTCAATGGCCAGTCGCTGCGCCTCGTTGAAGGCAATGCCCCAGGCCGAGTGGCGGGCGTTGGTGGCAATAACCACCAGGTGGTCAAACAAGTCCGGCCGCTGCACGGCCCATTCCAGCGCCTGCTGCCCGCCCAGCGAGCCGCCAATCAGCGTGTGGATGTCCGTCAGCTCCAAATCCTGCCGCAGCAGCTCATGCGCCGCCACCAGGTCCCGAATGGTCAGCAGCGGGAAGTGCTGGAATCGCGCCTGGCCGGTGGCCGGGTCGGCATCGAGCGGCCCGGTGCTGCCGTAGCAGGAGCCCAGCACGTTGGCGCACACAATGAACCAATCGGCGGGGTCGTAGTAGCAGCCCGGCCCGACCAGTCCCGGCCACCAGGCCGGCACGTCGGCATTGGCCGTGAGGGCGTGGCACACCCACACCACGTTGTCGCGGTCTTCGTTGAACTGGCCAAACGTCTGGTAGGCCACGTGCGCCCCACGTAGGGTTTCGCCGCTTTCCAGCTGCAGGTCAGGTAATTGAAATAACTTATTCGACATGATTTCCAAAAAAGCGCAGCTTTAGAACCAATGGGCCGACCCACGCATGGTATCTCACGGGACCCCTCCGGGGCAAACACCCTCCCAATCACAGAAGGGCTGCCGGGCCGGCGCACCGGTTCTAAAGCTGCGATAAACATGGCCGCCAGCGAGACTGGCGCCGACCCGCCAGGGGTGGCCCGCTAGCGGCAAATTTTTAGTGGTTAGCGGCTAGTGGTTAATGATTAATTTTTTCCAACAGGTCATTAATCACCAGCCATTAACCGCTAATCATTAATGAATTATACTTCCAGCGGCTGGGCGTGCTCCAGCTCGGGCTCGCTCACTTCGTCGCCTGCCGTCGGCAGGCTGGCCGTGTTGCCGATGGCATCGAACGCCGCCTGCAGGTCGGCTTTGATGTCCTCAAAGTGCTCGATGCCCACCGACAGGCGCAGCGACGTGGGCGTGACGCCAGCCGCCAGCTGCTCGGCTTCGCTCAACTGCTGGTGCGTGGTGGCCGAGGGCTGGATGATGAGCGTCTTGGCGTCGCCCACGTTGGCCAGGTGGCTGATGAGCTTCAGGTTATCGATGAATTGCGTGGCCGTTTCCTTGGTGCCCTTGATGCGGAACGAGAGCACGCCGCCGAAGCCGCGCTTCAGGTACTTGCTGGCGATGGTGTGGTAGGGGCTGCTGGCCAGGCCGGGGTAATTCACGCTCTCCACCTGCGGGTGCTGCTCCAGCCAGGTGGCAATTTTGAGAGCGTTTTCCACGGTGCGGTCCACGCGCAAACTCAGGGTTTCGAGGCCGATGAGCAGCTGCCAGGAGTTGAACGGGCTAAGGGCCGGGCCGAAGTCGCGCAGGCCTTCCACCCGCGCCCGGATGATGAAGGCGATGTTGCCAAACGGCCCGCCTTTGCCAAACACGTCGTTGAAAACCAGGCCGTGGTAGCCTTCGCTCGGCTCGGTAAACTGCGGGAACTTGCCGTTGCCGAAATCGTAGGTGCCGCCGTCCACAATCACGCCGCCGATGCTGGTGCCGTGCCCGCCAATCCACTTCGTAGCTGACTCGACCACAATATTGGCGCCGTGCTCCAACGGCCGGAACAGGTAGCCGCCCGCGCCGAAGGTATTGTCCACCACCAGCGGCAAATCGTGCTTCTTCGCAATGGCCGCAATGGCCTCAAAATCCGGAATGCTGAAGCTGGGGTTACCGATGGTTTCGAGGTAGATGGCCTTGGTCTTTTCGTCAATCAGCTCCTCAAACGAAGCCGGATTGTCGCCATCGGCAAAGCGTACTTCGATGCCCAACCGCTTGAACGCCACCTTGAACTGGTTGTAGGTGCCGCCGTAGAGGTAGGCCGTGCTCACGAAGTTGTCGCCGGCCTGCAGAATGTTGTTTAGGGCAATGAACTGCGCCGCCTGGCCCGAGCCGGTGGCCAGCGCCGCCACGCCGCCTTCCAGCGCCGCCACGCGCTGCTCAAACACGTCGGTGGTGGGGTTCATCAGGCGGGTGTAGATGTTGCCGAACTCCTTCAGGGCAAACAGGTTGGCGCCGTGCTCGGCGCTCTTGAACACGTAGCTGGTGGTTTGGAACAGCGGCACGGCGCGGGCCCCGGTGGTGGGGTCGGGCTGCTGGCCGGCGTGGAGTTGGAGGGTTTCGAAGTGTTGGGGCTGAACGGACATGATGCGGTTATCTTTTGAGTTTTGGAAAAACCAGAAATGCAATTGGAAAAGGAGCGCAACAGCTTGAAAAAGCATTGGTTAGCGCAATAAAGTCCCCGGAGTTGGCCCGTGTTGCCGGGTGGCCCGAACCCGCCGCGAAGCCCGAAAAGGCGCGCGGCAGACCCACGGGGTCACCAAAAAAATCAGAAGAGGGGAGGAGGGGTTCTAAGCCGAAATCAGCTTAGCAGCAACACGGGCGGCAACAGCACATTCGCATTCGGGCCGGGCGTGGGGCCACGTTCCGGCCGGCAGCGGCCGAAACCAAGAAGCCCGAACCTGCGGCGCACAAAGCAGCCGAAGCATTCGGGGCAAAAAAAGCGGGATGTGAAGAATTTTCCATGGCACTCGAATCATCTGTCCCAGCGCGGCCGAAGCTGCGGGTGGGTAGGAATTGGCACCTTTCGCGTGGCGAAGGTTGCCAGTGGGTCACGGAGCCTAGTCTCTCGCCACTTCTGTATAAAACTTGAAAACTGCTCACCGTTAGCGAGGAGTACCGGGTTGGTAGGGCAAATGTACGGGAGAAATTTTTTCGCGGGCAATGAGTGAGGCGAAAAATATTTTCCGTTGGGTAAAATCGGCTGTCATCCTGAGCGCAGCGAAGGATGACAGCCGGTTTCCGTCCGCCCGGACAGCGGATTTCGACCCGGCCCGGAACGCAAAAAAGCCACCCTGAAACAGAGTGGCTTTTCTCACCTTTTTTCTGCAAAAAAGTACCTAGAGACTAGGTAGGGTCAACACCTGCCCCACTTCAATGTGGTCAGGGTTGCTGCCGATGGTGGCCTTGTTGGCCTCGTATATCTGGTGCCACTTGGCAGCGTCGCCGTAGTGGTGCTTGGCAATCTTGGAGAGCGAGTCACCGCTTACCACGGTGTACGAGTCGCCGGCCGTGGTTGGATTGGCGGCGGCAGAGTTATTGCCGAAAAAATCGGTAGCGCCGCCTGCGGGCTTGGCTGCCGGCTCGACGGGCTTTTGCTCGCCTTTATCGCTGATAAAATCAAAGAGTCCCATGAGTTCGGTCGGGTTAAATGAAAGAATAGAGCGGTGTTGGCTATCCAGGGATAAGCAAACCTGAGCCCTATACGCGGCAGTGAAGGGGAGGTTACGCTCTAAACTCTTTTAAGCCTGTACCGTAAGCCGACGAGTTCGCCGACACTGGCAAATGCACTTCATTCTTTCACCAATACCCTCTTTCACATGAAACCTCAGTCGCTCTTTTCGTTCCGTTACCTCGCCGGCCTGTTGCTGCTGGTGTCGCTGTTTGCCGCATCGTGCAGCAACGACAAAGGCAAAGTAGAAGGCGTCAACATGCTCTACGGCACCGATAGCAAAGTGTGGAAAACCGCCAAGGAAACCGACACTGCCGGCGACAAAGTGAAGCAGACCGATGCCCAGAAGCAGGAGGAGCTGCGCATCTTCGCCAACGGCACCTACAACATGACCGGCACCAGCGGTGCCGTGTCGGGCAAGTACACCTTCGACCAGGCCGGCAAAACCATTACCCTGACCCCCGACAATGCCACTACCAGCAACACCTTCGCGGTGGAAACGCTGACCGATAAAAAGCTCACGCTGAAATCGGCCGACGGCGCCGCCCTGATGCTGGAAGCGGAGTAATTGCTTTCGGTTTTGACTTGAAAAAGCCCCGAACCATTGCGGTTCGGGGCTTTCTTTTTTAGTAGCGCGAACTTTGTAATTCGCGTTTCGCTCATGCTGATAATCGTTCGTTTCGGGGGCGCGCACTGCAAAGCGCGCGCTACTGCGCCGCCGGCCGCTTGCCGAACACCCGCGTCACCCAGCGCGGCAGGAAGATGAGGCCGAGCACGAGGTAGAGGTAATACGTCACGATTCGGTAGAGAAACACCAGGAAGCTGGTCATGGTGGCCGTGCCGATGAACTTGCCGAAGAACGTGGGAAATGCGCCTTCGGCAATGCCCGCGCCCCCCGGCGTGATGGCTACCAGCAGAATGACTTTGTAGGTGATGTTGCGGGCGAAGATGAACAGAAAGGTGTTCATGTCCATCGGCACGAAGGCGGCGATGAGGCAGCCGATGATGGCGTAGCGGGCCGTCCAGACGAAAGCTGTGCTCACGCTGGCCCGCCACCAGTAGGCCGCGCCGGCGCCGCGCAGCTGCCGGGAAGACCGCACCATTTCCTGGCCGTGGCGGTAGGCCGTGCGCCGCCAGCGCCGCAGCAATCGGAACGAGAACAGCCGCACCAGCAGCCGGCGCACCGACTTCGGGTTGACGAAAATGGCGTACAGCATCAGCCCGGCATAGAGCGTCACGAACAGGTAGCTCACCCCAAACGCCACCCGCAGCGTGGCCACGAAACCGGTTTGCAGCGCCTCGTGCGGGTAGAGGCCGGCCCCGGCAATGAGCACCACCAGCGGCACCATCACCACGTAGTACAGGTTATCGAGCAGGGCCGTTACCATAATGTAGGTCAGGCCTTTGCCCAATGGAATGCCTTCTTTTTCGAGAATGAACGGGGCCGCGCCCGTGCCGCCCTGCCCCGAGGGCAGCACGCAGGAAGCAAACTCCCAAATCATAATCACATCCAGCGCCTGCCGGTAGGTAAGCTCGTTCTCGGCAATGTGGCGGATGCGGTACACGTAGCCCAGGTCGCGGGCGGCCAGCACCAGCACCGCCACCGCCAGCCAGCGCCAGTCGGCGTGGGCCAGCGGGGCCAGCTCGCCGGGCTTGTAGCTGTGCCAGAACAGGTAGCCCACCACCAGCAGCCCCAGCGCCACCGGCAAAATCAGCCGCGAGGGCCGCAGGCGCTGCAGGAAATGCGCGTCGTCTTCGGGCAGGGCCGCGGGAAGCTTATCAGACATTGAAAAAGGAGATGGCGCAGACAAAAGTAGCCCGTGGCCGGACGGGTGCCGCGTTAAAAATCAATTAAGACCGCGCGGGCTGTAAATGCGAACGCCATGCCGCGACGGGCGCAGCATGACGTTCCATACATTCTTTCCGGCAGAGGAGAAACTGCCGGCTAGGGCCGGCCGCCGGGGCTGCCGGCAGGCACGGTGCCGTTGGGGGTGCTGGTGCCCGGCGAGGGCGTATTGGCCGGCGAGTTGATGGGGTTGCTGGCCGGAGCGGCGGGCCGGCCGTTGGTCGAGTCGGCGGGCTGGGCCGTGGCGGGGCGCAGGCCGGGGTTGCCGCCGGGGCGCTGAGGCGCGCCGGTGCTATCGGTGGCGGGTTTGCCGAGGGTGCTGTCGGCGGGCATAGTGCTGCGCTGCTGGCCGGGGTAGCCGCCGGGGCGGGCGCCCATGCCAGCGGGGGC
>NZ_BAAGWC010000023.1:0-64754 GCF_054780555.1 Hymenobacter daeguensis
GTGCCGGCTACGGCGGCAGCTACGGCGGCCACGGGCACCGCTGCCGGGCTGGCATCGGCGGCGGCGGCCGTGCCGCTGGCCGTCAGCGGCCCCGCGTTTTCCATCGAAATGCCGGTGGCCGAGCCGGAGGTTGCGGCTGTGCCCGTTTCCACCATTCCCACGCCGCTTTCGCTGGCCGATTTGGCCGACGGCGACCTGCCGGAACCCAAGTCCCCCAGCCCGCAGGCCCCCAAATCCCTGGAAATTACGGTGCCCGGCCGCGACGACCTCGACCCCAACGCCGGGGCCGACATCGCCGCCGTGGCCGATGAGGACGAAGACGCCGACGCCATGCCGGCCGGCAACTACGACCCCACGCTGGACCTGGCCCGCTTCCAGTTTCCCACCCTGGAACTGCTCAACGACTACGGCACGCCCAAAGCCCAGGTGACCAAGGAGGAGCTCGAAGCCAACAAGGACCGCATCGTGGAGACGCTGGGGCACTACGGCATCGGCATTGCCAGCATCAAGGCCACCATCGGGCCCACCGTCACGCTCTATGAGATTGTGCCCGAAGTGGGGGTGCGCATTTCGAAAATCAAGAGCCTGGAAGACGACATTGCCCTGAGCCTCGCCGCGCTCGGCATCCGCATCATTGCGCCCATTCCGGGCAAGGGCACCATCGGCATCGAGGTGCCGAACACGAAGAAGGAGATGGTGAGCATCCGCTCGGTGCTGGGCTCGGAGAAGTTCGCCAAGACCGAAATGGACCTGCCCATCGCCTTCGGCCGCACCATCACCAACGAGGTATTCGTGGCCGACCTGGCCAAGATGCCCCACCTGCTCATGGCCGGCGCCACGGGCCAGGGCAAGTCGGTGGGCCTGAACGTGATTCTGGCCTCGCTGCTCTACAAGCGCCACCCGGCCCAGCTAAAGTTTGTGCTGGTTGACCCCAAAAAGGTGGAATTGAGCATCTTCAACAAGATTGAGCGCCACTACCTGGCCAAGCTGCCCGACACCGACGAGGCCATTATCACCGACACGAAGAAGGTGGTGAACACGCTCAACTCGCTGTGCATGGAGATGGACCGGCGCTACGACCTGCTGAAAGAAGCCGGCTGCCGCAACCTCAAGGAGTACAACGCCAAGTTCATCGAGCGCCGCCTGAATCCCAAGAAAGGCCACCGCTTCCTGCCCTTTATCGTGCTGGTGATTGACGAGCTGGCCGACCTGATGATGACCGCCGGCAAGGAAGTGGAAACGCCCATTGCCCGCCTCGCGCAGCTGGCCCGCGCCATCGGCATCCACCTCATCGTGGCCACGCAGCGCCCCTCGGTGAACGTGATTACCGGCATCATCAAGGCCAACTTCCCCTGCCGCATCTCCTTCAAGGTGACCAGCAAAATCGACTCGCGTACCATTCTCGACACGGGCGGGGCCGACCAGCTCATCGGCCAGGGCGACATGCTGTTCTCGGCTGGCTCCGACCTGATTCGGGTGCAGTGCGCCTTTATCGACACGCCGGAGGTAGACCGCGTCTGCGACTACATCGGCGAGCAGCAGGGCTACTCCGACGCCTACCTGCTGCCCGAAGTGGCCGGGGCCGACGGCGACGCCGGCAGCGGCAACGAGGAAATGGACCCTTCGGAGCGCGACACCATGTTTGAGGAAGCGGCCCGCTGCATTGTGCTGCACCAGCAGGGCAGCACCAGCCTGCTCCAGCGCAAGCTCAAGCTGGGCTACAACCGCGCCGGCCGCCTCATCGACCAGTTGCAGCACGCCGGCATCGTGGGACCCTTCGAGGGCAGCAAAGCGCGCGACGTGCTCATTCCCGACGAATACCAGCTGGAGCAGCTGCTCAACTCGATGAAGTAGCCTACGCTTCGGCTTCCAACACTTGCCTTGCATGTGCACCGGCCGGAAGCGCAGGCGACATTTTTTTTCTTCATTGACGCTTCATTGGCATTTTGGCCGGACGTTTGTTAAACGAAATCCGTATCAGGCTTTCCAAGCCCGCAAAAGCGCCTTTTGACCCTTCTCTCTATAATGAAAAAATCCCTCTCCCTTCTGTTGTTTGCGGCTACGCTGGCCCTGCCCGCCGCCGCTCAGCAGGACCCCAAAGCTGGTAAGATTCTTGACCAGATGAGCGCCAAGTACCAGGCGCTGAAAGCGTTTCAGGCCGCTTTCACCCAAACGCTGGAAAACCCCAGCGCCAAGGTGAAGCAGAACATTAACGGCGACATCATCGTGAGCGGCCAGAAATTCCGGCTGAAAATCAGCGGCCAGGAAGTCATCAACGACGGCAAAACCACCTGGACGTACCTGAAGAACGAAAACGAGGTAAACATCTCCGATTCGGACCCGGACTCGCAGGAAATGTCGCCCTCCCAGATTTATACGATGTATAAAAAGGGCTACAAATACACCTACGTGCAGCAGGTGACGGAAAGCGGTGAGCCGCTCGACGTAATTGAGCTGGCCCCCGAGAACCGCCAGAATGACGTGTTCAAGGTGCGCCTGAAGGTGCGGAAAAAGGATGCGTCGGTGAAAAGCTGGCAGATGTTTAAGAAGAACGGCAACCAGTACACTTTCCTCATCAAAAACTTCAAGCCCAACCCGCCCACCGATGCCGGCACCTTTGCCTTCGATAAGGCGAAGTACAAGGGCGTGAAGGTGGTGGACCTGCGGTAATAAGTTAATAACCGATTACATGGAAACGGCCCGCTTCGAAAGAGGCGGGCTGTTTTTATGATTATCGATAATGTGGCTTTTTGTCAATATCCTTGTGAAATGAATGCACGGCTTCAATTAGTAAGTTACGTAGCGGAAAAAGCCCAGTATTTCATGCGTAAGACAGGGGCGTTGTATCCTTTCGCTGTTATTTTAGACAAAGAAGGAGAGGTTAGACAGCTATTGTTGAGTTGGGAAGAAGAATATCCGAATGCGCGGGAGCTTGCAACGGCTTTAGAAGCGGTAATCAAAGTGAGGTTACGGTTCGATTCAATCCTTGGGGGTGTTGTGTGCAATGATGTGCTCTATAGGGCTATTAAGGATACAACTAAGCTAGATGCATTGCAAATGAAGCTTCTGATGAAAGAAGAGGTAGAATATTATTACCAACCTTATGTTGTAGCTGAAAAGTCAATAGTCTTTGCAGAAATTGTGCAGGACCATATGACTTATGACCGGCTTTCGGAATTATCTGAGTAGGATATGCGCGAAGATTTCCTCCATTACGTGTGGCAGCACCAATACTTTGACAAAGCGGACCTGCGCACGGCTGAAGGCGAGGAAATTCAGGTGCTGCGCCCCGGCCAGCGCAATGCCGATGCCGGCCCCGATTTCCTGAACGCGCGCCTGCGCCTGGGCGAAGTGGAGTGGAACGGGGCCGTAGAAATTCACCTGCGGGCCTCGGACTGGAACCGCCACAACCACCAGACCGACCCCAAATACGACCAGGTGATTCTACACGTCGTGGGCAGCCACGATGTCGACGTGGCCCGTACCAACGGCAGTCGCATCCCGGCGCTGGCGTTGCAAGCCCGCCTTACGCCGGAGCTGCTGGCCCGCTACACGGCCCTGGTAGAAGCGCCGGCAGCGGCCCCGCTGCCCTGTGCTCCGCTGCTAAATCTGGTGCCCGAAATCAGCAGAACCATGATGGCCGAGCGGGCCCTGCTGGAGCGCGTGGAGCGCAAGGCCGATGCCATTATGGCGCTGCACCAGGCCCTGGGGCAGGACTGGGAAGCCACCGCCTACCACGCCCTGATGGCCGCTTTCGGCTTCCAGAAAAACAGTGAGCCGCTGGCCCGCCTGGCCAAAGCCCTGCCGCTGGCCGTGCTTCGCCGGCACCGGCACGACCGCCGCCAGCTCGAAGCCTTGCTGTTTGGCCAGGCTGGTTTTCTGGTTGAAAATGAGGAAACGGCGAGTGATGAGTACATCCGGGACCTGAGGCAGGAGCACGAGTTTCTGCGGCACAAATACAGCCTGGGCGCGGCGGCCCTGGCCGTGCACGAGTGGAACTACCTGCGCCTGCGGCCGGCCAACTTTCCGCCGGTGCGCCTGGGCCAGCTCGTGGGCCTGCTGCACGTGCGGCCAGCCCTGTTCGATGCGTTGCTGACTGCGCAGAGCGTAGCCGCGCTGACGGAGTTTTTCCAGGCCCCCGCGCCGGACTACTGGCGCACGCACTTCCGGCCAGGCCGGGCGGGCAAAGTCCCGGGCCTGGGCAAAACCAGCATCGACCTGCTCATCACCAACGTAGTGGTGCCGCTGCGTGTGGCCTACGCCCGCTACGTGGACAAGCCCGAAGTGGTGGAAAGCAGCATTGCCCTGCTGGCCGAGCTGCCAGCCGAGCACAACCAATACACCGATGCGTACGAGGCCCTCGGCTTCACCCACCGCACGGCGGCCGACTCGCAGGGGCTGCTGGCATTGCACAAGAGCTACTGCGCCCCGCGCCGCTGCCTGCACTGCGCCATTGGCAGCCGGCTGGTGCAGCAACCGCGACTGGCCCGATGAAGCTCGCGGTGGCTTTTTTGTTGAATGCCGGGCTGCTGGCACTGCTACTGCCGTGGCTGCGGCGGCAATGGCGCTGGGCCGGGGCGGGCCCATGGCGAGGCGTTTTTGCCCTGGGGCTGGTGCTGCGGGTAGGAGTGGGCCTGGCCCGCAACTGGTCGCTGCAACTCGATGCTTCCTATATGAACCGGATGGGGAAATACCTCACCAATCGGCTGTGGACGGACTGGCCCGCCTTCTGGCAAGCGTTTACGGGGGCGGTGGTTACCTTTCAGTTCAGCACCTACCAGGCAGTGTATCAAAGCACCTCCAATACCTGGATTCTGATAAAGCTGCTGGCGCTGCTGAATCTGGCATCGCTGGGTATCGGCTGGCTCAATGGATTGTACCTGAGCTTGTTCGCATTTGTGGGCTGCTGGCAGCTGGTGCGTGCCCTGGCTGAGCGCCTGCCCCGCACGCCCGCCGGTGCCGGCGCGGTTGCCTTCGTGCTGTGGCCGACGGTCTGGTTCTGGAACACGGGCCTGAGCAAAGAAGCCGTATTGCTGGGCAGCGGGGCCTGGCTGGTCGCGCAGGTGGTGCGAGCCCTGTATGGCGCCCCCGACCGGAAGACCGTCCGTGACTGGGCGGGGTGGTGGCTGGGCACGGCCGGCCTCGCTGCGCTGCACTTTTACATTCGGTATTTCTTTGCCATGCCTCTGCTGGGCGTGCTGTTGGGCATTGGCCTGGCGCACGGCTTGCAGCGCGTGGGGCTGGCGCGGCGAACCTGGGGGCAGGCGCTGGCGGTGGCCGTGGTGCTGGGGGCCGGGCTGTGGCTGGCTCCGCAGTTCAGCGTGGCGTTTCGCGTCAATAAATTTACCAATCAGGTGGTGCGGGTGTATGCCGATGAAATTTCGCACGCTGCCGGGCGTCCCCATCTCACCTACCCCAACCTGCGGCCTACCGTCGGGAGCATTGCGGCGCACGCCCCCCTGGCGGCGCTCAATACCTTCACCCGGCCGTGGCTGGGCGAGGCCCGGCAGCCCATGTACATTGCCGCCAGCCTCGAAAACCTGGCGTTGCTGGGGTTGATAGTTCTGGCCATCGTCGCCACCTTGCGGGGGCGAAGTGGCAGCCTGCCTTTCGTTTGGACGCTGGGGCTGGCGACTTTCTGCCTGATTCTGGCCATGCTGATTGGGCTGACCACCCCGATTTACGGCCTGCTGAGCCGCTACCGGAGCGAGATGATTCCCTTTCTCGTTTTGCTGCTGCTGCAAAACGACTACGCGGCGGCCGGGCTGCGCTGGCTGGCGCGCTCCCGGCCGGAAATTGCAGGCCCGGCCAGTGGTCACCAAAGCCCGGCCCGGCCGGTGGCGTAACTTTGTGGCCCGCTCGGTTGTCATGAGGTGATTCTGCCTCGCGCCCAAGCGCAATCCCGTTCGTTTGTTCATGGAAAACCCTGTTATCATTCTTGGCGCTCAAACCGTGGGCACCGCCGCCCTCGACGCCTTTCTCTCCAACGATGTCGTTGTTTATTGCCTGCTCGACGACGACAAAAAGCTGCAGGGCACTGAGCTGCTCGACGTGCCCGTGATGGGCAACACCGACGACGGCGAGCTGCTGAAGCTGCTGGGCAAAAAGTGCGAGGTCTTCGTGGCCACCGAAGACACGGCGAGCCGCCGCAGCCTCACCGAAATGCTGCGCTCGGAGTACGAAGCCGTGCCCGTCAACGCCATTCACGAGCGCGCCAGCGTTTCGAGCCACGCCACCCTGGGCCACGGCAACTACGTGGGCCCCAATGCCGTGGTAGCCGCCACGGCCACCCTCGGCGACGGCTGCCTGGTGGGGGCCAACGCCGTGGTGGAAGCCCGTGCCACCGTGAGCAGCTTTGCCCAGCTGGGCAGCGGGGCCCTGCTCGGGGCCGATGTGCAGGTGGGCGAGCTGGCCTTCATCGGGGCTGGCGCGGTGGTGGTGGCCGGCATCAAAATCGGCGATAAAGCCCGCATCGGGGCCGGCTCGGTGGTGGTCGCCGACGTGCCCAACGGCCAAACCGTATTCGGCAACCCGGCCGTGAAAGTGTAAATTTTGATGAGGAATGAAGAACGAGAAACCAAGAATTGATACAGCCTCGTGCATGTTCAATCCCACTAATTCCTCATTCTTCATTCCTAATTCCTCATTAAGACATGTCGTTTCAGGTTCTTCTTTATTACTGCTATACGCCCCTCGATAACCCGGAGCAGTTTCGGGACGACCATCACCGCCTGTGCCTCGGGCTGGATTTGCGGGGCCGCATCATCGTGGCCGCCGAGGGGCTGAACGGCACCGTGTCGGGCACCCGCGAAAGCTGCGCGGCCTACATGGCGGCCGTGAAAGCCGACCCGCGCTTTGCCGCGCTGGAGTTCAAGGTTGACGAAGTGGCGGGCCACACGTTCCAGAAGCTGCACGTGCGGGTGAAGCCGGAAATCGTGCACAGCAGCCTGCACCACGTGCGGCCCCACGAGAAAACCGGCCAGCACCTGTCGCCCGAAGAGTTTAAAGCCCTGAAGGACCGCGACGACGTGGTGGTGGTGGATGTGCGCTCCGATTACGAGTACAACCTTGGTCGCTTCAAAAACGCCGTGACGCTGGACATGGAAAACTTCCGCGACTTTCCGGAGCGCGTGGAGCGCCTCAAGGAGTTCAAGGACAAGAAGATTCTGACCTACTGCACCGGCGGCGTGAAGTGCGAGAAAGCCAGCGCCTACCTGCTGGAGCAGGGGTTCGAAAACGTGTACCAGCTGCACGGCGGCATCATCAAGTACGGCATCGAAACCGGGGGCGAGGACTTCGACGGCCAGTGCTACGTGTTCGACAACCGCGTGGCCGTAGATGTAAACCGCATCAACCCCACCGTGATTTCGCTGTGCCAGCACTGCCGGCAGCCCAGCAACCGCCTCATCAACTGCGCCAACCCGCACTGCAACGCCCACCTGCCGCTCTGCGAAGCCTGCGGCGACCAGCTGCAGGGGGCCTGCTCCGAAGCCTGCGCCACCAACCCCGATAAGCGCGCCTACGACGGCACCGGGGCCTACCCCAAGCTCAGCAACCACTACCACCCCGCGCAGGGCTTTTCGTCCTACGCTAAATCGCGATGAGGAATGAAAAATGAGGAATGAAGAATTGGCGCATAGCCAGTTTTTCTGTCCCTTATTTCGGCAATAAATTCTTCATTCCTCACTCTTCATTCCTCGTTCAAAATGATTCCCGCCTCCGAGCTCATTCTCAACCCCGACGGCAGTGTTTACCACCTCAACCTGCTGCCCGACCACATTTCCGATACCATCCTCACCGTGGGCGACCCCGGTCGGGTGGCGCAGGTGAGCCGCCATTTCGACTCCATCGAGTTCGAAGGCTCGCACCGCGAATTTGTGACGCACGTGGGCTACTACCGGGGCAAACGCCTGACGGTGCTCAGCACCGGCATGGGCACCGATAACATTGATATCGTGATGAATGAGCTGGATGCGCTGGTGAACATCGACTTCCTGGCCCGCACCGTGCGGCCCGAAGCCGAGCGCATGAGCCTGCGCATCATCCGCCTCGGCACCAGCGGCAGCCTGCAGGCCGATGTGCCCATCGGCGCGCTGCTGGCCACCGAGCACGCCGTGGGCCTCGACAGCCTCGCGCAGTTTTACCCGCTGATGGAAACCGGCCTCGAAACCCAGATTGCCACCGAGCTGCAGCAAACGCTGGCGCTGCCCTTCGCGCCCTACGTGGTGCGCGGCTCCGACCTGCTGCGCGAGCAGCTTGGCGCGGGCATGGTGATGGGCAACACGCTCACCTGCCCCGGTTTTTATGCGCCGCAGGGCCGCAGCCTGCGCCTGCCGCTGCGCCAGCCCGACTACATTGCCCGCCTCCAGAACTTCCGCCACCACAGCGGCGAAGGCGAGTTCCGGCTCAGCAACTTTGAGATGGAAACCGCCGGCTACTACGCCCTGGGCCGCCTGCTGGGCCACGAGGTGCTGTCGCTGAACGCCATTGTGGCCAACCGCGCCACCGGCGAGTTTGCCGAAAACGCCGGGGCGGTAGTCGATGCCCTGATTGAGCGCACCTTGCAGCGGCTGTAGCCTGGCTGTGGATGAAGCAGTTAAAAGCCGAAGCGTCGTCGCACGCTTCGGCTTTTGCTTTCTGCCCGACCTCAGGAAAGAATGCGCAGCGAGTCGGCGTGAATGAGCGGGGAAGCCTGGGTGCGGCCGGCCCGCGGCCCGTTTTCCAGGTTGAGCACACCGCGCGGGCAGGCCGTGCTGCACAGGCCGCAGCCCACGCACGAGGCCCGCACCACGGGGGCGCCGCGCTGGGCATACTGCTGCACGTCTATGCCCATCTCGCACACGTTGGAGCAGTTGCCGCACGAGATGCACTGCCCGCCGTTGGTGCTGATGCGGAACCGGGAAAAATGCTTTTGCAGCAGGCCCAGGTAGGCCGCCATTGGGCAGCCAAACCGGCACCACACCCGGCTGCCCATGATGGGGTAAAACCCCACCCCAATCACCCCCGAAAACACCGAGCCAATGGCGAACCCGTACCATTGCGCGGCCACGTTTCCGGCCTGGCCCAGCCAGGTGCCGCCGGTGGCAAAATGCGCCCACAGCAGCGCCGTAATGAGGATAATCAGTCCCAGAATAGGGTAGATGAGGCGTACTTCCCAGCGCCAGGCAGCGCGGCTTTTGTCGGACAGCTGGCGGTAGGGGTCGCCGGCGGTTTCGGCCAGGCCGCCGCAGCCGCACACCCACGAGCAGTACCAGCGCTTCCCAAAAAAGTAGGTGAGCACCGGCGTGGCCACGAACGACATTACCGCGCCCCAGAACACCATGAAGACGCCCAGCCCGCCGTTCTTCAGCAGCGAAGTCACGGTGCCGGGAAACAGGTAGTCGTACTTCAGCGGCCAGAAGTAGGTGAAGTAGAATTCCGGCTGCTGAAAAGCCTGCAGCAGCCCCGGCAGCAGAAAGGCAAAGCCCAGCTGAAAAAACATCACCGAAGCCGTGCGGATGAGCTGGTAGCGGACGTGCCGGTATTTCCAAAGCGCCCGCCAGCCCATCAGCAGCACGGCCAGCGTGTAGAAGGTGCCGTAGAGAAACCATTGGTCGGCCGGCCGGCCGCGCAGGGCTTGGCTGAAGCCATCGAGGGCGTGAACCAGGTTGTTGAGCGGCCCGAAGCGGCCGTGGCCATCGTCTCCGCTGAACCAGTACAGCACCACGTAAAACCCCGTGAGCACCAGCCCCGTGACCCAGGCCACCGCGCCCCGCGCAGTGCTGGCCCGCAGCCACAAATGGTTGTGCTGCACGCCCGCCGGCTGCCTGCCAAACGCTCGCCAGCTCCAGGCCAGCGTGCCAGTGCTTACAAGGCCCACGGCCAGGTAAAACCACTGCTGGCGGCGGCTGGGGTCGGCATCGGTCAGGGCCAGCAGGAGCGCCAGAAAGCCGGCCGCGACAATGGCCAGGGACAGCTTCTCGGTAGCCGGCGTGGCGGGCGGCACCGGAGCAGCAAGCTTTGGAAGCATAGAGGAGTACGTAAAGCGTTGGCCCACCTACGTAGCCGGGGCGATAGGCAGCTGGCAGCCGGCAGGCTTAATGATGGTGGTGGTGGTGGGGCTCATCGGGCTTACCGAAAAAGTTGATGAGGGTACCTATGATGTAAAACCCCGTCCAGCACACATACAGCCAGCTGAACCCCGCCGGCGTGCGCCCCACAAAGAAATGCAGAATCAGGTGGGCGCCCGCACTCATCAGCAGGCCCGTGACGGCAATGAACTGAAAGCTGTTGAGGGCCGAGGGCCGATAAAGTTTGGAGAAGTCCACGGGAGAAAGATTGAGGTGAAGCCGCCCGCTAGCGCCGGGCAAATAACCCTTTACGTTGCCGGAGCGCCACCGGCTGCTGCGGAAACTGCTGGTTGAACGCCCTGACAATGGCCGCTTCGTGCTGCGGGGCAAACTCCGGGTCAAAATTAGCCGCGCCCAGCTGGGCCATCACCGTCGCAACCGGCGTTTCTGCCCGAATCCACTGCTCGCACACGGCCTGGCGCAGGCGCAGGCCCAGCGCATTGAAGCCCACCACTGCGTGTGGTGCATCGGCCTGAAAATAAACGCGCAGCCCCGCCCGGCAGTCAGGATGACTCCAGTAAAAGCTATCCAGGCCAGCCACGGGCGTAGCCGGAGCTTGGCCATAGGTCTGGTATTCAAGGTTAAAAAATTTGGCCGAATTGAACCACACGCCCCGCCGGTAGGGGGTAGCCTGCCCGCAAATGGTGTGCGCCACGGTTTCGCCCTGCATGCGGCCGGTGTACCACAATTGCTCGATGGGAACCTGGCCGGCCGCCGGCTGGCGGTGCTGGGCGCAGTCGCCGGCCGCATACACGCCGGGCACGCTGGTGCGCAGGTATTCGTCCACCAAAATGCCCTGGTCGGTTTCAAGCGTAGCAGTCTTGGCCAGCGCCACGTTGGGGGCCACGCCCGTGGCCAGGCCCACCCATTGGCAGGCAATTTCTTCGCCCGCGGTAGTTCTCACGGCCCGAACGCGGCCACTGTCATCGCCCAGAATCTCGCCCAGCTCGGTGTTGTAGCGTACCGAAACCTGGTTTTCCCGAAATTGATAATCTACCAGCCGGGCTTCTTCGGGCGGCAGCACCGAGGCCCAGTAGTGGGCATCGCGCACCAGCACCACCGGCTCGATGCCCCGCACGTGCAGCATCTCGGCCAGCTCTACGCCAATAAGCCCGCCGCCCACCACTACCCCCCGGCTGATGCCGTGGGTATCGCGCGTCATGGCTTCCAAATCAGGCAGGCCGTACAGGCTTTGCACGCCCGCCAGGTCCTGGCCCGGCCAGTCGTACCGCCGGCTTTGCGAGCCGGTGGCGAGCAGCAGTTGGTCGTAGGGCAGCGTCGTGCCATCATTCAGCCTGAGCTGGCGCGGTGCCGTGTCCAGCGCAATGGCGGTGGCGTGCACCAGGGCCAGGCGGTTTTCGCTCCAGAACCACGCTGCGTAGGGGGCTATGTCCTGGGACCGCAGGTGGCCCATGTACACGTACATGAGCGCCGGTCGGGAGTAGTGGTATGCGCTTTCGTCCGATACCAGGGTGATGCGGGCATCGGGCCGGAGCCGCCGCACGGTGAGGGCACAGGTCACGCCCGTAATGCCGTTGCCAACGATGACCAGATGCATAAATCAGAAATGGAGATTACAGGTCCTCAAATGTAGCCGGAAATGCGCCCGCCAGTGGGCTCGTCGGCCCCGCCGCTCTTCAATGCTTGCGCAAGCCCGGCGGTGACGCAGGAAGATGGGATTTGCCGGAAGGAAATGCCGGGTCTATTCGAATAGTTATAAAAACGAGACAATAATTCTGCGGCCAACGCCGGTATTCTGACGGTGAACAACGCCATTTAACAGTTAATCGACGAAACGGTCAGACTATTTTTGGGAAAATAAATTGGCATAATACCCTATGCACTCAAAAAATGCAGAAATCAGCGCGTAGGCGTTGTTTCAATATGGGAAGATTAGAAAAATATAAATCCACAAACCAGCGGCTATAGTAAGTTTATCAACCGTTTACCCATCCCATCATTTAATGCTCCTTATGAAATCCTTCTACGCTTTCGGAAAGTTCTGGGCAATGCTGCTGTTGAGCCTGGCAATTGGAAACTCGGTGCTGGGAGCTGTGCCGGACCCCATCACGGCGGCAGGCATCACGGCGCAAACTACTTTGTTTCTGCAGAAGTTTGTTAACCGGGAGGGCAAAGTGAACTACGCGGCCATTCAGCGCAACCCAGAGCTGCTGGATGCCTTGCTGAGCGACATTGCCGACTTCGACGTGAAAAAGGCAGAGATGGCCGACCAGTATGCCTTTTACCTGAATGCGTATAACATTCTGGTAATCGGAGAGATTGTACGTAATTACCCGCTTACGTCGGTGCAGAACATGCCCGGATTTTTCAATCGTACCCGCATGCGGGTAGGTGGTGAGCAATTGACTCTTGACCAGATTGAAACCGATAAGCTACGTAAAATCTACGACGACCCACGTTTGCATTTTGCATTGGTGTGCGGCACCAATAGCTGCCCCCGGCTGAATCGCACCGCCTACGTAGGCAAACTGCTGTTTGTGCAGCTGAACAACCAGGCCAAGTTTGCCCTGCTCGACCCTAACTACGTGAAAGTGGACGATGCCACCAAAATGGTGCGCCTGCCCGAGATATTCAAGTGGTACGAAACCGATTTCAGTGCGAGCGGCAAAACCGGGGTGATGTACGTAAACCAGTTTCGGAAAGAGCACCGCGTACCTACCTGGTATGCAGTAGAATACTATTCCTACAACTGGACACTGAATGACCAGAAACCTCTCAATGCTGAAACCGTGGCCAGCAAATAAGCATTGCCGGGCGTAACGGAAAGCGGAAGGCTGCGTAAATCAGCTACTTCCCATCTCTTGAGCCCCTCGCCCATGATTCCCGATAAGAATTCCGACAACGGTACCAATTCCAGCCAGGACGAAAGCACTGAAGCTGAAAATAATAAGGCTTTTGCCCGCAACGAAGAGCTGGAAAAGCAGCAGGAGTACCAGCAGAGCCAGAGCAACGGCAAAACCAGCAACGACCCCACGGCTGCCCGCAACACCGGTCCCAACGGCTATACCCAGCGCAGCAATCAGAAAGACCAGCTCGAAAACCTGCACATCGGGGGCTCCGAAACCAGCCCGCAGGGCGGCAACGACCACACCAGCGCTGGCGAGCAGGCCCAGGGCCCGGGGTTCGAAGCCGAGGGCAGCTTTGAGCTGGACCATAACCTACGGACCCGCGACCAGGAATTTGGCGAAAAAGCTCCCAGCGGCCCGGCCAAGTCTGCTGGCGACAGTGAAAGCATTGGCAATGAATAGATAGGAGCCCGACTCTCCTTGTGCAAGCGCCTCCGCACGGGGCCGAATATCCAGCCCCGGCCGGAGATTCGGCCCCGTGCTGCTTTTTTATGGTTGGGATTTGGAATATCCGGGTAGGATGGCATCAGAATAGAATGCAGTCAGCTTGAAAAAAATTTGCATTAAAAGAGGAAGCCCCGCGATGAATAACGCCACAAAAGCTTAACTTGCGCAGCCTATTTGGAAAGCTGGCTTTAGTAGCGAAAGTATTTGCAGGTAGGCATGGCCATTCATTTTCCTTTTAACGTCCCATATGAAATCAGAAAATTTACCCAAAATCGAAGCCGAGCAGTACGACCCTAATCTGGATGCCCAGGACGAGGACGTTCTTTCCGGTGGCAATAACCGACTGACCTACATACTGGTGGGTCTTATCGTAGCGCTGGTTATTGGCTATGTGGCCTTGCCCAAAGGCAATGGCAGCGGGCTGGCATCGGTTACGCCTACGTTCATGCTCGACGATGCCGCCGTGGTGGCTTCCGTGCCGGCGGCCAGCCCCTCCGACGAAGCAAAAGAAACGGATGCCCAGAGCACTGATGAGCAGCGCAGCCCGAAAACCCCCAAGAAAACGGTGCCAACAGCGGGCGCTTCGCAGGCCGTAGCGGGCATAGCGGCCACCACGCCTGAAGTAGCTGCCGCCCCCGCACCGGCCGCCGCGCCCGAGGCGGCCCCCGCTGCTGCCCCCGCCGCCGAAGCCGCTCCTGCCAACGTGACCATGACCGGTAAGATTGAGGACGAGAATGGCCGCCCCCTGGTAGGGGCCACCGTGCTGCTGAAAGGCAGCAGCAAAGGCACCAGCACCGATGCCAATGGCAACTACTCGCTGGAAGTGCCGGCTGGCACCGACAACACCCTGATTTACGGCTATGGTGGCTACGACGATGAAGTGATGCGCACCCGCGGCAACCAGCCCGTGAACGTGACCCTGACTCCCCGCGCCAAAACCGGCAAGCGTCGTCGCTAACGGCTGCGAGCTGCTACTGCGTCAAATAAAAAGGGCCTCCCAATCAGGGAGGCCCTTTTTATTTGACGCAGTAGGCTAATTATGCCTGAAACCGCCGGCCAAACAGGAAGTACACCGGCAGGCCCAGCGCCACCAGGCCCAGTCCCCGGCGCGAGAACTCGGCCGTATCGGGGGCAATGAGCAGGATGAGGCAAAACGCGCTGGCCAGCACCACGTAGAGGCCCGGCAGCACCGGATAGCCCCAGGCCCGGTAGGGCCGGGGCGCATCGGGCCGGGTGCGGCGCAACACGAAAATGCCAATGATGGTGACCACGTAAAATAGAATGACGGCAAACATCACATAGTCGAGCAGCTGGCCGTAGGAGCCGCTCAGGCAGAGCAGGCTGGCCCACAGGCACTGCGCCCACAAGGCGCGGGAAGGCACACCGGCTCCGTTCAGCCGGGCGAGGCCAGGGAAAAATAAGCCGTCCTTTGCCATGGCAAAGTAGGCCCGGGCTCCGCTCAGGATGATGCCATTATTTGCCCCAAACGTGCTGAGCATGATGAGGACGGCCATAACGTAGGCCCCGGTTTTGCCGAGTACCGACTCGGCAACGGCCGTGGCCACCCGGTCGTCGGTTGCGTACTGGATGCCACGGCCAGCCAGCGTAGCTGCTTCGGGCGAGCCGTGCAGGGGCAATACCAGCAGGTAAACAACGTTGATGAGGATGTAGAGCACCGTCACGATGGCCGTGCCAATGGCCATGCTGCGCACCAGCGTGCGCTCGGGGTTCTGAATTTCTTCGCCCGCGAAGCCAATGTTGTTCCAGGAGTCGGACGAAAACAGCGAGCCCGACATGGCCATGCCAATGGCAATGAGCAGCGAGCCGCCGCTGATGGGCAGCGGCAGCCCACTTTCGCCGGGAGCAGGGGAGCGGGTGGCCGTCCACAGGTCGTGAAAATTGGCTGCAATGGCTTCGTGGTTGATGCCCAGGGCCACGCCAAAGATGATGAGCAGGGCCAGGGCAATGAGCTTGGTGCTGCCCAGCACGTTCTGAATGACCTTGCCGGTGCGCACTCCTTGCGCGTTGAGCGCGGTGATGCCGATGATGAGCAGGATGGCCAGCAGCTGCACCGAAGAGAAGGTGAAATCCCAGCCGAAAATGCTGGTTTCAAACAATACATGCTTCACGCTGAACCACGGCTGCAGCACGCCCGTGAACTTGGCAAACGCCACGGCCACGGCCGCAATGACGCCGGTCTGAATGACGAGAAACAGCGTCCAGCCATACAAAAAAGCGGTGAGGCGGCCGAAAGCCTCGCGCAGGTACACGTATTGCCCGCCTACTTTGGGAAACATGCTGGCCAGCTCGCCGTAGCTGATGGCCCCTGCCATGGTGATGACGCCCGTGAGCAGCCATACCACCAACAGCCAGCCTGCGCTGCCCACCTGCCGGGCAATATTGGCCGACACAATGAAGATGCCGGAGCCAATCATGCTGCCCGTGACCAGCATAATGGCATCGAAAAGATTGATGGCGCGCTTAAAGTGCGGCTGGTCAGCTAGTGGTTCGGTCATGCCGGAATGGGTGAGCGGTGCGTTGAAGCGGGCAAGATAGTGATTTGGCCCCGCCGGGGCGGTGCTCCGGAGCCGGGCACCGCCCCGGCGGGGCCAATGAAAGCGCTGCAATCAACTGCCGGCTCCCCTCATTCGAAGGAACATCCGCCTGCGGGCTTAATAAAAGTCGAACCCCAGCACGGCCCGCAAGGGGAGCGACGCACCGGATTTGAGCGTCAGATGCTCGGCATCGGCGGCCCAGACGGTGGTGGCCATGCGCTTGGTGGCGCCATCGGCCGTTTTGAAATAGATGTCGAGCTTGCCGTGGTAGGCATTGCCGAGGGTCACGGCGCGGTCGGCATCGGCACGGCGGCGCTGGCGGGCTTCCGGAGTGGGCAGCACATCGTCGTGGTCAAAATGGAGGGTGGCAATATCTTCTTTCTCAACAATTTCGATGGAGGCGGCAACAGGAATGAAGGACATGGCGAAAAAAGGAGGTGGGTAAGCGGGAGAAAAAAACGGGTGGCTTCTGCCTTGCAAACGATAAATTAATCCCGTCAGTCTAGGTTTTTGATGAATTTCTACGGCAGCTGGGCCAGAAACTCCATCGTGTCCACCCGGTCGGCGTACTCGTCCACATCGGGCGACTGGGCCCGGCCAAACGGCACGCTGCCCGCAAACCGCGCCCCGGCCGACACCACGCACTGCGTTTGGGCCGCCACGTCGGTAAGCTGGTCCACGAGGTCAATCTCGCTGCTGTACTCGCCGTAGTGCACCACCGAAATGGGCGACACCAGCGCCGCGCTGCGCGTGAACAGCAGGAAGCCGGTATCGTAGTGCGGCACGGCATTCACCAGCATAATGCTCTTGTTGTAGTCGTAGTTGTTGTTGTATTTGTGGTGGTTGATGACGCCCGCACCCACCTGCAGGGCGTCGAGCAGCGGCACGAAATCGTAGCCTTCGGGCACAAAAATCTTGCTCACGTTGCGGCAGCCCAGCCCGTAGTACTGAAAAATGTCCGGCCCCAGCAAGGCCAGCTCGGAGCTGGTTTCCTGGCCCGTGAGCACGGCCACGCTGGTGCGGTTGCGCCGGATGAGGTGAGGCCGCTTGCCGAAATAAAATTCGAAATACCGCGCCGTGTTGTCCGAGCCGGTGGCGATGAAGGCGTCGGCCGCATTCAGACGCGGCAGCACCTTGATATAATCGGTAAAGCGCGGTTCCAGTCGGGTCAATTCCTCCATCAGCCACAGCATGAGGGCCGTGTCGTCGGCGCTGAGCTTGGCCAGCAGCACGTGGCCGCTCAGCAGCACGCACAGCAGGTCGTGGAAGCCCACCATGGGAATGTTGCCGGCCATCACCACGCCAATCTGGCGCACGGTGGTGGGCTCGGGCGGGTAGCGGGCGGCCCAATGGCGCAGCGGCTCCTCGGCCAGCAGGTGGGCAATGCCGCGCAGGGCCGCCGCCACGTTGGGCTTGTCGAACCAGCCGTTCTGGTTGCGGGCGCGGGCGGCCAGGGCCGCAGTTTCATCGTCGGTGAGGGTAGCAAGGCGGTGGCCCAGGGCCACAAAAGCGGCAAGTCGTTCGGAATGATTCATGCGAAAAAAGGCCGGCTGGCGCGCCGGCAGTGGCGCGGCGCCGGAAGATTACCCGGCAAAATTGGTCGAAACCGTGCGAACCCGGCCGTTGTTGGTTAATTTTGTAGCGCCAAAGAACGGCGCAGACCCGGCGTTTTACGTAAAGTCCGCTGCTTACCCTTTAGTTTCTCCCTTCACCCCGAATTTCTTCTCCCGACGCCCTATGGCCATCATGATAACCGACGAGTGCATCAACTGTGGTGCCTGCGAGCCGGAATGCCCCAACAACGCCATTTACGAAGGCGGCGCCCAGTGGCGCTGGGCCGATGGCACCAGCCTCAAGGAAGTGGTGACGCCGGCCGGCACCACGGAGTCGGGCACGGCTCCTCACACCCCGGTTTCGGACGAATATTATTACATCGTATCCGATAAGTGCACCGAGTGCGTGGGCTTTCACGAAGAGCCGCAGTGCGCCGCCGTATGCCCCGTCGACTGCTGCGTGGACGACCCCGACCACCGCGAATCGCGCGAGCGCCTCCTCGAAAAGAAGGAGTGGCTGCACCTGGCTGCTTAGCCCAAGGGCTATCAACAACTAAAAAGGGCCGCCTCCAGTCATGGAGGCGGCCCTTTTCGATTGAGAAGAATCGGGCTCAGGTGCCGCAGTTAAAGAACTTGTCATAAGCCGATTCCGGAATCAGATTGAACTGGCTCATGAGCTTGATGGGCAACTTCATGAGGCGCAGGAATGAGTAGCTGTTGGGGTAGTCGTGGAAGGTTTTGGGCGGCGCGCTCACAATGGCCTCAAACTCGGCCCGCGTCAGGCCCAGCCGCTTGATGCAGAGCTGAATCACGGCCTCGTCCTCGATGGGGTTGATGTGCGAGATGCGTTCCAAGGCGTATTCCCGGCTCATCTGGCCCGAGCGCACCAGGGCCGAGTAGTTGAACAGCCGCCGGTCGATGTTGAACTTGATGCGGTTGAGGTAATAGATAACGCTCTGGTAGAGGTCGTCGAAATAATGCGCGCCGGGATTTTTCCAGGCCAGCTCGCTTACCAGCAGCTCATCTACTTCGCTCCGCACATAGTCGAGGTGGTAGAGCAGCGTTACGGTTTTGATACGCCGGATAAAAGCGTAGTAAATCATTTCCTTGATGCCCAGGTTGAAGCCCGGGTCGGTAGGCTGCCAACGGCGCAATGGCACCGTGCCGAACTGCTTGTGCACCGCCTTCAGGTAGCGGCCGTCCAGAAAATTCCAGCTCAGCGGCGCAATGCCTTCGGTGCGGAACGACTGCCCAATCACCACGTGCTGAACGTTTTCCTTGGCCGCTACGCCATACAGTGCCGTCGCAATGCCCAGGTCGGTGCCTTCCTCCATGTCGGGCACGGAGGCTTTCAGAAAGGCAATTTTGAGGTCTTTCGACTCGCGCCAGTCCGAAGTAATGGTGCGCAGCTCCACGCCCAGGCGCTGGCAGGTACGCACCATGTTTTCGCCGGCCACGGGATTGCCAAAGCCGTCGTTGAAATGCACGGCCAGCGGGCGCAGCTTCAGCTGCGTGACGCAGTACCAGAGGGTGTAGGTGCTGTCGCGGCCACCGCTCAGGCCCACCACGCAGTCGTAGGGGCGGTTGCGCCCGGCGCGCCGCATCTCATCGGCCAGGCGCGCCACGGTGCGGCGGCCTTGCTCACCGAGCGGAAACGCTTTTTCCATGCGGTCGTGCACTTCGCAAAAAGAGCAGGTGCCGTCGGTGTCGAACGTGATGCCTTGCGCGGTGGTATCCATCACGCAGCGGGTGCAGCGTTGGTATTCCGAAGCCGCTTGGTCGGAAATCAAGGCTTCATCGGGATGTAATTGAGTAAGCAAAAGCAGGAGGGGGTGAGGGGCTTCAAAATGGACCGATGGGTGGGCATTTGATGGAAGAGCAAAGCGGGTGTGCGACCAGGGAAGATGATGGCCCGGAGTCGCTTACGTAAGAATCAGAGTATTTGGTCGAATTGGTAGCCTTTGCGCTGCAGCATCAGGCCGATGTCGGTGCCGCGCTCGGGGCGGTGCGGGCGCTTCAGGTCGGCCACCACCAGCTCGCCGGCAAACTCGTTGAAAGCGCCCTGTGCCTGAATGCCGTTGGCATCGATGGCCAGGGAGCAGCCTACGCTTTTTTTGCCCTCGTAGGGCCCGCCCACAATGTAGCCCACCGATGTGGTGCTGATAACCACCACGTTGTAGAGCTTGGCCAGAATGGAAAATGGCTTCACCCACTTCTCCTGGTACGGGTCGTGCTCCTCGGTGATGGAGTAATCGACCGTCCAGGAAGCCGGCGCGATGATGAACTCGGCGCCCATGCGCGCCAGCGTGTGGCCGATGGACAGGCCGTCGAGGTAATTGTCGGCGCACACGTTCACCCCGATTTTGCCCAGCGGCGTATCCACCACGTTCAGCGTCTGGCCCACGGCGTAGAATGGCTGCTCCACGGCCAATAGGTTAATCTTGTGATACTTGACGATGATTTCGCCCTGTGGGTTGATGAGAATGGCGGCGTTGTAGTTGCGGCCGTCGGCGGCCCGCTCCGTGAGGCCGGCGCATACGTACAGGCCGTGCTCCACAGCAGCCTGGCACAGCACGTCGCTGAACGGACCGGGAATGGGCTGGGCTTCGTAGAGGGCGCTGGGGTGCGTCCAGGCAAAGTCGAGGGTTTCCGGCAACAGCACCAATTCGCACCCCTGCGCGGCGGCCTGGGCAATTTGCGCTACCGCGCGGGCCAGGTTGCGGGCAGGCTCGCCCCCTTCTACCAGCAGCTGGCCCAGGCCCACCCGAAGGGTGCCAATGGGGGGCGGCACTGCAGGCAGTGGGGGCGCCGCAGGCGCCGATTTTCGAAAATTGAAGAGCTTAGCCATCGAATGAAGAATATAGATTATAACTAAACACTCGGAAGATACAACGGCCGAATTAAACCCAATGGGTCATTTATGGTCGGCAAGCAAAGGTAAAAAGCAGGATGGAGCACGATATTAAATCAGCATTAAAAGCGCGGCTTACTATTGTCCTGAGAGTCAAGATGAATTAATGGTGAACCGCAAGGACTGAAAATTCTTCCTGTTTCGGTAGCTACTGCGCATTTTTTTTTCAGCTACGGCCGGAGGGCTGTTTAACCAGCTCGTGCGGTTTTTGAGGCACCGATGCCGACGGCCCCGTTTTTCTATTGCCTATTTTTGCCTTTTCTGCTTTCTCTATTTCGCCCCATGTCCCTCGCCACCACCTATTCGCCCACCGACGTTGAAGCCAAATGGTACCAGCGTTGGCAGGAGCAGGGCTTTTTCAAAGCCAAAGCCAACCCCAAGAAGACGCCCTACACCGTTGTCATTCCGCCGCCGAACGTGACGGGCGTGCTCCACATGGGGCACATGCTCAACAATACCATTCAGGACGTGCTGGTGCGCCGCGCCCGCATGCAGGGCAAGGAAGCCTGCTGGGTGCCCGGCACCGACCACGCCAGCATCGCCACCGAAGCCAAGGTAGTGGCCCTGCTGAAGGAGCAGGGCATCGCCAAAACCGACCTTACCCGCGAGCAGTTTCTGGCCCACGCGTTTGAGTGGAAGGACAAGTACGGCGGCATTATCCTGGAGCAGCTCAAGCAGCTCGGCGCCTCGTGCGACTGGGACCGCACGCGCTTCACCATGGAGCCCGATTTGACCGAAGCGGTGCTCCGCGTGTTCGTCGATTTGTATAACAAGGGCCTGATTTACCGGGGCGTACGCATGGTGAACTGGGACCCGGAAGGCCGCACGGCCATCTCCGATGAGGAGGTGATTGCTAAGGACGTGCAGGCCAAAATGTATTACCTGAACTACGCCGTGGTAGGGCAGGAGGGCCAGTTCCTGACCGTGGCTACGTCGCGGCCCGAAACCATTATGGCCGACGTGGCCGTGGCCGTGAACCCCAACGACCCGCGCTTTGCCCACCTGGCCGGCCAGAAGGTGCGCATTCCGCTGCTGGGCCGCGAGATTCCGGTGATTTTTGACGAGTACGTGTCGATGGATTTCGGCACGGGCGCGCTGAAAGTAACCCCCGCCCACGACCTGAACGACTACGAGCTGGGCGTGAAGCACAACCTGCCCGTTATCGACATCCTGGCCGACAACGGCACGCTGAACGAGAAGGCCGTGCTCTACGTGGGCCAGGACCGGTTTGCCGTGCGCAAGCAGATTGCCAAGGACCTGCAGGAAGCCGGCCTGCTCCAGAAGGTGGAGGAATACGCCAGCATCGTGCAGACCTCGGAGCGCACCAAGGCCGTGATTGAGCCCAAGCTCAGCCTGCAGTGGTTCCTGAAGATGGAACACCTCGCCAAGCCCGCGCTGGAGGTAGTGGAAAACGACACCATCAAGCTGCACCCGCCCAAGTTCAAGAACATGTACCGGGCTTGGATGGAGAACGTGCACGACTGGTGCATCTCGCGCCAGCTCTGGTGGGGCCAGCAGATTCCGGCCTATTACCTGCCCGATGGCACCTTCGTGGTAGCCCTCACCGCCGAGGACGCGCTGGAGAAAGCCCGCGCCCAGAGCGGCAACGCCGACCTGCAAGCCAGCGACCTGCGCCAGGACGAGGACGTGCTCGATACCTGGTTTTCGTCGTGGCTGTGGCCGATTTCGGTGTTCGACGGCTTTAAGGACCCGGACAACGCCGACATCAATTATTTCTACCCCACCAACGACCTGGTGACGGGCCCGGACATTCTGTTTTTCTGGGTGGCCCGCATGATTATGGCCGGCATCGAGTACCGCCACGAAGTGCCGTTCAAAAACGTGTACCTCACCGGCATTGTGCGCGACGTGCAGGGCCGCAAGATGAGCAAGCAGCTCGGCAACTCGCCCGACCCGCTCGACCTCATCGCCCAGTACGGCGCCGATGGAGTGCGGACCGGCATGCTGTTCTCGGCCCCGGCCGGCAACGACCTGCTCTACGACGTGAAGCTGGTGGAGCAGGGCCGCAACTTCAGCAACAAGCTGTGGAACGCTTTCCGCCTCGTGAAAGGCTGGGAGCCCGATGCCTCATTGCCCTTCGTCAATGCCAAACCTGTAGAGTGGTTCAACGCCCGCCTGCAAGCCGCTATTGTCGAGATGGACGACCATTTCGAGAAGTTCCGGATGTCGGATGCGCTGATGACCATCTACAAGCTGACCTGGGACGACTTCTGCGCGCAGTACCTGGAAATGGTGAAGCCCGCCTACCAGCATCCCGTCGATGCCGAAACGCTGCGCCACACCACGGCCTATCTCGAAACGCTGCTCAAGCTGCTGCACCCCTTCATGCCCTTCATCACCGAAGAGCTGTGGCACGAGCTGGCCGAGCGCGGCCCCCGCGACTACGTGACCGTGGCCCCCTGGCCCCGCGCCACCGCCCCCGCCAACAGCGCCGAAACCCTGGCCGACATGGACAAGGCGCTGGCCATCGTGGCCGGCATCCGCGCCGTGCGCAACCAGAAAAACCTCGGCCCCAACAAGCCCCTGACGCTGGTGGCCAAAACCGATGAGCCGCAGCTGCTGACCGACTACCAGGGCATCATCCGCAAGCTGGGCAGCATTTCAGAAATTACGTTTGCCGATGCTGGCCCCGCCGCCTCGGTGAGCTTCGTGCTGGGCGGCAGCGAATTTTTCATCCCGCTCGAAGGCCACATTGATATGGCCGCCGAGCGGGCCCGCCTCGAAAAGGAGCTGGAATACGCCCAGGGTTTCCGCGACTCGGTGCTGAAAAAGCTCGGCAACGAAAAGTTTGCCCAGAACGCCAAGCCCGAAGTGCTGGAGAAAGAGCGCCAGAAACTGGCCGATGCGGAAACGAAAATTGCTGCGCTGGAGCAGGCATTGAAAGGATTGTAGAAATTATTTCTGCTCTCAAAAAGCCACTTTCCGCCCCGGGAAGTGGCTTTTTGCTTTCGAGTCAATAAGCCGGAAAATCTATTGTGCGCCACTTGTCGTTATATTTACGACAAGTGGCGCACAGCGCTGCTTTCTTCTCTCCAACCTCAAAACCCACTCGTATGGTACCGTATGCATTCGTAGACGTGTTGGGCGGCCCCTCCGTGGTGGGCGAGCCCATTGCCAGCGACTTACAATTGGTCGATGTGATTCAGCGCGGCCTCCAGCGCAAAGCCCTCGACCACCTGGCCCGGCGCTCGCACCTGCCGCTGCCGGTGCTGGCGGCGGCCGTCGATTTGTCGGTGCGCACCCTGCAGCGCTACACGCCCGCCCAGCGCCTCAAGGCCGATGCCACCGACCGCCTGGTGCAGCTGGCCACGCTGTATGCGGAGGGCTTCGAGCTATTCGGGGAAGAAAAATTCCGGCACTGGATGGAGTCGTCCATTCCGGCGCTGGGCAGCCGCAAGCCGGTCGAGCTGATTAATTCTACCGTGGGAATCCGGATGCTGCGCGACATTCTGGGGCGCATCGAGCACGGCGTTTTTGGGTAGCCGATGGAAGTATTCCGGCTTGCCCGCGCCACCCGGCGCTTCGACCTGAGCGGCTACGGCGCCTACCTCTACGGCGGCCGCTGGAACCTGCCCGGCCTGGCCCTGCTCTACACCGCCGAGCAGCGGGCCATTGCCCTGCTCGAAACACTGGTGCATCTGCCCGTGGAAGACCTCCCCGCCGACATGTACCTCATGACGCTGGAAGTGCCCGATGATGTGAGCCGCGAAGCCCTCACGCCGGAGGACTTGCCCGCTGATTGGCAGCGGCTATCCATGCCGCAGCCCACGGCCACCATTGGCCACGCGTGGCTGCAGTCGGGCCGCAGCCTGGCCCTGCAGGTGCCCTCGGTGGTGGTGCCGCAGGAGCGAAACCTGCTGCTGAACCCCGCCCACCCCGAGTTCATGCGGGTGCGGCTGCTGGATGCGCAGCCGTTTCATTTCGACGAGCGACTGAAGAAATAGCGGCGGCCTGAAGGCTTATTGCGGGATGCCGCCGGGCTGTTTTTTCTGCAGGGGAGCTAACTGGTTTTGCAGCTGAAAGGTAACTTTCTGGCAATCGGCAAAGCGCTGCTCCGATAGCTGCAAGGCTTTTTCAGTGGCCGACAATTGCTGATACAGGTAGCCGATGAGGCCCAGCGCCAACACCAGTGCGCCGAGGAAAACGATGTTCTTCATGAGTTGTTAAAAAGTGTCATCCTGAGGGCACCGAAGGACCTTATCACGTTAGAGGGTTCTAGCGTGATAAGGTCCTTCGGTGCCCTCAGGATGACAGAAGGGCTTCGTTAAATCGCCGTGTTCGGGTCGAACTGCTCCAGGTAATCGGCCACCCGGCGCACGAACATGCCGCCGAGCGAGCCGTCCACTACGCGGTGGTCGTAGCTGTGGCTCAGGAACATGAAGTGGCGGATGCCGATGAGGTCGCCCTGCGGCGTCTCAATCACGGCCGGCTTCTTCTTGATGGCGCCCACGGCCAGAATGGCCACCTGCGGCTGCATGATGATGGGCGTGCCCATCACGTTGCCGAACGAGCCCACGTTGCTCAGCGTGTAGGTGCCGCCTTCGAGGTCGGCGGGGGTGAGCTTGTTGATGCGGGCCCGGTTGGCCAGGTCGTTCACCTTCTTGGTCAGGCCGTTGAGGTTGAGCTGGTCGGCGTTGTGGATGACGGGCACAATCAGGTTGCCGCTGGGCAGGGCCACGGCCACGCCGATGTTGATGTCGCGCTTCTTGATGATGTAGTCGCCGTCGATGGAAACGTTAATCATCGGGAAATCCTGAATGGCGCGGGCCACCGCCTGAATGAAAATGGGCGTGAAGGTGAGGTTTTCGCCCTCGCGCTTCTTGTAGGCGTCTTTGTGCTTGTTGCGCCAGTTCACGATGTCCGTCACGTCGGCCTCCACGAAGCTGGTAACGTGCGGCGAAATCCGCTTCGAGTCCACCATGCGCTGCGCAATCATCTTGCGCATGCGGTCCATCTCAATCAGCTCCTGGCCGCCGCTCACGCTGGGGGCGGGTTTGCTGGCCGAGGCTTGCGGGGCCGGGGCTTTGGGAGCCGGGGTTTCGGCGGGGGCCGCCTGCGGCGCGGCAACCTGCGGCGCGGCGGGGGCCGGAGCCGCTGCTTTCGGACCCAGCGCGGGCTTGCCGGCGGCTACGTAATCCAGAATGTCTTTTTTGGTCACGCGGTTTTCCTTGCCGGTGCCGGGCAGGTATTCGAGGTCGGTCATGCTCACGCCTTCTTCGCGGGCAATGCTGAGCACGAGCGGCGAGAGGAAACGGCCGGGCTGGTGCTCGGCCCCGGCCACGGGAGCGGCGGCGGGGGCGGTGGCTTCGGGCACGTAGGGCACGGCGCTGCCGTTGCTGGAAGGAGCAGGGGCGGCCTGCGGCGCGGCCGGGGCACTGGCCGGCGCGGTAGCACCTGCACCAGCCGCATCGGTTTCCATGATGGCAATGGGCGCGCCCACGGCCACCACCTGGCCTTCCTGCACCAGAATTTCCTGCAGCACCCCCGCGTAGATGGCGGGCACTTCGGTGTCAACTTTGTCGGTGGCTACTTCCAGCACCGATTCGTCCTGCTCAATGGTGTCGCCAACTTGCTTGAGCCATTTCAGGACGGTGCCTTCCATGATGCTTTCGCCCATCTTGGGCATCGTCATTTCCACTCGTGCCATATGTAGGAGGGGGATTTGGGGTAATTAAGGGTGGGTGGGAGTTTGGTGCCGCAAAGGTAGCCCAAAAGCCCAACGCCCCGCAGTGCCATGCAAAGGGATATTTTGCGCGGCCCGGGCACAACAGCAAGGCTGGAACCTGAGGCACTACTTTTACACGCCAAACCTCCACCATTCGGCACTTCGTTAACCACGGCCCCAGTCCTGCCATGCAGCTTTTTGAGATTACCCAGCCGGCCACGCAGCTACTTCCCATCGTCATCAGCGTGCCCCATGCCGGCACCGCGTTTCCCGATGACATTCGGCCCGCATTGAAAGCCAGCCTGCTACCGCCCGATGATACCGACTGGTTTGTGCATCAGCTCTACGACTTTGCCACCGAGCTGGGCATTCCCCTGCTGAAAGCCAACTACAGCCGCTGGGTGGTCGACCTGAACCGCAACCCCGACAGCACGCCCCTCTACAACGATGGCCGGGTGCTGACCGGCCTGTGCACCACCACCACTTTTCTGGGCGAGCCAATTTATGCCGACGAGCGCACCGAAGTGGCTCCCGCCGAAGTTGCCCGCCGCAAAGCACGTTATTTTGAGCCCTACCACGAAGCCCTGCAGCAGCTGCTGGACGATACCAAAGCCCGTTTCGGGCAGGTGCTGCTGTGGGACTGCCATTCCATCCGGCGCCTGGTGCCGGCCATCCACGCCGGGCCGTTTCCGGACCTGATTCTGGGCAGCGCCGACCATACCTCGGCCTCGGCGGGGCTGATTGGCCAGGCCCTGCACGAGCTTGGCCGCGGGCCGTATGCGCTCAGCCACAACACGCCGTTCAAGGGCGGCTACATCACCCGGCACTTCGGCCGGCCGGCTGCGCGGCAGCATGCGCTCCAGCTGGAAATGTCGAAAGACGTGTACATGGACGACGCGGAGCAAGGGTATGACTCGGCTCGGGCCAATCAAATCCGCACCGTTCTGCGCCAAACCCTGCTCACGCTGGGCCAGTCGCTTCGTGCTGTCTAAACCAGTAAAATTCCGACCGTTCCCGCCCGCCATGACCTATTTCGTTTTCTCTTCCCTGCTCCTGAAAGACGGCTGGCTCAGCCCGGCCTACGTTGGCGTCGATGCGCGGGGCAGGATTGAATACCTCGCGCAGGAACCGCCTGCCGGCACCGACATTACCGTGAAAACGGTAGAAGGCGCAGCGCTGCCCGGGTTTCAGAATGCCCATTCGCACGCGTTCCAATACGGCATGGCGGGCCAGGCCGAGCAGCACGCCGTAGGCACGCGCGACGATTTCTGGAGCTGGCGCGAAGCCATGTACGCCTGCGCCGAAACCTTCAGCCCCGAGCAAAACGAGCAGGTGGCCACCACCCTGTACCGCCATCTGCTGCGCAACGGCTACACGTCGGTGGTCGAGTTCCACTACCTGCACCACGACCCCACCGGCCGCCCCTACGCCAACCTGGCCGAGATGGGTGAGCGCCTGGTGGCCGCCGCCCGCACGGCCGGCATCAAAATCACGCTGGTGCCCGTGTTCTACCAGAAAGGCGACTTCGGCCGCGAGCCGCAGCCGCGCCAGCGGCGCTTCATCTCACCCACGCTGGATGACTACCTCCGGCTGCTGGACGCCAGCCGGCGGGCCACGGCGCACTACGAGCGCGCCCAGCTGGGTTTTGGCGTGCATTCGCTCCGCGCCGTGGAAGCGGCCGACGTGCTGGCCACCCACGCCCAGGGCCCGGCGGACCTGCCCTTTCACCTTCACGCCGCCGAGCAAACCCTGGAAGTGGAGCGCTGCCAGGCCCACCTCGGCGCCCGGCCCGTAGAATGGCTGCTCGATAACCTGCCCCTCAGCGAGCGGTTCCACTTGGTGCACTGTACCCACCTCACCTCCGACGAAACTGCCCGCCTGGCCAGGTCCGGGGCCAACGTGGTGCTTTGCCCCGGCACCGAAGGCAACCTCGGCGACGGCATTTTTTCCCTGGTCGATTACGCCGAAGCGGGAGGAAATTGGTCCATCGGCACCGACAGCCACATCAGCCTCAACCCCCTGGAGGACCTGCGCTGGCTCGACTACGGCCAGCGCCTCATTCACCGCCGCCGCAACATCTTCGCCGATGGCGCTTCGGTGCTGGTCGATAAAACCTTCTTTGCCGGGCACCGCGCCGCCGGCCGCACCCTCACCAATTATTTTGCCCTCGGCCAGCCCCTCGATGCCGTGGTGTACAACCTGAGCCAGCCATTGCTGGCTCAGGCCGGCACGCCGCATCTGCTGCCGGCCATCGTCTATACCGCTGACTCTTCGGCTATTCTCGGCACACTGGTAGATGGGCAGTGGGCCTACCGGGCAGGCGCACCAATAGCGCAGTAGTCAGGCCGATTCGACAGCCGCTACGGCGGTACGGGCAGGGGCTTGAAGTGCCGGGGCTTCAGCTGCCGCCGAAAGACGGCGGGCAGCGGCCAGCCATTCTCGTAGTGCTGCACGGCGTTGGCTTCCCGGTCGGTGCCATAGCGCCAGTAATTGCGGAAGCCGAATACCGTGGGCACCATGCTGGCCAGCCCTATGCCAATAGAAATCCCTGTTTGCCCGTGCGCCAGCTCGAAGCCGGTGCCCGCCAGGCCGGCCGTGCCATACCCCACGGCCCGGCCAGCGTTGAAGCGGCGTTCCCGAAACAGGTTGTGCAGGGCATAGGCCGTATCGCGCACCGTGCGTGGCGGCGGAGCATCCTGCGCCCGAAGGCGAGCGGCTGGCAACAGCAGGCAGGCGATAAATAAACGAGTGAGCATTGCCGCGAATAAAAAGGGCTGGGAGCTCTGTGTAAGAGTCCCAGCCCCGTTGTGGCGTTGCAAAACCGACCAAAATCAGCCGGCTATTTCTCGACCATTATTTGCGGAATGCCTTCCTCATTCAGGTCGCCGCCCGTGGCCACTGCCTCGGTGCGATAGGTGGTGAAGCAGATTTTCTTATTCTTCGCAAACCGGCTTTCCGGGTCGTTGATGATGACAACGTGCTCGAAGGTGCCGAACTCCTTGCCCTCGTACATCAGCGTTTTTTTGATGCCCAGCCCGGGCTTGTTCAGCACGTCTACGTAGGTGGCGCGGCCCACGCCTTTCGGCCCCGGCTTGGCAAAAAGCACCGTGGTTTCGATGTTGCCGTTGCAGGGTTCGGAGCAGGAGGTGAGCATAGCAGCTACGGCAACGGAAGCCAGCAGGCCCCCGGCTGCTGATAAGCGAAACGAGAAAGGTTGCAGTACGGCCACGATTGAAATTACAGGAATGGTTACAGGTCCGAAACGTGTAGAAACAAAAACGCCCGACTAAATTCAGTCAGGCGTTTTGTAAGGAAAGGGTAACTACACCACCGAGAAATCAAACGTCTCCAGGAATTTCGTGGTGAAATTGCCGGCTTTGAAATCCTCGTTGTCCATCAGGGCCAGGTGGAAGGGAATGGTCGTTTTCACGCCTTCCACCACAAACTCGCTCAGGGCGCGCTTCATTTTCACGATGCACTCCTCGCGGGTCTGGGCCACGGTGATGAGCTTGGCAATCATCGAGTCGTAGTTCGGCGGAATGGTGTAGCCCGCGTACACGTGCGTATCGACGCGCACGCCGTGGCCGCCGGGAATGTGCAGCGTGGTAATCTTGCCGGGGGTGGGGCGGAAGCCGTGGCGCGGGTCCTCGGCGTTGATGCGGCACTCCATGGCGTGTAGCTGGGGCAGGTAGTTTTTGCCCGAAATCGGGATGCCCGCCGCCACCTTAATCTGCTCTTTGATGAGGTCGTAGGCCACCACTTCTTCCGTCACGGGGTGCTCCACCTGAATGCGGGTGTTCATCTCCATGAAGTAGAAGTCGCGGTTTTTATCCACCAGAAACTCAATGGTGCCCACGCCCTCGTAGCCAATGCTGCTGGCGCCTTTGATGGCCGCCGCGCCCATTTTCTCGCGCAGCGAGTCGGTCATAAACGGCGAGGGCGACTCTTCCACCAGCTTCTGGTGGCGGCGCTGAATGGAGCAGTCGCGCTCCGACAAGTGGCAAACGTGCCCGAACTGGTCGCCCACAATCTGAATTTCGATGTGGCGGGGTTCCTCCACAAACTTTTCCAGGTACATGCCGTCGTTGCCGAACGCCGCTTTCGACTCCGTGCGGGCATCGTCCCAGGCTTTCTGGAATTCGTCTTCCGAGTTGATGACGCGCATGCCGCGCCCGCCGCCGCCGGCCGTGGCCTTCAGAATGACGGGATATTTGATTTTGGCGGCAATTTTCTTGCCCTGCTCCACCGAGTCGAGCAGGCCATCGGAGCCGGGCACGCAGGGCACGCCGGCTTTTTTCATGGTGTCTTTGGCCGTGGCCTTGTCGCCCATCTGGTTAATCATCTCGGGCGAAGCCCCGATGAACTTGATGCCGTTTTCGGCGCAGATGCGCGAGAATTCCGCGTTTTCGCTCAGGAAGCCGTAGCCGGGGTGAATGGCGTCGGCGTTGGTAATCTCGCAGGCCGCAATCAGGTTGGGCATGCTCAGGTAGCTGTCCTTCGAGGCCGGCGGCCCGATGCACACGGCCTCATCGGCAAACTTCACGTGCAGGCTTTCCTTGTCGGCAGTCGAGTACACGGCCACCGTTTTGATGCCCATTTCCTTACAGGTACGGATAATGCGCAGCGCAATTTCGCCCCGGTTGGCGATGAGTATTTTCTTGAACATGGGGTGGGATGGGGTAAAAGTTCAGTAGGGGCGGGGCTTGCCCCCGCCCGTCGTTCGCGCCGCCCAAACGGCCTTGTGCAACGACGGGCGGGGGCAAGCCCCGCCCCTACGGAGGAACCAATTGACTACTCAATCAAAAACAGCGGCTGGTCGTATTCCACCGGCGTGGCATTCTCCACCAGCGCCTTCACGATGCGGCCGCTTTCTTCGGCTTCAATCTCATTGAACAGCTTCATGGCCTCGATGATGCAGATAACCTGGCCTTTCTCCACCATGTCGCCCACCTGCACGAAAGCCGGCGCATCGGGCCCGCTGCTGCGGTAGAACGTGCCAATCATCGGCGCCTTCAGCGCCTTGTGGCTTGCGGCCGAAGGTTCGGCGGCGGCAGCAGGGGCGGCAGCGGGAGCAGCCGTTGGCGCGGCGGCAGGAGCGGCGGCTACCGGTACGGCTGCCGGCGCGGTAGCCGCCGCGGCGCTGTACACGGTTTTGGTATTGGGGTCGCGCTGCACCGAGATTTTGAATTCCTCGGTTTCAATGTTGACCTTATTCAAACCCGATTTAGCGATAAAATCGAGCAGCTCCTGGAGTTCTTTGGCTTTCATGGAAGCGTCCTTTTTGGGCGAGTTTGACATCTTTAATAAGCAGTTGGTTGCGCGCTATCAGCTGTTAACTAACGGCTTAAAGGCTACTTTACGCGCTCGACGTAGCTGTAGTCGCTGGTTTTGATGCGGATTTTGGTATCCACGTCAATGAACAGCGGCACCTGGATGCGGGCACCGGTTTCTACCGTGGCGGGCTTCAGCGTGTTGGTAGCGGTATCGCCGCGCAGGCCAGGCTCGGTGTAGGTCACCACGAGGTCCACGGTGGTGGGCAGCTCGGCGGTGAGGGGCTGCTCGGTTTCGGCGTGGAAGAGGATGGTAACGTCCTGGCCTTCCTTCATCAGGTCGGCGAAGGGCACCATGGCTTCGGGCAGTACCACCTGCTCAAAGTCGTCCTTGTTCATGAAGGTGTAGCCGTAGTCGTCCTTAAACAGGAACTGGTGCGGGCGCTGCTCCACGCGGGCCGTCTCCACCTTCACCCCGGCGTTGAAGGTGTTGTCGATGGTGCGGCCGGTTTTGATGTTGCGCAGCTTGGTCCGCACAAAGGCGGGGCCTTTGCCCGGCTTCACGTGCTGAAACTCGGTGATGACGTGCAGCTCGTTGTTGTAGTTGAGAACGAGGCCGTTGCGGAAGTCGGCGGTTGATGCCATGGAATCAGTTAAGTGTTAAAAGGGATGAGCTAAGAGGTTGCGCTCCAGACTCAAGGCTTTTGATTTGGGTGGGTTATGGAAACGAGGGGAATGGTACGGACAACAAAGCTAAGAGCAAGCCAGTGTTTAACTTATAACTCTTAACTCTTAACTGCCTTGGCGCCGTCGTAGGCCCATTTCAGGTAGATGGAGCCCCAGGTGAAGCCGCCGCCGAAGGCGGCCAGCACGAGGTTGTCGCCGCGGCGCAGCTGGCCTTCGTAGTCGGCCAGGCACAGCGGGATGGTGGCGCTGGTGGTGTTGCCGTAGCGGTCAATGTTCAGCATCACCTTTTCCGGGCCTACGCCCATGCGGTTGGCGGTGGCGTCGATGATGCGCTTGTTGGCCTGGTGAGGCACCAGCCAGGCCACGTCGTCGTTGTTGAGGTGGTTGCGCTCCATCACCTGGGCGGCTACGTCGGCCATGCTCTTCACGGCAAACTTGAACACCGTGGCGCCTTCCTGGTAAATGTAGTGCTCCTTGCGGTCGATGGTTTCGTGCGTGGGCGGGCGGCGGCTGCCCCCGGCTTTCTGGTGCAGATACGGCTCGCCGCTGCCGTCGGTGCGCAGCACCATGTCCAGCACGCCAAAGCCGTCGGTGCTGGGTTCGAGCAGCACGGCGGCGGCGCCGTCGCCGAAGAGAATGCAGTTGGCGCGGTCGGTATAGTCCACGATGGCCGACATCTTGTCGGCCCCCACGATGACAACCTTCTTATACGTGCCGGCCTGAATGAACTGCGCGCCCGTGGCCAGCGCATACAGGAAGCTGGAGCAGGCCGCATTCATGTCGTAGCTGAAGGCATTGATGGCACCTACGCCGTTGGAAATGATGTTGCCAGTGGCCGGAAACAGCATATCGGGCGTTACGGTGGCGCAGATGAGCAGCTCAATATCCCTGGGGTCGGTGCCGGTTTTATCCAGCAGGCGCTGCACCGCTTTGATGCCCATGACGGACGAGCCCTGGTCTTCTCCCTTCAAAATGCGCCGCTCCCGGATACCGGTTCGGGCCATAATCCACTCATCGGTGGTGTCTACTAGCTTTTCAAGCTCGGCATTAGTCAGTACGTAGTCGGGCACGTAAGCACCCACGCCGGTGATGGCAGCAGTAATCTTCATACGGGCAAAAGTAGGCGGGGCAGCCGATAAATGGGAATTAGCGCCGCAAATGACCCAAAATAGGGCATCGCAGGCACCGGAAAATGAGCGGGCAGCAGCTAAAAAAAATCCGGCCGGAGCCGGAGATTTTCCGCCGCCGCGCGCAGCGGTTACGACTTAAAAGTAGCCTTAATCTGGTCAACAATGCCGGAATCGGCCATGTTGTAGCCTTGCACCAGCATGTTGCCAATGGCGCGCGGCGTGCTGCGGCCGTGCCCGATGATGGCGTTGTCGTTGATGCCCAGAATGGGCGAGCCGCCTACCGCCTCGTAGTTGAACTTGTCGAAAAAAGGGTCGTGAATGGCCTTTTCCTCCATCACATCATAAATGGATTCGGCCATTTTCAGGATGACGTTGCCCGTGAAGCCGTCGCACACAATCACGTCGGCTTTGCTATTGAAGAGGTCGCGCCCCTCAATGTTGCCCACGAAGTTGATGTGTGGATTCGTTTTCAGGCGCTGGTGAGCTTCCTGAATGATGGGCGTGCCCTTGCCCTCTTCCTCGCCAATGTTCATCAAGCCCACCTGGGGCTTGGCAATGCCCAGCACGTACTGCGCATACAGCGAGCCCAACTCGCCAAACTGCTCCAGCATCTCGGGCTTGCACTCGGCGTTGGCACCCACATCGAGCAGAATGCCGAAGTCGCTGCCCAGCTTCGGCAGAAAGTTGGCAATGGCCGGGCGCATCACACCGGGCACGGCTTTCACCGTGAACATGGCGCCCACCAGCATGGCGCCGGTGTTGCCGGCCGAGCAAAACGCGTCGACCTCGCCGGTCAGCAGCATCTTGTAGCCCACGGCAATGCTGGAATCCTGCTTTTGCTGGAAGGCTTTGGCGGGGTGTTCGCCCATGTCGATAACCTGCGACGCGTGGACAAATTCGAGGGCCGTGCCAGCGGGGCCGGCGGCTTGCAACAAGGGGCGCACGGCGTCTTCCTGGCCAATGAGGACGATGGTGGCCTTGCCTGCCAGTTGTTCAGCGGCTAACAGGGCACCCGCCACGGCGGCTTGGGGGGCGAAATCGCCGCCCATTGCGTCGAGGGCTATTTTCATGAACGAGGTGTTTGGGAAGTCAGGAGAGAGGGTAGGAACCACAAGTCCGGCCCCGCTGGCTTAAAAAAGGAGCGAAGCCGGACCGTGTGGTACCGCGAAGTAACAACCTGACGCGCTATTCGTCGTCACCGGCTGCATCAGCAGCGGGCGCAGCGCTCACTTTCGTGTAGTTTTTGATGGCCAGCTGGCCGTTGTGGTACAGGTCGCCGTCTACTACGTAGGCTTTGTGGCGCAGGTGCAGCTCGCCCGTGTTGGGGCACAGCGTCACCGCTTTAGGAGTCAGCTTGTAGTGGGTACGACGCTTGTCGCGAACGGCGGAAGAAGTGCGGCGCTTAGGATGAGCCATGGTATGGGGAAATTTTGAGTTTTGAAGTTATGAGTTCGGAGTAGGGGAGCGACTCGGGGCGCTGACGGATTAATTCAGGTTGCGGAGCGCGGCCCAGCGGGGGTCAGCCGGCTCGTCGTCATCGGGGCCCTCGTCGGCGGGACGGGTGCTGAAGATGAGCTTGGTGGGGGCATCGGGGTTCTCATCGTCCTCATTCTGGAAGCGCGGGTGCAGCTTCTTCATCGGCAGGGCCAGGCCGATGTAGTCGTAGAGGTGCTGCGCCAGCGGCAGGCTCTGGGTTTCGGGCGTGATTTGCAGCACGTTGTCGTCCAGCTCCTTGTTCTCGTCGCCGAAGCGCACCAGCAGCTGCTCGTGAATGTCGAGCGGCTGGTCGAATTCGTCGAGGCTGCGGTCGCAAATCAGGCGCACGGTGCCGGTAATGTGAAAGTTAAGGGTCAGCAACCGCTCGGTTTTGATGAGCTCTACGTCGGCGTGCAGCTGGCCTTGTTCCACCAACGACTGGTCGAAGAGGGCGAAAAAGTCGGGACCCAACTCGAACTCAAAGTGGTGCGTTTTCAGCGCCAGTTTGGCCAGGTTGATGTCGTATTTGCTTTCTTTTTTCACGGTCGGCTGGATAGCAGGGGGCAAAAGTAGTGAATTTCCGGCTTTTTGCCAAAAAAAGCGGCCAACTTTCTCCGCGGGAAGGCCCTCAAATCATTGGTTTAGCCACTAGCGGGCCGAGCGCGGCTGGGCATTTTCCCAGCGCTGTTTCCAGATGTCGCAAGCCAGGTAAACCGCTGCCCGGAAAGAAGATTCATCGGCCCGGTACTGCCCGGCAATGCCATAGGCGGTGCCGTGGTCGGGCGAGGTGCGCACCACCGGCAGGCCCGCCGTGAAGTTCACGCCGCGCTCAAAGGCCATGAGCTTGAAGGGAATCAGGCCCTGGTCGTGGTAGAGCGCCAGGGTGGCGTCGAACTGCCGGAACTGCTGGGTGCCGAAGTAGCCATCGGCCGGGAAGGGGCCCAGTACCAGGTGCCCGTCCTGCACGAACTGCTGAATGACGGGCGACACCAGGTCGCCTTCTTCGCTGCCCAGCAGGCCGTTTTCGCCGGCGTGGGGGTTGAGGCCGAGCACGGCAATGCGCGGCTTCAGAATGCCGAAATCGTTTTTCAGCGACTTGAGCAGGAGCGTGATTTTGGTGCGCAGCAGCTCCGGCGTGAGGCGGCTGGGCACGTCTTTCAGCGGCACGTGGCCGGTGACGGTGGCAATGCGCAGGCCGGCATCCTCATCCACCAGAAACATGAGGCTCTCGGGGGCTTCGAAAAAGCTGGTGAGAAACTCGGTGTGGCCGGGGTAGCGGAAGTTGTCGGCCTGGGTGTTGTCCTTGCTGATGGGGGCCGTCACGATGCCGTCGAGCTTGCCAGCCTTGAGGTCGCGGCTGGCGCAGAGCAGGCTTTCGCGGGCGGCCGCGCCGGTGGCGGCGCTGGGCTGGCCGGGGGCGAGGGCAAAGTCCTCGTCCCAGCAGGTCACGGCGTTGAGGCGGCCGGGGGCAATGTCGGCCGCGTCGCGCAGCTGGCGGAAGGTGAGGTGCTCGGCATCGGCGGGCGTGGGGAAGTCGTCGAACAGCGCGGTGGCCGTGCCATACACGACCGGCGTGCAGATTTTCAGCAGCCGCTCATCAAGCAGCGTTTTGTAAATGACTTCGGGGCCGATGCCGGCGAGGTCGCCCACGGAGAAGCCGAGGCGGGGGAGGTTGTGGGGCATTGTTTCTGTCATCCTGAGCACAGCGAAGGACCTTACCACGTTCGCGCTACAAGGGTGAATAATTCCGACGAAAGCAGCCGTGATAAGATGCTTCCTCCGTCAGCATGACAACGATTTTTAAGCGAGTTGCTTGGTCAGGAACTCATACAGCAGGCGCACGCCGGTGCCGGTGCCGCCTTTGCCGCGGTAGCTTTCCGGCGCGGTCAGGAAGGCCGGGCCGGCAATGTCGAGGTGAATCCAGGGGTAGCCGACGGCGAAGCGCTCCAGAAACTTGCCGGCCGAGATGTGACCGGCTTCGCCTTTGCCGAGGTTATTGAGGTCGGCGATGTCGGACTTGATGTGGTCGGCGTACTCGTCCCAGAGCGGAAATTCTACCAGCCGCTCGTGCACGGCGTAGCCGGCTTCGCTGAGCTGTTGCAGGGTTGCAGGCTCCGCAGTGCCCATCGAGGCGCTGGCTTCGGTGCCGAGGGCGCGCACGGCCGCGCCGGTGAGGGTGGCCAGGTCGATGACCAGCGCGGGGTCGTATTTTTTGGCGAAGCTGAGGGCATCGGCGAGGAGCAGACGGCCTTCGGCATCGGTGTTTTTTACTTCGACGGTGAGGCCGCTGTGCATGGTGAGGACGTCGCCGGGAGCGAAGGCGAGGCCGCCGGGCCGGTTGTCGGTGGCGGGCACGAGGCCGATGACGTGCAGCGGCACGTTGTTTTTGGCCAGGGCGAAGAGGGTGCCGGCCACGGCCGCGCCGCCGGCCATGTCGCACTTCATCATGTCCATGCTGTTGGGCGTGGGCTTGAGGCTGAGGCCGCCGGTGTCGAACACTACGCCCTTGCCCACCAGCACGTAGGGCTTTTCGTTCTGCGCGCCTTCGGGCTTGTATTCGAGGATGCTGAACGTGGGCGGCTCGGGCGAGCCGAGGTTGACGGCGAGCAGGCCGCCCATGCGCAGGGCTTCGATTCTGGCCAGGTCGAGGATGTCGGTGGTGTAGCCGGCCTGGTCGCCGGCTTCGGCCATGCGCTCGGCAAACTGCACGGCGTTCAGCTTGTTGAGCGGGGCATTGACGAGGTCGCGGGCCAGGAATACGCCTGCCAGCACGCCTTCGAGCGCGGTGATTTCGGCCACCGTGGCGCCCTTGCCTACCATGTAAACGCGGGCGAGCGAGGCCGCTTTGCGCGATTTTTCATCGGTCTTGTAGCCTTCGAACTGGTAGGCGCTCAGGGCCAGGCCTTCGGTCAGGAGCAGGGCGGCGTTGGGCGTGGCGCTCTCATTCTGAATGAAAACCTCCTCCGTTTTTTCAGCTTTCAGCAGGCCGTGCAGGGTGTGGCCGGCGCGGCGCAGCTGCTCGGCCACCTGGGCGGCGGTGGGCTTGTCGGCCAGCACCACGAAGTAGTGGTGGTGGCTGAAGTGGTTGAGGTGCACGAGCTTCTGGTCGTCGGCCAGGGCGGTTTCGACGTAGTGCCGGGCGGCGGGCGTGAGGTCGCCGGCAGTGGCATCGGAGAGGGCCGTGGTGCCGTGGGGCAGGATGAACACCTGCGTGGACTGGGCCGGCGCGGCGGCCGCGTGAGCAAGAGCTAAAGACATGAGCGGGGATGAAGGCCGTAGATTTGAGGCCGCAAGGTACTGTTCCGGTGGCGAGGTTTTCGGAAGGATGTTAATAACAACGTCATGCCGAGTCCACCGGAACGTCCTGCAGAGCGCAGCGCAGCATCTGGTCCGCTTCGCTGAATCGATTGAATTACTGCCCCTGGCAAGATGCTGCGCTGCGCTCTGCAGGACGTTCATCTAAAACATTTACTCACTCCGCCCGTGAATACCGTTCGCCCCAAAAAACACCTTGGCCAGCACTTCCTGGCCGACCCCAACATTGCCCGCAACATCGTGGGGGCCCTGCAGCTGCCCGATGAGGTGCGCCAGGTGCTCGAAATCGGGCCGGGCATGGGCGTGCTCACGCAGTATCTGCTGCAAAACCCGGCCTACCAAACCAGCGTGGTGGAGATTGATACCGAGTCGGTAGCCTATTTGAAACAGCATTATCCGGCGCTGGAAAACCGGATTTATGCCACCGATTTTCTGAAGCAGAACCTGGCCGAATTATTCCCCGGCCAGCCGCTGGCCATCATCGGCAACTTCCCCTACAACATCAGCAGCCAGATATTTTTCGCCGTGCTCAACAACCGCCAGCAGGTACGCGAGGTGGTGGGCATGATTCAGAAAGAAGTGGCCCAGCGCCTGGCCGAGCCGCCCGGCTCGAAAACGTACGGCATCCTGAGCGTGCTGTTGCAGGCGTTTTATCAAATCGACTATCTGTTCACGGTGCCGCCGCACGTCTTCAACCCGCCGCCCAAGGTGGAGTCGGCCGTGGTGCGCCTCACCCGCAACGATGTTGAACAGCTGGACTGCGACGAGAAGCTGTTTTTCCGCGTGGTGAAGCAGGCCTTCCAGACGCGCCGCAAAACGCTGCGCAACGCCCTGAAACCGTTTGGGATGCCGGCCGAAGCAACGACGGATGCCATTTTCGAGCGCCGGGCCGAAACGCTGAGCGTGGCCGATTTTGTGCGGCTGACGCAGCACGTGGGCCAGCACATGGCGGGCGGTGCGGCGCTGCCCGATTTGAACGTGAATGATATCTCAGAATAGCTTGATTCTTTTCCTGCTTAATTCTTTCCCGCTTCTTCTTTTCCCCTCAATTCCAAGATGAAAAAACTGCTAGTCGCCTGCTCCGTTTTGTTTTGCTCCTTCACGATGTCGGCCGATGGGCCATGGTTCAGCGGCAAAATCGTGTACCGCAATTCGTTCACAACATTGGCCGGGCAGGATATTACAGATAAAATAGCTCCCATTATGGGCAGCGAAAACCTGTATTACATCAGTGGCGAAAATTATAAATCCTACACTGAGAAAAAACAGTTGCTGGAGCTGTATACCGCCAAAACCAATCAGATGCACTATTTCATCAACGGACAGCCCAGCATTGTTGATGCGGCCACTAATACACCTGGAGCGGTGGTAAAGCCCTTGTCTGATAAAGCTACCATTGCCGGCTACGCTTGCCAAAGCTTACAGATTGATACCAACGGCAACACGACAGTGTATTACTTCTCGCCCAAACTGCGCGTTAATCAGGAGCTATACAAAAAGCATTTGGCCGGCAACTGGTACTCCTTTCTGCAGGCTAGCAACGGTGCGCTGCCCTTAAAATTTGTGATGACTGACCGCAAGCAAGGGTTCGTCATGACCTGTGAGGCAACTTCGGTGCAAGCCATGGCGCTTGCAGACAATGAATTTACCGTTGATGCTCCGGCACGCTAGCACTTGCTTATAATGAGCCATTGCCTGATAATTGACGAAATGCACCCGTCGCTGTTCCCGATGCTTGAAAGCATTGGCGTGACGGCCGACTACCGCCCAACCCTCACCGCCGCCGAGGTGCCCGCTGCCCTCGCCGCCCGGCCCTACGACGGCCTGATGGTGCGGAGCAAGCTGCGCGTGACGGCCGGGCTGCTGGCCCACGGCCCGCAGCTGCGCTACGTGGCCCGGGCCGGGGCGGGCGTCGACAACATCGACGAGGCGGCGATGGCGGCGGCGGGCGTCACGCTACTCAACGCGCCGGAGGGCAACCGCGACGCGGTGGGCGAGTACGCCGTGGGCCTGCTGCTGGCGCTGTTCCGCAACATTGTGCGGGCCGATGGCGAGGTGCGCCAGGGCCAGTGGCGGCGCGAGGCCAACCGGGGCGAGGAAATCGGGGGCAAAACCATTGGCCTGCTGGGCTACGGGCACATGGGCCGGGCCTTTGCGCGGCGGCTCAGCGCCTTCGGGTGCACGGTGCTGGCGCATGATAATGACCCGGCTGTGGAAACCGACGGCAATGCTCAGTTGGTGAGCCTGGCCGAGCTGCAGGCCCGGGCCGAGGTGCTGAGCCTGCACATTCCGTACTCGGCGGCCAACCATCACGTTGTGAATGAGGCGCTGCTGACCGGTTTTGCCCGGCCCCTGTGGCTGCTGAACACGGCGCGGGGCGAAGTGCTGGACCACGCGGCGCTGGTGGCAGGGCTACGGGCCGGCGCGGTGCGCGGCGCGGCGCTCGACGTGCTCGACAATGAAAAGCTCAGCACCCTCACGCCCGCCCAGCAAGCCAACTTCGATTTTCTGAAAACGGCCGCCAACGTGGTGCTCTCGCCCCACATCGGCGGCTGGACGCACCAGAGCTACGTCCGCATCAACGAGGTGCTGACGGAGAAGATTCGGGCTTTTCAAGCCGCCGTATCGGGCGGGTTGGCGGGCAGCTAATTCGTTTTGTGTATCTTTGCAACGAACCTAAGAAGGGAGAACGGTTGGCAGTGCCAGCCGTTCTCCTTGCTTTTTAGCCAAACCGTCAAGTAGCTACTTTTATGGCCAGCACCATCAATTATTACACCGCCGAAGGCCTGCAAAAACTGAAGGACGAGCTCCAGGACCTCAAAATCCGGGGCCGGGCCAAAGCCGCCGAAGACCTGCGCGAAGCCCGCGACAAGGGCGACCTGAGCGAGAACGCCGAGTACGACGCCGCCAAGGACGCCCAGGGCCTGCTGGAGCTGAAAATCTCCAAGCTCGAAGAAGTGCTGGGCAACGCCCGCCTCATCGACGAAACCAACATGGATTTCAGCAAGGTGCTCATCATGAGCAAGGTGAAGCTGAAAAATCTGAAAAATAACATGGTGCTCGACTACACGCTCGTGGCCGAGGAAGAAGCCAACCTGGCCGCCGGCAAAATCTCGGTGAAGTCGCCGATTGGCAAGGGCCTGCTGGGCAAATCGGCCGGCGACACGGCCGAAATCGTGGTGCCCGCCGGCAAGCTGCAGTTCGAGATTCTGGAGATAAGCCGCTAGGGTTTTTAGCGGTCCGCGCTTTTTCAATGGAAGGCCTCTGCTGAAAGCAGGGGCCTTTTGTCGTTATTCGCAACATCTTTCACATTTCAGGATGGGTCTGAGCTGCCGCGACGAAATGCGGACAGCCCAAAGCCATCAGCTAACAGCGAAAAAATATGCCTTCGATTTTTGCGCGCATCGTTTCCGGCGAGCTGCCGGCCTATAAAGTGGCCGAAGACGGCCGCCACCTGGCGTTTCTCGACATTACGCCGCTGGTGGAAGGCCACGTACTGGTGATTCCCAAGAAGGAAATCGACTACATTTTCGACCTGCCGGCCGATGAGCTGGCGGCGCTGCACGTGTTTGCCCAGCGCGTGGCGAAAGGGGTGAAGGCTGCTGTGCCCTGCAAGCGCGTGGGCGTGGCCGTGATTGGGCTGGAGGTGCCGCACGCGCATATTCATCTCATTCCGATGAACACGGTGCAGGACATCAACTTCACCAATCCCAAAATAAAGGTGCCCGAGGCGCGGATGCAGGAGCTGGCCACGGCCATTGCCGCCAAAGTGGACGGCGGCAGCGGGCTCGCCGAGGCAAAAGCAGCCGCGAAAGGGAGCAGCAATGCCGGCGCTCCGGTGCCGCCCGACCTGCAGAAGCTGGTGGACGGCCTGCACTTTCTGAGCGAATCGGATGCGCCGCTGGAAGCCGTGGCCTACGCCGCACCCGGCGGCGAGCTCAGCAACGCCGCGCTGCTCAAGCTCCTGGGCGAGCCGGCCGATGCCCCCTTGGAAACCGTGGAGCTGACGCAGTTCCTCCGCAACCACACGGCCGATGACGGGGTGCTGAACGACGTGGCGCTGGCCAACCGCTACAAGGCCCTTCAAATGTTTATGAAGCAGGACCTGGACGGCGTGCAGGTGTACCGCGTGGGCAAGGGCCCGGAAATTCATGCCTACGCACTGGGCCGGACGATGGACGGCACCCTGGCCGGCTTCAAAACAGTGCTGACGGAAACCTGATTGGGCTTTGCTCGGCCGGCCCCGATGCAACGGCGCGGCGGTGGGCGTGTATATGGGAGGCCGTGGGCCTCCCATTTTCATTTCCGATTACATGAAACACCTGTTCCTGCTTGGGTTATTGCTGCTGCAAGCCGCCAGTGCCTGGGCCCTCAAGCCCTCGCGTGAGTGGATTGCCACGCCCGAAACCAGGGGCCTGCACTACCAGTCGCTGGCCCTGGAAACGCCCGACCACGCCCAACTGGCCACCTGGGTAGTAGAACCGGCAGCGGCTGTGCCCGACCAGCGCACCACGATGGTGCTGGCCTACGGCGACGCCGGCAATATGTCGCAGTGGCTGTACCAGGCGCAGGCTTTGGCGAACGGGGGCTACCGGGTGTATCTGTTTGACTACCGCGGCTTTGGGCACAGCTCGGATTTCGCCATCAACCCGCAGCAGCTGTACTATCCGGAATTCGCCACGGATTTGAAAACGGTGCTGGCCGATGCGCGGCACCGGTTTCCGCGCAGCCGCGCCGGCATTCTGGCGTTTTCCATGGGCACTATCATGGGTGCGGAAGTAGCCGCCGGCGGCAAGTGCGATTTTCTGATTTCGGAGGGCTACGTGGCCAGCCCGCAGCGCCTGGTGGCCGACCAGTTTCAGCGCTTTCAGAAAATGGTGCTATTACCCGACGATGCCGCTGACTACGCCCTGGTGGCACGGCGCGTGAACTGCCCGTGGCTGCTGGTGGCCGGCACCGCCGACAAAAACACGCCCCTGGCCGACTCGGTAGCCGTGGCACGGGTGGCGCGGCGCCGGCAGCGGCGGCAGGTGCTCACATTTGAGGGCGCGCACCTGGCGGGCATGTTTACGCTGAGCGAGGCGGCATACGGCGATAAGTACGTGCGGGAAGTCGGCCGGTTTCTGGCCAACAGGCGGAGCTAGTGCTAACCAAGCCCTACCAGTAAGAAAACGGCGCTCAGGTAGCTCCAGAAGCCGGCGAAGACGACGTGGACAACGGTTTCGAAGCGCTTGCCGCGCCAGAGCTGGGCCGAGTAGCCGAAGAACTGCACCAGCAGCCGGGCCAGCCAAAAAATGCCGCAGCCCAGCGCCAGCCGGCGGCCCAGCGGCGTGCCCACCAGTTCGGCGGCCGAGGTGAGGCAGAGCAGCCCCATCAGCAGCACCGTGAAGGCGACGAAAAAAGTGTGCACGTACATCATCTGCCGGTTGATGAGGCTGACGGGGGCGAATTCTTCGCGCCAGTTGAAGTAGCGGGCGAAGGCGACGTGCAACAGCGCCAGGATGACCAGAAGGAAGCCGATGGCTTTAAGCTGCACTACCATGGGGGCGAAGCAGAAAAGTGGTAACGAAAGGCGTGATGCGAATTTCCTGGGCCACTTGCAGCCCAGCAGCCTGAAAAGTTTCCAGCCAGGCGCGGCGCGCATGGAAGTGAAGGAACCCGATGTTGTAGGCCATAAAATTGGCCGTATCGCGCAGGTGCTCGGTCACAATGATGGTGCCGCCGGGCCTGGTAACGCGCCGCAGCTCCCGGAAAAAAGCCGCGCGCTCAGCAGCGTTGCGGATTTCGTGCGCGGCCAGAAAGGCGAAGGTGAGGTCAAACGCCGCATCGGCCAGCGGCAGCGGGCGAGCGGTATCGACGGGTAGGGTGCCGGGATAGGGAGGGTAAGCCCGCCGGGCGCGCTGAATGGACGCTTCGGTGTGGCGAACGGGGTTGTAGAAATCGACAGGCAGCAGCTGGCCGGGCGCGTAGCGGTGCTGAAGCACGGCGCTGATTTCATCAAACCCGGCGTTGATGGTGAGGATGCCGGGGTGCGCCGACGTGGGGCCGGGCAGCCATTTCAGCCCATACAATGTGGAGAAATCGTAGACATAAGCCGTAACCGCCAGCGACACGAAGACCGGAAGCAGCCCCAGCCCTAGCCCCAGCAGGGCCGCCGTCCGGTAGGCCGGCAGCACCACCGACACCGCGCCCAGCGCCAGCGCGGCCCCCAACGCGATGGCGTAGAAATGCCAGTTGAACCGCACCACGTTTCGCAAGCCTTGCAGGGGTTTTCTTACGGGTGCCATAGCTCGGTGCGGCCTTTTTTCCAGGAGTAGGGCACGTTGCGCAGCGAGAAAGCATTGGCTAACACAAGCCGGCTGAATTTCAGGCTGTCCAAAAAGCCAACATGACAACTCTCAACCGCCACGGGCTGCGGCTCCCAATGCTCGCGCACGCCTTCCACAATGAGCATTTTGTCGGCAGCAAGCGAGAAGGTAAAAGGCAGCGGGCCAGCAAAGCGGCGGGCTTCTTTCCAGGTGGCGAAGGGCGAAGCGGCAGGCAGCGGGACTTCCGGCACGGGTGCGGCCAGCGTAACGTGGAAATCAGCTTGGCGCGACTGAATGGTGAGCTGGCCGGCGGTTTCCTGTCCGGTAATATCGACGGTATGGTAGCGGTAGTGGGTAAAGAGATTGCCCAGCGCGGTCATGCGTCGCTGGTCGGTTTCTGAGCGCAGAATGTAGAGGCCGCGCAGGCGCTTGCCGGTGGGAGAGGAGTAGCGCACAAAGGCCCGGTAGCCAATCAGGAAAAAGTCCTGGCCCATCCAGCGGGGTAAGCCTCTGGGCCGCAGCCGGCGCGTCTGGACCAGGGCCACGGCCAGAAAGCCCCACTCCTGGTCGAAGGCGTCGGGTACCAGCGGGGCGGGCAGCAGCGCCCGCAGCTCGGCCTGGGGCACGGCGAAGGTGAGCACCAGCGAATGTTCAAAAAACGCTTCGACCGGAAACGGATGGGTTTTTAGCCAGGACAGCATCGGCAAATCAGCGCGGGGACAGCCGGGCCGGCTGAAAGGTATGAACATAAACCAACGCGCAAAACAGCGCCGCGAACAGCGCATTGACGCGGCCCCACAGCAGCAGGTCGGGGGCCAGGAAGGCCTCCAGCGTGTTCATCGAAAGGATGAGGCCAATCTGCGCCACAGCGCACCAGCGGACCTTAATACCGCTGAGCACCCACACGGCCATGCCGATTTCGCCCAACCCAATCAGGCGAGTGAGCAGCCCGGCGTGGTCCGGCCCCAGAATGCGCGCCACGATGGCGGCGTGGCGCGGCACCAGCATCAGCAGCTTGCAGAACAAGCCGTTGGCCAGCCACACCAGCGCAATGAGATAGTGAATAAAGCGCTGCATTACTGCGCCCGGCCACTATCCACCAGCTTTTGCAGGCGGGCCTGAACGGGGCGGGGCAGGGCGCTGAGCAGGTCCAGGCCGGTGGCGGCTTCGATTTTATCGACTGAAGTCAGGTATTTTCTCCAGTCGGGGTCGATGGCGTTGTTGTCGTTGGGCGTGTCGATGGCCAGCACGCGCACGCCGGGGGCGGTGGCCAGGCGCTGCAGGTCGTTGGTGCCATCGGGCAGTATCACCATCACTTTCCAGATGCGGGCGGGCACCGTCACGCGGCCCTGGTCGAGGGTGGTGGCGAAGCCGTTGGCCCCGGTGCCGCCGCGCCCGTAGCTGCCCATGATGACGTAGATTTCCTGGCCGCGCTGCACCTGGCTGCGGCCGTATTCTTCGAGGTGGGCCCAGGTTTGCTGGTTGTTTTTGGGGGCCTGGGGCACCATGTTGCTCATCAGGAAGGTATTGGCGTTGGCGTCGAGGTCGGCGGTGCGGTCGCCGCTGGGGCAGTTGTGGCCTTTGTCGAATCCGGAGCGGGCGTAGCTGGCGGGCGTCACCTGGTAGAACTGGCGGGGCAGGGCCGCGTCGGGCCGGAAGTTGTTCTGGCGGGGCGCTTCGCCCAGGTCGGCCTGGTCGAGGTGCCAGCTCACCCAGTTGGGAATGCCGCGCGCGGCGCTGTAGCCGATGGTGAATTCGGGGTGGACGAGCAGGTAGTTATTGGCATTGGCGGGGTCGGAGGTCGCGCCGCTGGGGTTGCCCAGGGCCAAGTTGGCATCGTTGGGGTCCTGGGCCACGCCGGTGCCGGTGCCGGTGCCCTGAACGGGTTGCTGAGTTGCCGAAGGCGCAGTTTGGGCCGGCTGCGGCTGATTCCGATTCTCAAAGTAGCCGCCCGTTACGCCCGAATTGGTGGCGGCGGCCGGGCCAGCGGCGGTTTCGAGCACGATGTCGTCGATGTCGAGCCGGTTTTTGGAGCCGCTGGTTTTGCGGATTTCCAGCCGAATGGGCTCATTGGCTACGCCGGCAAACGCGTGGGGCACCAGCGTCGGGCCGCTGGTGGTGATGGGCGAGCCCGTGCGGGCGTAGGTGCGGCCGCCGTCGCGGCTCAGCCACAGCTCCCAGGTGCTGGGCCCGTCGGTGCCATAGGCAGCGGCCGAAACGGTGATGCGCCGCACCCCGGCTTTGGCATCGAAGCGCATCGAAATCCGGCCCAGGTTGCGCAGGCGGGCCGCCCGCTCGCCGTTTTTATGGTCCTGCGGGCTGCTGCCGATGAGAGCGTCCTCAAAATGCCAGGTGCCGGTGGCCAGCGGCTCATCGGCTTCTTCGTAGGCGCCTTTCGAGCCGCTTTCGAAGGTTTCGGGGAAAGGGCTGCTGGCTGGCTGCTGCGCGCTGGCGGCGCGGGCCGTGGGCGGCGTTTGGGTTTCGGCGGGCTGGGAGGAGCAGGCGAGCAGGGCAAAAGCCGCAGCAAGCGCGCAGGAGGCGGAGGCATGCATGCGGCGAAGATATGCGGCGATGCTGCGGAAAGTGCAGGGGGCTGTGTTCACACAAAAAAAGAACGTCATGCTTCGGCTGTCCTCAGCATGACGTTTCGACGAAAGCCGCGATGTACTGCCTTTACAGCACTACCGACGACTTCAGCATCGGGAAGCCGCGCTGGTGCCAGTAGGGGTAGATGGGCGGCGTGGCGCTGGCCGCGTCGAGGCGGGCCACTTGCGCGGGCGTAAGGTTCCAGCCCACGGCCCCGAGGTTTTGGCGAAGCTGCTCCTCGTTGCGGGCCCCGAAGACGAGGCTCGTGACGGTGGGGCGCTGCAACAGCCAGTTGAGGGCCACCTGCGGCACCGTTTTTTCGGTTTCGGCGGCCAGCTGGTCCAGCACGTCCACAATGCCGTAGAGGTAGTCATCGGGCACGTCGGGGCCCTGGCCGCCGCCTTGCAGCAGGCGGCTTTCGGGCGGCGCGGGCTGGCCCCGGCGGAACTTCCCGCTGAGCCGACCGCTGGCCAGCGGGCTCCAGACGATGGCGCCCACGCCCTGGTCCTGGCCCAGCGGCATCAGCTCCCACTCATACTCGCGGTTGATGAGCGAGTAGTACACCTGGTGGCCCACGTAGCGGGCCCAGCCGTGGCGCTCCGCCACCGAAAGCGACTTCATCAGGTGCCAGCCCGAGAAGTTGGAGCAGGCAATGTAGCGGACTTTGCCGCTGCTCACCAGGTCGTCGAGCGCCCGCAGCGCTTCGTCCACCGGCGTGCGGGCGTCGAAGCCGTGGAGGTGGTAGATGTCGATGTGGTCGGTGCCGAGGCGGCGCAGGCTGTCGTCGCAGGCCCTGAGCAGGTGCTGGCGCGAGGAGCCGAAATCGTTCGGCCCGTCGCTCATGGGGAAGGTGGCTTTGGTCGAAATCAGCACGTCGTTGCGGCGGCCTTCCAGGGCTTTGCCGAGGATTTCTTCGGCCACCCCGCGCGAGTACACGTTGGCCGTGTCGAAGAGGTTGACGCCCGCTTCGAGGCAAATGTCGACGAGGCGGCGGGCCTCGGCCACATCGGTACTGCCCCAGGCTTTAAAGAACTCGTTGCCGCCCCCGAAAGTGGCGGTGCCGAAGCTCAGCACGGGGATTTGCAGGCCAGAGGCCCCCAGTTGTCTGTATTCCATAAGTGTGAGTTGGGGAATGGTAATTCGAGCGGAAACAGCTGGCGGAAGTGAATGTTGAGCTTGCCGGTGCGCAGACTCCGCGAACGATTGTGGCCGCCGCCGCTGGCCCCGTGGTACGAGTAGGGGCGCACCAAAAGGCCCGTAGCATGCGCCACGGGCCCTTTGGTATAAGATAGTTCGGCTTATGCCTGCCGGTCGCCGCCGGTCATGCTCAGCATCCAGCCGGGGTATTCGGGGCTGAGCCGGCTCACCTCGTCCAGCTGCTTCAGCTCTTCGGGGGTAAACTGCACCTCCACGGCCTTGAGGTTGTCTTCGAGCTGCTCCATTTTCTTGGCCCCGATGATGACCGTGCTCACCACCGGATGGTGCAGCAGCCAGGCCAGCGCCAGCGTGGCCACGGTGCTGCCCTTGGCATCGGCCATCGGCTTGAGGCGGTCGATGATGTCGAAGGCCAGGTTTTTGTTCACGGGCGGAAAGTCGAAGCCACCGCTGCGGCGGCCCTCGCCGGCCGGGTTTTCGCGTGTGTATTTGCCGCTGAGGAAGCCGCCGGCCAGCGGGCTCCACACCATCAGGCCCAGCTGCTGGTCTTGCAGCAGGGGCACCAGCTCGCGCTCCAGGTCGCGGCCCGCCAGGGTGTAGTAGGCTTGCAGCGACTGGTAGCGCTCCAGGTGCTGGCGCTCCGAAATGCCCACGGCTTTCATCAGCTGCCAGGCGGCCACGTTGCTGGCCCCGATGTAGCGCACCTTGCCCTGGCGCACGAGGTCGTCGAGGGCCCGCAGGGTTTCCTCCAGGGGCGTGAGCGGGTCGTAGGAGTGGGTCTGGTAGAGGTCGATGTAGTCGGTTTTCAGGCGCTTGAGGCTGCCCTCCACCTGGGCCATGATGTGCTGGCGGGTGAGGCCCACGTCGTTGGGGCCGTCGCCCATCTTGCCGCGCACTTTGGTGGCCAGAATAAGGGAATCGCGCCGCAGGCCCAGGTTATGAATGGCTTGGCCGGTGATTTCTTCCGACTGGCCTTCGGTGTAGATGTTGGCCGTGTCGATGAAGTTGACGCCGGCTTCCACGGCGCGCTTCAGCAGGGCATCGGCCCCGGCCTGGTCCACGCCGTTGATGGCGGCAAAGCGGCCGCCCACGGCGCCGAAGGTCATGGTGCCGAGGCAGAGCTCGGAAACTTTGAGGCCGGTGCGGCCCAGGAGGTTGTATTTCATCAGGGGGTTGGGGAAGGATGGTTGGCTGGAAAAACCGGCCCGACGGAGGATTGTTGAAAGCCCGCGCAGCGGGCTTAGCCCCGCTGGCCGTTCAGGGTCTGAAACATCCCGTCCAGCTCGGCCCGGCTGGCTTGGCTGGCTTTGGCCGAGAATTGGTAGGCAATTTCCGCATGGCCGGCGGCCAGCTGCTGCATCACGTCGTCGGCATACTCGGCCAGGGGCACGCCGAAGGAATGGTCGGTGCCGCCCAGCTCGGTGTGCACGGCCGGCGGAATCACCTCCACTACCTGCACCGAAGTGCCGGCCAGCTGCCAGCGCAGCGACTGCGTGAACGAGTGCATGGCCGCCTTGGTGGCGCTGTAAACGGGCACCCGCGCCAGCGGCACAAAGCCCAGCCCCGACGAAACGTTGATAATAGCCGCCGCCGGCTGGCGCTGCAAATGCGCCCCAAACAGCGCCGTCAGGTGCATGGGCGCTTCCACGTTGATGGCAATTTCATTGGCGCGGGCCGCCCAGTCTTCGGCGTTTTCGGCCAGCCGCACCTCGCGCTGAATGCCGGCGTTGTTGAACAGCACGTTGAGCCGGGGCGCTTCGGCTGTGGCCCATTCGAAAAGGCGCTGGCGCTCGGCGGGCCGGGCCACGTCGCAGACCAGCGTGCGCAGGCCGGGCAGGCGCCCGGCGGCAGCTTCCAGCTTGGCGGCGTCGCGGCCGCAAATCAGCACGGTGTTGCCGGCGGCGTGCAGGCGCTCGGTCAGGGCCAGGCCAATGCCCGAGCCGCCGCCGGTGATGAGGATGGTGTTGTGGTGAATGTTCATGTCGTTGTGCGGGAGAAAGATTACCGCACAAAGGTCCGGCGCTGCCAACGCGGGGTGTTTGCGTCCGGCAATCCGATTGTTGCGAAATTCAAAGTAGCCGGCACATTCTGCACTCCCCCCCCCCGCGCCGGTTGGCCAGGGGGGCTTGCGCCGCCGACGCGGACTATGAAGTCCGCGCTGCATCACGCCCGAAATGCCGCTGGCGAAAACGAGGTATGGCGCTTGAAAAAATTGGAGAAGTGCGCGACTTCGGCAAAGCCCAGGCTGTCGGAGATTTCCGAAATGTTCCAGTTGGTTTGCTTGAGCAGGAGCTTGGCTTCCTGAACGACGCGGCTGCCGATGAGCTCGGTGGTGGTGCGGCCGGTGTTCTCCTTGAGCACTTTGTTCAGGTGGTTGACGTGCACGGCCAGCCGGTCGGCGTATTCCTTGGCCGTGCGGAGCTGCAGCTTTTGCTGGGGCGTTTCGATGGGGAACTGCCGTTCGAGCAGCTCACCAAAGAGCGACGTCACCCGGGCCGAAGCGCTGTGCGCGGGGTAGAGCGCGGTGGCGGGCTGCAGCTTTTGGCCGCTGTGAATCAGCTCCAGCACGTAGTTGCGAATCAAGTCGTACTTGAAGGCATAGCCGGAGCCGATTTCCCGCGTCATCTTCTCGAAGATGGTGTTCAGCTCGGCATACTCCGCATCGGAAACCTCGAAGATGGGGACGCCGCCCGCCTTGAAAATCGGCAGCTCATCGAGCACCACGCCGCTTTTGGCGGGCAGCAAAAACGCATCGGTGAAGATGCAGAAGTGGCCGGCCTGCGTGGGCTCCAGGGGCAGGTAGTGGTAGGGAATTTTGGGCGAGGCAAACAGCAGGGCATTGCCCGTAATGCTGATGACCTTGTCGGCGTACTCAAACCGCTTGTGCCCGCGGCTCAGGCTGATTTTGTAGTAGGCGCGCCGGTCATAAGACATGGGCGGCTTCTCGCGGCCCTTCGGGGTCAGGTCGGCGATGTTGAAGACGTTGAAGTGGCCGATTTCGCGCTGAATGTCCGGCGGGAGCAAGGTGCTTAGCTCAACATTGGTAGTGGCGGCAAAATGCTGGTAGAAATCGTCGAGCGAGAGGGCATTCATAAGATTGGCGAGTTGCGAAATTCAAAGATAGCCGCCGCGCACGGCTGCCCCATCGCCGGGCTTTGGCAGGCCGTAAGCACTCGCGCCCCTGCCACAGCCCGGCTACCGCACGCCGTGCGTGTGCCCGTGCTGGCCCTGCGTGCCGCCGTTGCTGATGGCGTTGACTTCGGCGCCTTTGGGCATGCCTTTTTTGTAATGGTCGTACCGGATGCTGTCGGCGGCAGCCCGCGAGTGGCCGTCGGGATGCTTGTCGGGGTTCACGCCGTAGGGCGTGCCATCGGGCTTGTTGCCGCAGCCGGCAAGCAGCGCCAGCAGCAGCAGTCGCGGGAAGAGGTTGGTGCACATGAGCCGGAACCGGAAGGTATGCGGTCCTGTACGGCAAAGCCCGGGCGGGGGGTACGCGCCGGACCTTGCTTAGAACGGAACAGCTGTGCCGTTGGCCTTCAATACCTGCGTCAGAAAAAGCACCTGGTAGGGCAGGGCCGTTTGCCAATAGTCCCAGTTGTGGGCACCGGGGCGCTCGGTGTAGTCGTGGGGCGTGTGGTTGTACACCAGCCGGCGGTGCATCTCGCGGTTGATTTCGATGAGGCCGTCGTCCACGCCGCAGTCGAAAATAATGGGCAGGCCGTTGGCGTGAATCCGGTCGGCCATTCCTACCACCGAGTTGCTGCTGAAAAACGCAGGGTTTTCGGCTTCGGAGCCGAGAATGGGTGCCAGGTTTTTGTTGCGCCAGGCCGTTTCCTCCGGTGTGAAGTTGCGGTTGGCGCTGCTCAGCTCCAGCGCCCCGCTCATGCTGCCGGCGGCGCAATACAAATCGGGGTGGCGGGCCGAGAGGTAGAGCGAGCCGAAGCCGCCCATCGACAGACCCGTGATGACGCGGCCCTTGCGGTCGCGCACCGTGCGGTAGGCCTGGTCGATGGCCGGGATGACTTCTTTCGTGAGGTAGGTTTCGAACTGGCTGTCGGCCTTCACCGGGCTGTCGAGGTAGAAGCTGAAGGTTTCGCCTTCCGGGGTCACGATAATCAGGTTGTACTGGTCGGCCAGTCGGTGCAGCAGCTGCTTGTCGGGCGTCTTGCTCAGCCAGTTAGAGAAATGGCCCCAGGCCCCGTGCAGCAGGTACAGCACCGGGTAGCTGGCCTTTTTATTCTTCGCATAAGAAGCCGGCAGCACCACGGCGGCGCGGTAGGTTTTGTGCATGGCCGCGCTCGGAATGGCCAGGGTATCGACGCGGGCGGCGCGGGCAGCGGTGGCGGTGAGCAGAAATAAGGCGAGTAGGAGCAGGGGGCGCATGGGGGGAGTGAAAGAGCGTTGACCGGAGGGAGAATTAAACAGAAACGGCATGCTGAGCGGAGCCGAAGCATCTTCGCTTCAGTTCTAACCCATTACTCGGGAGTTAGTTATGCGGTAGAGATGCTTCGGCTTCGCTCAGCATGCCGTTCAATGGCGAGCCGCCGCCACGCGCCCCTACTTCATAAACACCGGCCGAATCAGGTTCTCGAACGTGAAAATCTCATCCCATTTTTCCTGGGTGAGCAGGCCGCGCTCGGTCACGGCAATGTCGTGCACCGACTTGCCGGTTTTCAGGGCCTCCTTGGCAATTTCGGCCGAGGCTTCGTAGCCAATCACCGGGTTGAGCTGCGTGACGATGCCGATGCTGTTGCGCACCAGGTTTTCGGCGTGCTCCTTGTTGGCCGTGATGCCGATGACGCACTTGTCGCGCAAGGTGCGGCAGGCGTTGGTCATGTAAGAAATGGACGTAAACAGCGCGAAGCTGATAACCGGCTCCATCACGTTGAGCTGCAGCTGGCCAGCCTCGGCCGCCATGGTCACCGTGAGGTCGGCTCCGATGACGTAGAAGGCCGTCTGGTTCACCACTTCGGGCACCACGGGGTTCACCTTGCCGGGCATGATGCTGGAGCCGGGCTGAAGGGGCGGCAGGTTGATTTCGTTGATGCCCGTGCGCGGGCCCGACGAGAGCAGGCGCAGGTCGTTGCAGATTTTGCTGAGCTTCACGGCCGTGCGCTTGAGCACACCGGAGAGCTGCACGTAGGCGCCCGTGTCGTAGGTGGCTTCGAACAGGTCGCCGGCCAGGCTCAGATTCAGGCCCGTAATCTGGCGCAGGTGCTCGGTCACGGCCTCGGGGTAGCCGGTGGGCGCGTTGATGCGCGAGCCGATGGCGGTGGCGCCCATGTTGATTTCGTCAATCAGCCGGCGCGAGTCGTCGATGCGCAGCAGCTCCTCGCGCAGGTTGGTGGCGAAGGCGCGGAACTCGTCGCCCATGCTCATCGGCACAGCATCCTGCAGTTGGGTGCGGCCCATCTTGAGGATGTCGCGGAATTCCTCGGCCTTCTGAGCGAAGGCGTCGGCCAGCTCCACCAGCGTTTCGCGGTAGCCCACCAGCTTGTTGTTGAGGGCAATACGGAAGGCGGTGGGGTAGGCGTCGTTGGTGCTCTGCGAGCAGTTGACGTGGTTGTTGGGGTGGCAGAACTGGTACTCGCCCTTCTGGTGGCCCATGATTTCGAGGGCCACGTTGGCGATGACTTCGTTGGCGTTCATGTTCACCGACGTGCCCGCGCCGCCCTGAATCATGTCGGTCAGAAACTGGTTGTCGAACTCGCCGGTGGCCACCCGGTCGCAGGCGGCCACAATGGCATCGGCGATGTTGGCGGGCAGCACGCCGAGGTCTTTGTTGGCCAGCGCGGCCCCTTTTTTCACATACGCCAGCGCCTGCACAAACAGGGGCTCGCTCTTGATGGGAATGCCGGTGATGGCGAAGTTTTCGAGGGCGCGCAGGGTCTGGATGCCGTAGTAGGCGGTGTCGGGCAGGCTGCGCTCGCCGAGGAAATCGTGTTCGATGCGGGAAGTGGACATGGGGAATGTTTGGGTGGGAAGATGGGGCTTGTACGGAATGGGCGAAAGCCGGGACAAACCTACGGCCCCGCATTGCAACGGGCCGGGTTTGGGGTGTTCCTTTGGGAGAGTTCGCCAAAACGATTGTAGAGACGCGACACTTCGCGTCTCGGCGTTGAACGAGCGGTACAGCGCAAATCTGCGCAGCCATCACAATAACATCAGCAACGGGGAGACGCGAAGTGTCGCGTCTCTACATCATCTACTCCGCCTATGAAACTCCGCTACCTTTCATTGCTCGCGTTGGCCGCCGCCGGCTGCTCCCAGCCCAATAAGCCCGCCACCACCACCGGCTCCACCGCCGATGCCCGGTTCGATGCCTTCAAAAACCAGTTCATCGAAGCCTTCTGGCAGCAAAACCCCGACTACGCCTCCAGCCAGGGCTACCACAGATACGACTCGCTGCTGGTCATTCCCGACGCCGCCCAGCGGCAGCGCGACGCCACTTTCAGCCAGCACTACCTGGCCGCGCTGGGCAAATTTTCGCCCGACAGCCTCTCGCCCAACAACCAGATTGACCTGCGCCTGCTGCGCAACGAGTTGCGCGCCGAGCGCTGGTACACCGACACGCTCCGGACCTGGCAGTGGAACCCGGCCAGCTACAACCTCGGCGCTGCGGTGGGCGATTTGCTCAACGGCCGGCACTATCCGCTCGACCGCCGCCTGCGCAACATCTCCGACAAAATCGGCCACGCGGCCGAGTATTACGCCGCCGCCCAAGCCAACATCAGCAACCCCACCAAAGAGCACACCACGCTGGGCATCAGGCAGAACGAGGGCGGCCTGGCGGTTTTCAGCGCGGCCCTGGCCGATTCGGTGAAGAAGTCCGGCCTGAGCGAGGCCGAGAAAAAGGTGCTGGCGGCGCGCATCGCGGCCACGCGCACGGCCGTGCAGGGCTACATCGACTTCCTGAAAAACGACGTGCTGAGCAAGCCTGCGTTCCGGTCCTTCCGCATCGGCCGGGAGCTGTTTGAGCGGAAGTTTGCCTACGAAATCCAGTCGCATTTCACGGCGGCCGAAATCTACCAGCAGGCCCTGCAGCACAAGGCCGAGCTGCTGCACGACATGGGCCACCGCGCCGCCCGGCTCTACCCCAAATACTTCCCCGGCCAGCCGGCCCCGGCCGATACGCTGGCCCTGATTACGGCCGTCGTCAACCAGCTCACGCTGAAACACGCCCCCCGCGACGGCTTCGTGGACGCCGTGAAGCGCCAGATTCCCACGCTGGTGGCCTTTGTCAACGACCACAATTTGCTCACCCAGGACCCCACCAAGCCGCTGGTGGTGCGCGAAACCCCGCTCTACATGCGCGGCAGCGGGGCGGGGGCCAGCGTGTCGGCCCCCGGCCCCTACGACAAGGGCGCCAACACCTACTACAACGTGGAGCCGATTCCGGCCGACTGGACGCCCGCCCAGGCCGAAAGCTACCTGCGCGAATACAACGACTACACGCTGCAGATTCTCAACATTCACGAAGCCATTCCCGGCCACTACACGCAGCTGGTGTACGCCAACCGCTCGCCGTCGCTGGTGAAAAGCATCTTCGGCAACGGGGCCATGGTGGAGGGCTGGGCCGTGTATGCCGAGCGCATGATGCTGGAAAACGGCTACGGCAGCAACTCCGACGAAATGTGGCTGCTGTGGGACAAGTGGAACATGCGCTCGACGCTGAACGCCGTCATCGACCACGCCATTCAGGTGGATAACATGAGCGAGCAGGACGTGGTGAAGATGCTGCGCCGCGAGGGCTTTCAGGAAGAAGCCGAGGCCCGGGGCAAGTGGCTGCGGGCCACGCTGAGCCAGGTGCAGCTCAGCAGCTACTTCACCGGCTACTCCGAGATTTATGCCCTGCGCGAGGAATTGAAAAAGAAGGAAGGCAACGACTTCGACCTCAAAGCCTTTCACGAAAACTTTCTCAGCTATGGCAGCGCGCCGGTGAAATACATCCGGGAACTGCTGCTGCGGAAATAACCCGGAGCAACTTCTGCAAACGGGATGGAGTTTAAGGGAGCTCAATCCCGTTTTGTATGACCGAAGAAGAACGCAAACACGTCGTGGACACCGACGACGAGCACCTGCGCCGCCTCACGCACGAGCACCTGAAGGTGTTTGCCAAATTCACTTCCGCCAACTGTGCCATCTGCGAGGCGCTGGCCCCGCCGTTTGCCAAATTCGTGGACGAGCCCGGCAACGAAAGCATCCTGTTTCTGCGCCTCGACTCGGACCAGAACCCCGTGGCCCGCAAGATGATGCAGGAAAAAGTCGCGCCGTTTTTCGTGAGCTACTGCCAGGGCCGCATGCTGGAGTGCGACAACCTGACCACCGAAGCCGAAGTGCGCGCCCAGCTCGACCGGCTGCGGGCCTTCATGCCGCACACCGCGTAGCCGGCCTACCTTTGGGCGTGTTTTTCCTGCTCTCCAAACTCCTGCTGGTTGTTTTTTCGCCGGGTGCCTGGCTCATGGCGCTGCTCGTTGCCGCACTGGTAGCCAGGCCTCTCGGGCGCTGGCGCAGCCGCTGGCTGTGGGCAGCGGCCGCGCTGCTGCTGCTGGGCGGCAACAATGTCCTGGTGAACCTGGCCCTGCAAGCCTGGGAGCTGCCCGCCGTGCCGCTGGCTGCTGTAGCGCCCGCCGATGCCGCCGTGCTGCTCACCGGCATCACCGCCGACAATGCGCCCCACGACCGGGTGTACCTCAGCCGGGGTGCCGACCGATTCACCAACGCGCTGTGGCTGTATCGGGCCGGGCGCGTGCGGCGCATCATCATCTCGGGCGGCACCGGCTCCACCGACCCGCGCACCACCACCGAAGCCGCCGAGCTGGCTACCCTGCTGCGCCTGGCCGGCGTGCCCCGGCGCCACCTGCTGCTGGAAGAGCGGAGCCGCAACACCCGCGAAAACGCCCAGTTCACCAGAGAGCTGCTGGCGCAGCATCCGGAGGTCAAAAAGCTGGTGCTCGTGACTTCCGCTTTTCATCAGCGCCGCGCGCTGGGCTGCTTTGCCAAGGCAGGGCTGCACCCGGCACCCTTTCCGGCCGATTTTCGCAACACCGGCCTGCACGGCGGCCCCGTGTTCTGGCTGGTGCCGGATGTAGAAGCCCTGGGCCGCCTGAGCGTGCTGCTGCACGAAATGGCCGGCTACGCCATCTACCGCGTGATGGGGTATTGCTAAATAAAACCACCAGCACAAAAACCGCCCGTCAGACTGAGTGTTTCGCTCAGCCTGACGGGCGTTCTTTGTTGTAGTTGCCATTATTCGGTTTTGGCCACCGGCGCTACCTCCTTGCCCACCCAAACCGACTTCTGGTTCACAAACTCCCGGATGCCCAGGTACGAAAGCTCGCGGCCGTAGCCCGACTTTTTCACGCCGCCAAACGGCAGCTCGGGCATGGATTTCACCAGGCCGTTCACAAACACGGCCCCGCTTTCAATCTGGCGGGCCATTGCCTCGCCTTTCTTCGGGTCCCGCGTCCACACGGCCGCGCCCAGCCCAAAGCGGGAGTCGTTGGCCAGCCGCACGGCATCGGCGGCGTTTTTGGCTTCGAGCACCAGGGCCACGGGCCCGAAAAACTCTTCGGTGTAAGCCCGCTGGCCGGGCTTCACGTTCGACAAAATCATGGGCCGGAACAGGGCGGTGCCGGGCTTGGCCTGGCCGCCGTGCAGCTCCACTTTGGCGCCTTTGGCCACCGAGTCCTGCACCTGCCTCGTCAGCTCGTCGGCCAGGTCGGGGCGGGCCAGCGGGCCGTATTGGGTGGCCTCGTCGAGCGGGTCGCCGGGGCGGAAGGCCAGCAGATGCGTTTTCAGTTGATTGATGAATTCCCGGAGCACCGGCTTCTCCACGATGAAGCGCTTGGCCGCGATGCAGCTCTGGCCGGCGTTTATCATGCGGCTTTGCGCGGCGGTTTTGGCGGCCAGGGCCAGGTCGGCATCGGCCAGCACGATGAACGGGTCGGAGCCGCCCAGCTCCAGCACGGTTTTCTTGATGTGGCGGCCAGCGGCAGCGGCCACCGCCGCGCCCGCGCCCTCGGAGCCCGTGAGCGTGACGGCGGCCAGCCGGTCGTCGGCAATGAGCTTTTCAATCAGCTCCGTTTCGATGAGCAGGGTGCGGAAACAGGTCGGCGGCAGGCCCGCATCGTGAAATATTTTCTCGAGCGCCAGCGCGCACTGCGGCACGTTGGAGGCGTGCTTGAGCAGGCCCACGTTGCCGGCCATCAGGGCCGGGGCGGCAAAGCGCACCACCTGCCACAGCGGGAAGTTCCAGGGCATCACGGCCAGCACCACGCCCAGCGGCTGGTAGCTGATGAAGCTGCGGGCGGCGTCGGTTGCAATCAGCTCATCGGCCAGGAAGCTCGCGGCGTGCTCGGCGTAGTAGTCGCAGCAGGTGGCGCATTTCAGGGCTTCGGCGCGGCCATCGGCCACGGGCTTGCCCATTTCGAGGGCCATGAGGCGGGCCAGCTCGTGCTGGCGCTCGCGCAGCAGGGCGGCGGCCCGGCGCAGCACCCCGGCCCGGTGGGCAAACGACGTGGCGGCCCAGGTCGGCGCCGCCTTGTGGGCCTGGGCCAGCATCTTTTCGGTTTTGGCCCAGCCAAAGGGGGGGAAGCGGCGCAGGGTGCGCCCGGTGTGCGGATTTATTGATTCGATGGACATAGCTCAGAAAAAGAAGAAACGGAGCCCGAAAGGTACAGGCAAGGGTGCAGAAGCTGGTTTGGGGCGGGTGTGAGGCCGTCGGAAGCAGCTCAGCAGTGGGCAACCCCGGCCTTCGGCCAACGGTTCCCGGGGTGCGGCCGTGCCTTGGCTATTGCCGGCGTGGTGCCGTATAGAAGCAAGTTGCGCGGCGGCGCGTATTTTCGTGCCCATAGCATGGCGTCGTTTTCGGCTTCATTATTCACTTTCAGTCACTCCCGTGTCCGATACTTCTCTCATTTCTCTGCCCCCCGCCGCTGAGGCGGAGCTCGTGCGGCGCCTGCAGGCCCGCGACGAGTCGGCGATGACACTGTTCTATGAACGGTACTCCGCGGCGCTCTATGGCGTCATCTTCCGCATTGTGAAAGCCGAGGATGAATCGGAAGACGTGCTGCAGGAAGCCCTGGTCAAAATCTGGCACGCCTTTGCCAGCTACGACCCCAGCAAGGGCCGCCTCTTCACCTGGGTGCTGAACATTTGTCGAAATCTGAGCATCGATAAAATCCGCTCCCGGCAGCACCGCGTAGGTAGTCGCACTCAGGGGTTGGACGACAGCCTGACGGCCCAGCGCACGGCCGCTCCGACCAGCTTCCGCCCCGAGCACATTGGCCTGCAGGAAATCACCAGGCAGCTGGTGCCCGAGCAGCGTCAGATTATCGACCTACTCTATTTCGAAGGCTTCACGCAGAGTGAAGTCGCCGAGGAACTCAACATCCCCCTGGGGACCGTGAAGACCCGTGCCCGCACGGCCATCAAAGTCCTAAGCAAACTTATTCGCTAAACCGAACGTGGAAAATTTCCAAGAATATATTGAATCGGGCATCCTGGAGCAGTACGCTCTGGGCGAGCTTTCCCCCGCCGAGCAGGCCGGGGTAGAAGCGCAAGCCGCCGCGCACCCCGCCATTCGGGAGGAGCTGGCGCAGGTACAGGCTGCATTGGGTTTCTATGCCGAGGCGCACGCCATGACTCCCCCCGCCGGCATGCGTGAGCGGGTGCTGACCAACGTGCTGGCCCAGATAGCCGCTCCGGCGGCCAATGCCAGCCTGCGCCAGGAAGTAGATGCCGTGGCCGCGCAAACCATCGGCGCCCCGGCGGCAGAAGCCAATGTGCGGCCCCTGTACGCCGCTCCGGCCGAAGCGCCCGCCAGCCGTTCCTGGGCCATTGCCGCCTCCGTGGCCTTGCTGCTGAGCCTGTTAGGCAATGCGCTGCTGTACACGAACTGGAAAAGCGCCAACTCGGAATTGGTGGCGCTCCAGAACGAGAAAGCGCAGTTTGCCACCACCACCACCGTGGCCGAGCGCAAGCTGAACGACCTGCGCCAAGAAAACCAGGTGCTGCGCAACGACGAATTCCGCGCCGTGGCCCTGGCTGGCACCAAGACCGCGCCCACGGCCCATGCCCGCGTGCTGTTCAACCCCGCCACCCACAAGGTGTACGTGGACGTGCGCAGCCTGCCGGCCCTGCCCAGCGGCAAGCAGTACCAGCTCTGGGCCCTCGACAAAGGCAAGCCGATTGATGCCGGCGTGCTGACCGTGGCCACGGCCACCGGCGAAGGCCTCCAGCACATGAAGGACATTGCCAGCGCCCAGACCTTTGCCATGACGGTGGAGCCCGCCGGCGGCAGCGTAAACCCCACGCTGAGCACGATGACGGTGGTTGGAAATATCTAAGGAATTGTTGAAGACCGGCTATTTCCAGCCAAACGGTTTGGTGCTACCTTTCGGAAATGAACGCATTACCGCCTGTTGGTCGCCGCGCGGCTGGCAGGCGGTAATTGCTTGTTAACCCCCCGCTTGCAATCCGTATTACTATGCACGGCACCATTCTCACGTTGCTAAAACGCTACGTGCAAACCCAGTACGACCACAGCACCTGGATAAAGCTGATGGAGCGCTCCGGCCTTGACAAAGTAGAATTCGACCACAAAACCGTGTACCCCGACGAGCACATTTATGCGCTGGTGGGCCACGCGGCCGAAATGACCGGCCTCTCGGTGGGCGAGCTGCACGAGAAATTTGGCGAGTACCTGGTGCCCGACCTTATGTACATGTACCAGAAGCTGCTCAAGCCCGAGTGGAAAACCCTCGACATGCTGGAGCACACCGAGCTGACCATGCACCAGCACGTGCGCCAGGAGCACGCCGAAAACGCCCCTCCCGTGCTGGAAGTCAGCCGCCTCGGGCCCAACGAGCTGATGATTGACTACGTGTCGCCGCGCCGCATGGGCGGGCTGGCCGTGGGCATTGTGCGCGGCCTGGCCACGTATTATGACGAGGCCGACCGCATCGACGTGCAGCCCACCACCACCGAAGACGGCGAGCGGGTCCGGATTCACGTCCGACGCAGTTAAGCTTTGCAATCGATAGGTATCAGGCGTCTGATTGCTATTGGGCTGAGTGCCGGCCTGCTGGTGCTCGGCGCCTGCCGCGCCGATGACAAAGCCCACCCCGATATGCTCTACCACCAGCTGCTGCGCACGCTCTACCACCGCACGGTGCCTACCGTAGCACCCGCCGCCCTGGCCCGGGAGCTGGCCACGCCCACCGCCCCGCTGCTGCTCGACGTGCGAACCCCGGCCGAGTTTCGGGTGAGCCACCTGCAGGGCGCGCGCTTCGTGAACTTCGATTCGCTGGCCGCCGAGCAGCTGGCCGATGTGCCGCGCACCCGGCCGGTAGTGGTGTACTGCTCGGTGGGCGTGCGCAGCGAGCGGCTGGGCGAGCACCTGCACGCCCTCGGCTTTCAGCGGGTACGCAACCTTTACGGCGGCTTGTTCGAGTGGGTGAATGAAGGCTACCCGGTGTATAATGCCGCCGGGCCTACGGCCAATGTGCATCCTTATTCGGCCATGTGGAGTCCCTGGCTGAAGCGGGGCAAGAAAGTATATGAGTAAACGAACGGAAGCCCCATCCGGGCCGGCCGGGCCCGCTGCCCACCTGCTGGTTTTTGCCCGCGTGCCCGCCCTGGGCCGCGTCAAAACCCGCTTGGCGGCCGGCGTAGGCGAGGCCCGGGCGCTGGCCACCTACCACGAGCTGCTGGCTATTACGCACCAGGCCATTGTGGCCGCCGCCGTGCCCGCCACCGTGTGGCTGGCCGATGCCGCCACCGCCCACCCCACCGCCGAAGAGGCCCGGCACTGGCCCGACCTGGCTGCCCGCTGCCAGCCGGCCGGCGACCTGGGCACTCGCATGGCCGCCGCCTTCGCCGCTGCTTTTGCAGCCGGGGCAGAGCGGGTGGCCATCATCGGCACCGACTGCCCGGGCCTGGAGGCGGCACACCTGCGCGAGGCATTTGTGCAGCTTGAAGCCCACGATGTGGTGCTGGGCCCCGCCACCGACGGCGGCTACTACCTGCTGGGCCTGCGGCAGCTCCGGCCTGAGCTGTTCCAGCACAAAGCCTGGAGCACCGGTTCGGTACTGGCCGATACCCTGGCCGATGCCCGTCGGCTGGGCCTGCGCGTGGCCCTGCTGCCGGAGCTGCGCGATGTGGACACGGCCGAAGACCTGGCTGCCTGGCGCGGGGGGCCGCCTGACTTGGCCAATGCTGCCGCACAGCCGTAGAATAGTACGCAAGCCGACTATATTTATCCCCTCATTTCGTTTCTATGCTTCGCTCTATTGGTCCGTTAGTCTTGTTGCTGGGCGTGTTTGTGGCTGGCTGCGGCACCCCCGACGACCTGAAGGAAAGCGCCAAAGCTCCTACTTCGGCCCATGCCCTGCAGGCCGTGATGCCGCATTTCAACCAGGAGTGGGCCATGGGCAAATACTGGGAAGATGGCCTGGCCGAAGTGGCTACCTACGATGCGGAGCGCACGGTTTACAAGAAAAAGCGCACGTTTGAGTACACGCAGATTACGGTGAAGGAAGAGTTCAACCAGGAGTTCAACGTGAAAACGGATGACTACCAGCGGACTGACTTGTTCCCGGTGATGAAAATCAACCAGTTTTGCAGCATTCCCACCGACCAGTATCCGTACCACTACCTCACGTCGCTGTTTTTCCGCCGCGACCAGCCCGTGGCCTTGTATAAGATGTCGAGCTCCTCGCAGGAATGGTGCGGCAACACGTTCAAATCCATCATCGACGACGGGGTGAACTTTGAAATGTGGTACCACTCGTACTGGGACGGTGAGGGCGACAACAGCCGCGACCTGCGCCGCGACATCTTCCTCGAAGATGCCTTGCCCTATACGTTGCGCGCCCTGAAATTTGAGCAAAAGCCAGCCTTTGAGCTGGTGGTGCTCGACCTGCAGCAAACCAACCGGGCCACGCCGCCGCAGTACTATCAGGCCCGCCTGGCCACCACCGAAGCCCCACCCGCCGATGCCCCCGAGCCCGCCTGGCGCGTGGCCGTGGCCCTGGCTCCCGATAAGGAAAACGTGTACTGGTTTGCCAAAGCCTACCCCAATGTGCTGCTGCGCCAAACCACCTGGGATGGCCGCACGCTACGCCTGAAATCGACGCGCCGCTACGCATACTGGCCGAAATAAGCCGGACCTTAAAGAAATTTTACGGTGGCTTATCCGTTGTTTATTAAGCAAATCGTATATTTCGCCTTATGAGGTTGGCCCCCCGCTTGTCGTTTCCCGTTGTCCTGCTTGCCGGCATTGTGCTGGTGCTGCTGGTGCCGGCCTGCAACCCTTTCGCGCCGGCCCTGGATGAGGTGCCCGCCGACCAGAACGAGCTGCTGGGTAACCCCATCTACGTGCGGGGCTTCTTCGACCGTTTCCGGGCGGCCTACCAGCTGCGCGATTCCACACTCTACGGCCAGCTGCTGGCCCCGGGCTTCCGGTTCACCTACCGCGACTTTGCCGCCAACGTGGACCGCTCCTGGACCCGCGACGTGGATGCCAACACGACGTACCGCCTCTTCCGCGCCGCCCGCTCCACCAACCTGCAGTGGACGCAGTACCTGCCCGCCTCCGACACCGTTTCCTCCGACACGCTGGCCAGCGTGGAGCGCTCCTTTCTGCTCACCATCGAGCAGCGCGATGCCGAGCGGTTCAGCGGGTCCGGCACGGCCCGGCTGGTGCTGGTGCGCAAAAACCGCAACGAGCCCTGGCGCATGCGCAGCTGGTACGACCGCAGCGAGTTTTGAGTCCGGACCCACTGCTGCGATATTGCCAACCCGGCCACGTAACAGCCATTATTTCAAAATGGGGGATTTTTAGGCGATGAGTTGCCTTGTAATTTAATATGGTAGCTGCGTTGGGCCGGTCTAGCCGATGGTTTGTTTTTCTGCTACTGGGACTAAGTTCCTGCTACTCATCGCGACAGCCACCCAGCAGCACCCTGCCCGGACAGTTTAGCGCCACTACTGGCCTGAATACGTCTGGCTCCTCCACTTGGACTGCCGCCCAAGGGGCTAATGATTTTACAGCCATTCATTTTCAGCCATCGGCAAAATCTTGCCGGGACACGTTTGCCGTGCCCAGCTTTGCGAGGTGGCCTGCTCAACAGCTTGGCCCCGGTATTGTCCCGCTGAGCAATACCGGGTTCGGCATTGACGAAGTTGAGGTTACTAACCTGGAATGGAAGCTGTACCAGGAAAAAACCTCAACTATCGGCTCGTGGAACAACGCTGCCCAGCCCGTGGCTGCGGCGCAGCCGGTTCCTGCCTATTATGGCGACCCGTTCTATCACTGTTTCCCGGTGGTGGGCATTAGTCGGGAGCAGGTTGAGGCTTTTTGCCGCTGGCGCAGCCGTACCGCGACAACTATTTTCAACCAACTCAATCATCATCCGGACTCCACGGATGTCAGCTACCTCCGCTTGGAGTACCGCTTGCCCACCGAAGCAGAGTGGGAATTTGCGGCGCTCAGTTTCAGTGGCCAGCCATTTGGCACGCACTGTCTGCGGTTGCCGCTTCGGGTAAATGCGCTTGCTGCGGCTTATTTTAAAAATCGTTCGTTCAGCCAAAACAGCCTCGAACAAATCGAGCAAGATATTAGGAAGCGTTAACAGTAGTAGTTATGTTTGAGCATGGAGTATTTGTTGACCGACGCGCAGTGGGCGCGGATTGG
>NZ_BAAGWC010000024.1:0-64475 GCF_054780555.1 Hymenobacter daeguensis
GCGCCGCTGGCCCTGACCGATGCGCTGGGCCGCACCGTGCGCCGCTACCCCGCCCCGGCCGGCCCCGAGGCCGCGCTCGACCTACAGGGCCTACCCGCCGGGCTCTACCTGCTGCGCGGGGCTGGCCCGGCCCAGCGCCTGGCGGTGGAGTAAGACAATAAAAAAAGCCGCTCATGTAGCGGCTTTTTTATTGATTCCGGCGGGCTTGAAAGTGGCTTGTTTATGCGTCCATAAAATCCGTGAAATCCGCTTAAATCCGAGCGAACCCGTGGTCTACTTCAGCGTGAACGTCGTTTTGCCCATCAGCTGGCCGCTCTCATAGAGCTCCACCGTGTGCGAGCCTTTCTTGTATTCGGCGCCTTTGGCGTACACGAATTCCACTTTCTGGCGGGTGTTGTCATACACCACGTCCTGCTTCTGGGTGTAGAAGGCCTCCTGGCCATCCACGGTGAAAGTGCCGCCGCCGGTGCTCAGGTTGTAGAGGGCCGCGCCATCGGGCTCCAGAATGCGCATATAGATGGCCTTGGTTTCCTTGGGCGACACGTCGTTGCGGGCCAGGTTGAAGGTCACCTTCACCTTTTCCACGCGCTTGGCCTTGAATTCTTCCTTGTCGTCTTCTTTTTCCTTGTTTTTCGAGGTGATGATGGCGACGTGAATGTTGTCGGCCTGCAGGCGCGAGGCCACCGACACCTTGTCCGACAGCTCGCGGTTGGTGCGGGCAATGGTGCTGATGGTGTCGGTGAGCTTGTTCTGCTTCTCCTTCAGCGTGGTGGTTTCGGTGTAGAGCGTTTCGTTGTCTTTTTTCAGCTGGGAAATGTCCTCGTCCTTTTTGCGGAGCTGGCCTTCCAGGTTCTGGGCGCGCTGCTTGAACAGGTTTTGCTGGGCAATGGAGAAGCTGCCGGCGCGGAAGGAGCGGAGCTTCAGCAAGTCGGCGTTCACGCTGGCAATCTTGGCTTCGAGCGAGTCGTTGCTCAGGCCCAGGGCTTGCAGCTCCTGGCTTTGGCGCTCAAAATCAGCCTTTAAGGCTTCGTACTGCTTGATTTGCTCCTGCAGCTTGCTGTCCTTGGCTTTCACCTCGGTGGTCAGCTCTTCGTTTTTCTGCCCCTTCTGCTGGTTGAGGTAGAACAGGACCCCGTTGATGCCGAGCAGCACGAGCACGAGGGCAACCCAGAGCAGGACGCGGCTGTTGTTGGAGCGAGGTTCGGGGGTTTCGTTAGGGTCCATGCGGGAATAGTTAAGCGAAAAGAAGCGTAAGAAAATTCGCGGTCCGTGGCGCACTGCGGCACGTACCTTTGGCGTAAAAATAGGGGACTTTGCTGCCCTGGCAACTTTCTCCTATACTTTGGCTGAATGGAAACGGTTTTACCCAACTTCGATGCCGCCTACTGGCAAGCACGTTACGCCACCGGCCGCGACGGCTGGGACGCCCACGCCATCACCCCGCCGCTGCGCGCCTATTTCGACCAGCTCGACGTGGCCCGGCAGCCGCGCATCCTCATTCCCGGGGCCGGCCGCGCCTACGAGGCCGAGTACCTGCACCAGCTGGGGTTCCGCCAGGTTTTCGTGGCCGACATTGCCCCCGAAGCCCTGGCCGCCCTGGCCGCCCGCGTGCCCGATTTCCCAACCGAGCACCTGCTGCTGGCCGATTTTTTTACCCTGCCCAACGACCCGCCCTACGATTTAATTGTGGAGCAGACGTTTTTCTGCGCCCTCAATCCCGGCCTGCGCCCGGCCTACGCCCGGCAGTGCACCCGCCTGCTGCGCCCCGGCGGCACCCTCATGGGCCTGCTCTTCGATACCGATTTCGGGCCGGTGCAGGAGCCGCCGTTTGGTGGCAGCAAAGACGAATACCGCGAATACTTTGCGCCTTACTTCGAGTTTCGGCATTTCGAAACCGCTACCAATTCGCTCCGGCCCCGGCAGGGGCGGGAGTTGTTTATTTGTTTGAAAAAGAAGCCTAGAGTAGATGCTTAAAGTTTCAACTCGTTTTGCTAAGCTTCTAGCCAATGTGGTTATGGTTGCGCAGCTATTGATTGCGCTGTTCTTCGGCTATTTGTGGGCGACGAGAAGGAATCAGGTTTATCCAAAAAATCAATTGCCGGACGCAAACCGTCAGTACACTGAAGATACATTAACCGCTTACGCCGCTCTCGCCACAGCCGGCATTGTACTGGCTGCCATTCAATATTTTATCCGCAAGTCTCCGCGACTAATGCGTTTGTTTACAGATTAAGAAGCAAGAGCAGCTTGGGATTACGGCTTATCACCAATACCAAGCTCACTACTTGCTACTTATTACCCTCCACTAACTACTGACCGCCATGCTCCAAGCCCTCGCCAATACCCTCCCGCACTTCCGCCATACCAATTCCGGCCAGTTTTTTCTCATGGCCGGGCCCTGCGTCATCGAAGGCGAGGACATGGCCCTGCGCATCGCCGAGCGCATCAAGCACATCACCGACAAGCTCCAGATTCCTTACATTTTCAAGGGCTCGTACCGCAAGGCCAACCGCTCGCGGCTGGATTCCTTCACCGGCATTGGCGACGAAACGGCGCTGCGCATCCTGCAAAAAGTAGGGCGCGAAATCGGCGTGCCCACCGTGACGGACATCCACGAATCGACCGAAGCTGCGCTGGCGGCCGAGTACGTTGATGTGCTGCAAATCCCGGCTTTCCTATGCCGGCAGACCGATTTGCTGGTGGCCGCCGCCCAGACCGGCAAGGTGGTCAACATCAAGAAAGGCCAGTTCCTGAGCGGTGAGGCCATGAAATGGGCCGTGGACAAGGTGCGCCAGGCCGGCAACGAAAACGTTATTCTCACCGAGCGCGGCAACTCGTTCGGCTACTCCGAGCTGGTGGTCGATTTCCGTAACCTGCCCACCATGCGCCGCTTCGAGGTGCCCGTGGTGATGGACGTGACGCACTCGCTGCAGCAGCCCAACCAAGCCAGCGGCGTGACCGGCGGCCAGCCCGCCCTCATCGAAACCATTGCCAAAGCCGCCATCGCCGTGGGGGCCGACGGCCTGTTCATCGAAACCCACCCCACGCCCGCCACGGCCCTTTCCGATGGCGCCAATATGCTGCCCCTCGACCAATTGGAAGCCCTGCTGATGAAGCTCACGCGCGTGCGCCAGGCCATTCAGGACCGCGGCGAAGTGGAGCTGAATCAGCTACCGTAGTTTGTAGCGTCTGTCATCCTGAGCGCAGCGAAGGACCTTATCACGTTGATGTAGCTTGCCGTGCAGGCATCACAAACGTGGTAAGGTCCTTCGCTGCACTCAGGATGACGGATGGGGAGTTGGCTCACGTTCGCAGCCAGAAGTGCTGCTTGGGCTGGTTCTTCCGAAAGAAAACCAGGCCGATGTAGAACAGGTCGACCGTCAGCGTCACCTCGGGGTGCGCTTTGATGACTTCCCAGGCCCGCTCCATGTCTGCCGACCAGTGGATGTCGTCGAATACGAACACCGACTCATCGGTCCGGTGCTGCAGGCACAGCTCGAAGTAATGCAGCGTAGGCTCGTAGCGGTGATTGCCGTCGAAAAAAGCAAAGTCGATGGGCACCGGCAGCGCGGCCAGGGCAGGAGCGAGGGTGTCGTCGATATTGCCTTCCACCACCTCAATATTGCGTAGCTCCAGCTTATCAAACGTGTCGCGGGCCACGCCGGCCACATTCGGGCAGCCCTCGAAGGTGATGACGCGGTGGCGCGAGTCGGCCGCCGCCAGGTAGGCCGTGGTGAGGCCCAGCGAGGTGCCCAGCTCCAGAATGGTTGCCGGGCGGAAATAGTTGGCCAGCCGGAACAGCAGCTGCGCCAAGGGCCTGGGCTTAGCCGCCGTGCGGGCAATGTCGGCAACGCGGCGCTGGCGGCCGGCCCCTGTGTGCGAGCCCGCCCCAAAATCGGTCACGCTGATGCTGGCCGGGCTGTTGAGCAATTGCCGCCGCCGTTCCTCGATGGCGGCGTAAGCTTTGTAGAGGCCCGTGTGCCGCACCACGGAGGTGTAGAGGCCAAATACAAACGGTGAGTGCAGCCCGTGGGCGTTGCCGGAACGCAGCCAGAAGCGGAGGTAGGCGAGGAGTTGAAACAAGACGTAGCGCGAACGTTGTAGGTCGCGTTCCCGAACGACGAACGATAACACGGCCGAATAGCCTGGAAACGCGAACTACAAAGTTCGCGCTACTTTCCTAATTCATCCGGTACGGCACCATGAGGGTAAACTCCGGGATTTCCACCACAAATTCCTGGCCGTTGGCGAGGCGCTCCATCAGGTAGGTGCCGCGCATCTTGCCCACGCCCGATTTCAGGTTGCAGCCGCTCACATACTGGTGAGCCTCACCGGGTTCCAGCACGGGCTGGCGGCCCACCACGCCCTCGCCCTCCACTTCGCGCACCACGCCGTTGGCATCGTGAATGTGCCAGTGGCGGCGCAGCAGCTTCACCGTAAACTCGCTGTTGTTGCGAATCTCAATCTTGTAGGCAAACACAAAATGCTCCTGGCCGGGGCTGGAATAATCGGGCAGGTAATTGGTCGTAACCGAAACGGTGACGCCTTGCGTAGTGGTGGTGGGCATAGGTGTCGGGAACTGAAGAGTAGCTTGCGGACGTAACAGCCGCCCGCTGAAATTGGTTTTACGCGAATACGGTTGTCAAACGCCGTGAAATCCCCTTTATTTTCCTGAAAACGTTCGATGGTAAAGATAGCCGAAAGCTGGCGGCCCGTGCTAGCCGATGAGTTCGAAAAGCCGTATTTTCAGCGGCTTATTGCTTTTGTGAAGGGCGAGTACGCCACCACGACTGTGTACCCGGCCGGTCCTCAGATTTTCCACGCCTTCGACGCCACGCCGTTCGACAACGTCAAGGTCGTCATTCTGGGCCAGGACCCTTACCACGGCAAAAACCAGGCCCACGGCCTCTCGTTTTCGGTGCAGGAGGGCCAGCGCACGCCGCCCTCGCTGGTCAATATTTTCAAGGAGCTGCAGAGCGACATGCCCGGCACGCCCCCGGCCCCCAACGGCAACCTCGACCGCTGGGCCCGCCAGGGGGTGCTGCTCCTCAATGCCACCCTCACCGTGCGCGCCAGTGAGCCGGCCTCGCACCAGAAAAAGGGCTGGGAGGAGTTCACCGATGCCGTTATCCGCAAGGTTTCGGAGGAGAAGGAACACGTTGTGTTCATCCTCTGGGGCGCCTATGCCGGCAAGAAGTCAGAGCTGATTGACGAGAAAAAGCATTTGATTCTGAAGTCGGTGCACCCCTCGCCCTACGCGGCCGACAAAGGCTTTTTTGGCAGCAAGCCCTTCAGCAAGGCCAACGCCTGGCTGGAAAGCAAAGGGCTGACGCCGATTGAGTGGTAAAGCTTATGGTCTGTCATTGCGAGGGCGCAGCCCGTAGCAATCCGTCCTGTTCTCAGCGACCAGCCTCCTAATGTGCAACCCGTTATCTGAAACGCTGAAACGCAAAAAGCCCCGACACTACGCAGTGTCGGGGCTTTTCACATCTTAGGGCTGGTGACATCGGGAGGACGGATTGCTTCGTCGTGCCTCTTCGCAATGACAGATGGGCCCTGTCGATTACGGGTCGCTTAGTGAATGATGTTGAACAAGCGGCTCCAGCGGATTTTGTGCCAGAAGTCGCCGTTGGGGTCCATCGACAGCCAGATGAGGACGGCCTTGCCCACCACATGGTCTTCGGGCACGAAGCCCCAAAAGCGCGAGTCTTCCGAGTTGTGGCGGTTGTCGCCCATCATCATGTAGTAATTCTGCTTGATGGTGTAGCTGGTGAGCGGCTTGCCGTTCTGGTAAATCATGCCGTCCTGCCAGGTCACGCCGTCGTTGTGCTCGTAGCGGGCCACTATTTTGTAGTAGATGGCCGCATTGCCGGGCGTGAGGGCAATGGTCTGGCCTTTTTTCGGGATGGGCAGCGGTCCGTAGTTGTCGAGGTTCCAGTTGCGCGGCGTGGCGCTCATGGCCGCCGAGCCGTGGAAATCAGCCACATCCGGAAACAGCTGCACCTGCGGTTGCAGCACGGTCATTGCCTTCACGTAGGGCTGGGCTTTGAAGTAGTCGTAGGTGGCTTTGGTGCAGCTGATGGCGTAGCCAAACTTGCCGTCGGGGCCGGCCACGGCCTGGGGCAGGCCGCCGGGCTGGTCGTAGTCGACCACCCCCTGGGCACGCAGCGCCGCCAGCACCTCGTCGTTCGGGTTGTCCACCTGCATGAAGTAGGTGGTTTGCAGGCCGGGGGGCGTCACGCCGGGCTTGCCGTTGAGGTACACCTGGCCGTCTTTGATTTCGAGGGTGTCGCCGGCCACGGCCACGCAGCGCTTGATGTAGTTGGTGCGCAGGTCGGCGGGGTACTGGGCTTCGTGCGGCACGTGGAAGACCACCACGTCGTTGCGCTTGATTTCGGAGAAGCCGGGCAGCCGGTACGTCGGCAGCTGAATCAGCTCGGAGTAGCTTTTCAGGCCGGTGCCCCAGATGGTCTGGTGGGTGAGGGGTACCTGCAAGGGCGTTTGGGGCGTGATGGGCCCGTAGTGCAGCTTGCTCACAAACAGGTAGTCGCCCACCAGCAGGGAGTTTTCCATGCTGGGCGAAGGAATGGTGTAGGCCTCAAACGTGGCCCAGCGAATGAGCGTGGCCGCCACGATGGCAAAAATCAGCGAATCGGCCCACTCACGGGTTTTCGTTTTGGGCGGCTTCGGGGGAGCAGTGGGGTCGGTTTTGAGGAAGGGCATGAGGAGGGCAAGCTTGGGCCTGGCAATGAATATCAGGTAAAGAAACGCAGCAGAACGCCAGTGCGCCTGCGCCGGGCACGACGAGGACTACAAATCCAGCAGGTCTTTCATGCCGAATACGCCCTGGCGGCCGGGCAGCCACTCGGCCGCCAGCAGCGCACCCAGCGCAAAACCGGTCCGGCTGTGGGCTTCGTGCCTGAGCTCCAGCGTGTCCACGTCGGAGGTGTAGGTCACGATGTGCGTGCCCACGGCTTCGCCCTCGCGCTCGCTGATGATGGCCAGCTCGGTGGGTGCTTCGGCGGGGGCGTTGCGCCAGGTGGTTTTGGTGGGGAAGTGGCGCAGAATACCCTCGGCCGTGGTGAGGGCCGTGCCGCTGGGCTGGTCGATTTTGTGGGTGTGGTGAATTTCGCGCACCGCTACGTCGTAGCCGCCAAACTGCGCCATCTTGCTGGCAATGTACTCGTTGAAGTGGAAGAACAGGTTCACGCCCACGCTGTAGTTGGAAGCGTAGAACAGGCTGCCGCCCAGCTCATCGGTCAGGGCCCGGGCTTCTTCAAAGTGGTGCAGCCAGCCCGTGGAGCCGCACACCACCGGCAGGCCCTGGCGCAGGCAGGCCGTCACGTTGGCAAACGCCGAGTCGGGGTGCGTAAACTCGATGGCTACATCGACGATGGCAGGCGTGAAGTCGGCAATGGTGGCCTCGCTGGCGTGAGAATCGACGATGCCGGCAATTTCATGGCCGCGCTGCTGCGCGAGAGTGGCAATGGTGCGGCCCATTTTACCGTAGCCGATGAGTAGAATTTTCATGGAAATTAACAGTGGTTCACCGTTCGCTGCGGATAATCCGGACGTTAGAAAAAGCCTGACAACGGACCATCAGCAGCAAACAACTAATTATTTCACCCGCAGCGCAAACGTGAGGCCGGGGTTGGTGGGAAATGCGGCGCGCTGGCCGGGCACGGCCATGAGCGTCGGCTCCCAGTGCAGGCTCAGGTCGTCGCTCACGTCGAAGTCTTTGAGGTGGGCATCTACCAGCGCATCCACAATCTGCAGGCCGTACACGAGGCCGATGTAGAGGTAAAAAATGTCGCGGTAGCCGCGGTAGAACACCACGCCCGTGTTCAGCGCATCAGCCGTGTTGAAGAGGCGGGCACGAGGGCCTAACAAGGGGCTATGCAGCGGCACGCCCTGCTGCGTAACCATATTGTAGGCATCGGCAAATTCGCGGTAGCCTTGCTGGTAGAAAATCTCGCCGTAGATGACGCCGCCCAGCCCGCCGTATACCAGCGGCAGCTTCCAGTAGCTGTGGTTGTAAATCTGGCCCGCGCCGGGCAGCACCAGCGCCAGCATGGCCGCCTTGCCGGGCCGCGTGAGGCGGATGCCCTTGAAGCCGAAGGCCCGGAACATGTGCTCCGTGCGCTTGGCCGAGTCGGCGGCGGCTTTCTGCTTTTTGGCCTCGGGCGTCACCACCACTTCGCGGCGCTCGGTGGTGTCGGCCAGAATCTCGGCCGAGGTGCGGGTAGCGGGCACGTTGGGGTCAATTACTTGCGCCCGTCCGGCGTGGCCCGCCAGCAGGCTGCCCGCTGCCACTGCTACCGCCAGGAGGCGGGAATACACATTTTTCATAACCAACCTGCTAACGGAAAACGCCGGCTCTTAGCGTGTTTGGCATGTTGCGAAGCGCAGAATCTCAATGCAAAGCGTACTTACGATGGCTGCAGAATGTGCAGAATGCGCTGCATGTCCTCCACCGAGTCGAAGGCAATTTTGATTTCGCCGTTGCCCTTGGCCGTGGGCCGCACCTGCACCCGCGAGCCAAACCGCTCCGCGAGGTGGCGTTCGGCCCGGCGGATTTCGGCCACGGGCACGGCCGGCTGAGCGGGCGCGCTGCTGCCGGTGGCGCTGGTTTTCTCGCCATCGCCGCTCCGGCCGAAACCGGCACGCACCAGCTCTTCCACGCGGCGCACGGAAAGCTCCTCGGCCACGATTTTGCGGAACAACTCCACCTGCGCTTTGGCATCGTCGAGGCCAATGAGGGCGCGGGCGTGGCCCATGCTGATTTCCGCGTCGCGCAGGCCAATCTGCACGTCGGGCGGCAGCTTGAGCAGGCGCAGGTAGTTGGTCACGGTCGAGCGGTTTTTGCCCACCCGGTCGCCCAGCTCTTCCTGGCGCAGGTTGCACTCGCTCAGCAGGCGCTGGTAGCTGAGGGCAATTTCGATGGCATTCAGGTTCTCGCGCTGAATGTTCTCAATCAGGGCCATTTCCAGCATTTGCTGGTCGTCGGCCTTGCGGATGTATGCCGGAATGGTTTCCAGGCCGGCCAGTTTGGAGGCCTGCAGGCGGCGCTCCCCGCTGATAAGCTGGTAGGAGTTGGTGCCGAGCTGGCGCAGGGTCACGGGCTGGATAATGCCCTGAATTTTAATGCTGTCGGCCAGTTCCTGCAGGGCTTGCTGGTCGAAATGGGTGCGGGGCTGGTAGGGGTTGGCCTCGATGTGCTCGACGGAGATGAAGCCCACCGAGTTGACGGGGTGCGACACCAGCCGGTCGCCGGTACCGGGCCGGTCGCCTTTTTTCTCGTAGCTGCCCTCAATGAGGGCGTTCAGGCCGCGGCCCAGGCCACCCTTGCGTTTTACTGCGGCGGCGGCAGCCAAAGCAGCTTGCAATTTCTCTTCGTTCTTCTCTAGCGGCATAGTTCATCGGCCGAACCCATAAAAGGCACGCGGCAACGGATGTCAAAATTACGGATTGTTGGGCGAAGGGCAAGCCGATAAGTTTGGCGGCGGCGGTTGGGGTTAGAATTAGCCCCAGCGGGGCGGCATATCGGAAGAAAAACTGGGTGGCAAGAATGACAAAGCCCCGAGGGGGCGACACTCGTTCAACGAATGCCGCCCCCACGGGGCTTTGAGAATCCGGAAGATGCTGGAGGTGCTACCGATATGTCGCCCCTTTGGGGCTAAATGATGAACTACGACTTTGGATTCTGGTGAAGCGCGAGTACCTCAACGACTTCACATACTCCAATTCGATGCCCTTCGTGGAGATACCCTCGCAAGCCTGGCTTAATATGCTGGCAATGAAACTCTCGATATGCTGGGTTAATGATAAACATGTTTGCCAAGCCATACTGAGGCATTGGCTCTCCTTCAGGTAATATTTCGCCAGATGGTGAAATAAATTCAGGCCAAATCATGAACAGTAGATTGCGAGTAGCAATTGCTTCATCCTCATAAGAGAAATCCCACCGAATATGCTGAAAATGAGATGTTTTGCGTCCGCCTTCTTCTGCACTGAACACGCTATAGCTTACCCGAAAATCGGGGGGTAACCCTGTTTGTTCGGTGTAAGAAGACATACTTAAATCCGCTCGTCCTCCGCCGTTTCCTCCGTCGCTTCCACGCTGTTTTTCTCCACGATTTCGCGGGCCAGGTTGAGGTAGCTGATGGAGCCTTTGCTCTCGGCGTCGTGCAGGATGACGGGGATGCCGAAGCTGGGCGACTCGCTCAGCTTCACGTTGCGCGGGATGATGGTATCGAAGGCCAGCTGCTGGAAGTGCATCCGCACTTCTTCCACCACCTGGTTGCTCAGGCGAAGGCGCACGTCGTACATCGTGAGCAGGATGCCTTCGATTTCGAGCTCCGTGTTGAGGCGACTCTGAATGATTTTGATGGTATTCAGGAGCTTACCCAAACCTTCGAGGGCGAAATACTCGCACTGCACCGGGATGATGACCGAGTGCGCGGCCGTGAGCGCATTCACCGTGATGAGGCCGAGCGAGGGCGAGCAGTCGATGATGATGAAGTCGTACTCGGCGGCGAGGGGGCGCAGGGCCTCCTTCATTTTCTCCTCGCGGTTGGGCAGGTTTATCATCTCCACCTCGGCGCCCACCAGGTCGATGTGGGAGGGCATGAGGTCGAGGTGGGGCAGAATGTTGGTGGGCACGATGATGTCGTGGGCGTTGATGCCGTCCACCATGCACTCGTAGATGCTGTTCTGGATGTCCTTGGGGTCGTAGCCCACGCCCGAGGTGGCGTTGGCCTGGGGGTCGGCGTCGACGAGCAGGGTCCGGTAGTCCAGGGCGGCCAGGGACGCCGCGAGGTTAATGGAAGTAGTGGTTTTGCCCACCCCGCCTTTCTGATTGGCTACCGCGATGATTTTTCCCATGAGTCTCTCTAATTGTCAGTTGTTCGTTGTCAGTTGTCAGTTGCTTGGTATTGGATGTTCAGTATCAGTGCCTGGGAGGTTTTACGCTTTCCGACGAACAACTGATAACGAACAACTGGCAACTAATAACTAATAACTTTTGCCGTAGCATTGTGACAAAGATACATTCTTTCCCTGTTCGCATGGCCCCTTTTTTGGCTCGTTGGGCTGGCTTCTCGGCTAAACTGTTTGGATTTTCGGCGGGCGTGCTGGCGCTGGCCGGCTGCCACGACGCGGCCCGCTCGGCGGCCGACGAGCGCCGCGTTTTCCGCTACAACCAGCCCGAGGCGCTGTCCTCGCTCGACCCTGCTTTTGCCCGCAACCAGGCCAATTCCTGGGCCGTCTCGCAGCTCTACAACGGGTTGATGGAGCTGGATTCGACCCTGGTGCCGGTGCCTGCGCTGGCCCGGCGCTACACCATTTCGCCCGATGGACGGACGTACACTTTTGTGCTGCGGAAGGGAATTTTCTTCCATGAAAATCAAGAGGTGTTTCCGGTTTCTGAAACGGATTTGCATCCGGAGCTCAATACGAAGCTGAGAGCCTCTAATGACCTTTCCACCCCAGTTGCCACCCGCCGGGTCACCGCTCACGACTTTGTCTACAGCTTCAAGCGCATCCTCGACCCGGCCACAGCCAGCTCGGGCGGCTGGATTTTCCGGGGCAAGGTGCTGGAGAAGCCCGATGGCAGCATCAGCGACACGGCCTTCGTGGCGGCAAACGACTCCACGCTGCGCATTCACCTGAAGGAGCCGTTCATCCCGTTTCTGGGCATTCTCACCATGCCGTATGCCTACGTGGTGCCGCACGAGGCCGTGGAGAAATACGGCAAGGACTTCCGCGAGCACCCGGTGGGCACGGGGCCGTTCCGCTTCAAGCTCTGGGACGAGGGCAACGTGCTGCTCTACGAGCGCAACCCGGACTATTGGCGTAGTGACCGGCAGGGCCGCAGGCTGCCCTACCTCGATGCCGTGGCCGTGAGCTTCCTGCCCGACCGCAAGACGGAATTTCTGACTTTCATGCAGGGCAAGCTGGATTTCCTCTCCGGCATCCGGGCCGGCTCGCGCGACCTCATTATGCACGCCGATGGCTCCATTCGGGCCGATTTCAAGGGCAAGTTCACGGTGCAGAAAGCGCCCTACCTCAACACCGAATACCTCGGCATTCAGCTTGATTCGGCCAATCTGATTGGCGAGCAGGCCGTGCAGGGCCGGGCTTTTCGCGACAAGCGCGTGCGGCAGGCCCTCAACTATGCCCTCAACAAGCCGGAGATGCTGACCTACCTGCTCAACCACGTGGGGCACCCCGGCACGTCGGGCTTTGTGCCGGCGGCGCTGCCGTCGTTTTCGGAAAAGGAAGTGCCCGGCTACTCGTACCAGCCGCAGAAGGCGCGGCTGCTGCTGCGCGCCGCCGGCTACGGCCCGCAACGGCCCTTGAAGCTGCGCCTGAGTACGGTGCTGGAACGCAAGGAGATAGGCGAATACCTGCAGAAGCAGTGGGCCGATGTGGGCGTGCAGGTTCAGATTGACATCAACCAGTCGGCCGCGCAGCAGGATTTGGTGGACAACGGTCGGGTGGCCTTCTTCGCCAAGAGCTGGCTGGGCGACTACCCCGACGCCGAAAACTACCTGGCGCTGTTCTACAGCCCCAATTTCAGCCCCGCTGGCCCCGACAAAACCCACTTCAAAAACACAGCCTACGACAAGCTCTACGACGAAGCCCGCCGCACCCAGGACGTGGCCAAACGCACGGCTTTGTACCAGGCCATGGACCGCATTGTGGTGGAGGAGTGCCCGGTTATCAGCCTGTATTACGATGAAGTAGTGCGCCTGACGCAGAACAACGTGCGCGGCCTCACTCCAAATCCGATGAACCAGCTGCTGCTGGAGCGCGTGCGCAAGGAGTAGTAACTTCCCCTAATGATAGCAACGATGCGGAGTCTGCAAACTGTAGGGCTGACTGTGGCGCTGGCCTGGGCCGGACTGAATAATGCCCATAGCCAAAGCGCGGCTCCGGCTGCGGCTCCGCTGACCATCGGCCAGACGTTTACCCTGCAATCGAAGGCGTTGGGCGAAACCCGCCGCATCAACGTGTACCTGCCGCCGGTTTACACCGATTCGGCCACGGTCCGGCTGCCGGTGCTCTACATGCCGGACGGCGGCATGGGGGAGGATTTTCTGCACGTAGCGGGCCTAGTGCAGGTATTGGTGGGCAATGGCACCATGCGGCCCTTCGTGCTGGTGGGCATCGAAAACACCCAGCGGCGGCGCGACCTGACCGGCCCCACCACCAACGCTGAAGACCGGAAAATTGCGCCCCGCGTGGGCGGCTCGGCCGCTTTTCGCCAATTCCTCCGCGAGGAGCTGATGCCGCAGGTGAAGCAGCGCTACCGCACCACGGCCGAAACCGCCATTGTGGGCGAGTCGCTGGCCGGCCTGTTCGTGGTCGAAACCCTGCTGCTCGAGCCTACACTGTTCAATACCTACCTGGCCTTCGACCCCAGCCTGTGGTGGAACAACGGCCAGCTCGCCGCGCAGGCCAGCACCTATCTGCAGAAAACCCGCCCCGCCGCCACCGTCTACCTGGCCACCAGCATCCACGGCGACACGGCCGGCACGCGCCGCCTGGTGGAACTGGCCCGTCCGCAGGCGGCACGCCTGGGCGCCTGGCACTACGAGCCGATGCCGCAGGAAACGCACGCGACGATTTATCATCCGGCGGCGCTGCGGGCTTTCCGGGCAGTATTCAAGCCCAAAGCTGGCGGCAGTTCGCGCTGAGTTTTATTCGGATGCCGAGACGCGACACTTCGCGTCTCGGTACTGAACGATTTCATTCGGATGACACCCCAATGCCAGGACGCGAAGTGTCGCGCCTCTACAGCGTTCTACTTATCAGCGCCTTTCGCCAGCGTGTCAAGCTGGTTGCCGAAGTAGGTGAACAGCTCGCGCACGTTTTCCGGCGCGCCTTCCTCCATGGCCACGGTTTTGAGCTTGCCGTCGGGCTGCTTTACGCCGATAATGGTGCTGGGCAGGTCAGTGGTGCCATGAGAATACCGCGCCTCGAAGCTTTCGAAGTGGGATTCTTTGGCCTGGCGCAGCAAATCGGCCACGGTGGCCGCGGGCAGCTTAAAGTCCTTTTTGCCCTCAATTGCTACAAAGCGCCGGCCTTCATACGCCACGCGGCCGTCGGCATACACCTGCATGACGTAGCTGGGGCAGGTGCCGAAGCAGGGCGTGCGCTCGAAGGTGATAACCGGACCGGCTTCGGCAGGGGCGGGCTTCTTAGCCGGCGTGGTGGCCTTTTTGCTGGCTTTTTTGGTTTTCTGAACGGTGGCCTTCTGGGCGCAGGAGGGCAGGCTTAGGCCAAAGAAGCTGAGCAGGAGAAGCAACGAAAAGTAACGCATGGCGGATTGGGGAAGTGGGGCCGTGAAAGTAGGCAAACAAAAACCCGGCAGAACGAAAACCGTGCCTGGGGGTTCGCGTTGCCGGGTTTGGGCCGATACCCTGAGCGTAGCGAAGGACCTTACCACGTTCGGATAGTCTGCATCACTACAAACTTTTCCGACGTGATAAGGTCCTTCGCTGCGCTCGGGATGACAGATGCTCAGGAAGTTACGACTGCTTCTTGCGGGCCTGGGCTTCGCGCTCCTGCGCGGCTTTCATGGCCTCGGCAATGCGGCCCTGCAGGCCGCCGGGCTTCTTGTCCTTGTTCTTGATTTTGTTGGCGTCGAGCTGGGCGCGGATTTTGGTGTCGTCCACGAAGGTTTTCGTGATGGCCTGCTGCGCGAAAGTGATGACGTTCGACACGAAGTAGTACCAGGTGAGGCCGGCCGCAAAGCTGTTCAGCACGAACAGGAAGATGATGGGCATCAGGTAGCTATAGGTCTTCATCGGGCCCTGCATGGCGGTGTTGGTCTGGTTGCTCTGCCAGGTCATGAGCAGGGTCGAGGCCGTCATCAGCAGGGTGAAGAGCGACACGTGGTCGCCGTACCATTTCACGTAGAAAGGCAGCTTGATGAATACGTCGTAGCTGCTCAGGTCCTTGGCCCACAGGAAGCTTTGCTGGCGCAGCTCAATGGCATTCGGGAAGAACTGGAACATGGCGAACAGAATCGGGAGCGTGAGCAGCGTGGGCACGCAGCCGCTGAGCGGGCTCACCCCGAATTCCTGGTACAGCTTCATGGTTTCCTGCTGCACCTTGGTGTTGTCGTCGCCGTACTTGGCTTTCAGCGCGTCAATCTCCGGCTTCAGCACTTTCATGCGGGCCTGGCTCTCGTAGGTTTTGTAGGTGAGCGGCCAGGTTACCAGCTTGATAAGCAGCACCAACAGCGCGATGATGACGCCGTAGGATGAGATAAACTGCTCCAGGAAGTGGAATACCGGCAGCACCACAAAGCGGTTCACCCAGCGGAACAAGCCCCAGCCCAGGTACACGTTGCGGTCGAATTCCGGCGCTACTTCCTTCAGCGTATTGAAGGCGTTCGGGCCAAAGAAGAAACGGTACTGGCCGCGGCCCTGCTCCACCTCGGCCACCGGAATGGTGAGGGTTGAGCTCAGGGTTTTGATGGTCGTGGAGTCTTCCAGGTTCACGTTGGCGTTGAACGCGCCGCCCGCGAAGGGCTGCTGGTCGGCAATAAGGCCGGCCACGAAGAAATCGTGCTTGTGGGCGGCCCATTTCACGGGGCCGGCGGCCTTGTATTCCTCGGGCTTCTCGCTGGCTTCGGCCAGGGCGCCCTGGTCGCCGGCGGCCAGGTAGTGGTTGATGGTGGTGTGGTTGCGGTTCTGCTTGAGGTCCTGCTCGGTCTGGCGCACCTCATCCACGAAGGTGAAGGTGAGCGGCTCCTGGGCCACGGTGCGCTCCAGGCCGTTCAGGCGCAGGTCGTATTTCAGCTCGAAGCCTTTGGCGGGCAGGGTGTAGGTCTGCACGATGCTGCCACCGGCCACGGGCGCGGTGAAGGTGAGCACCGACCCGCCATCGGTGGCCTGCGAAGCCGCCGACTGGAAGTTCAAGTCCGAAAACTTCACCGTTTTGCCGTCCACGGTCCGGAATCTGGTATCCATGCGGGCGCTTTTGGCGTCGAACAGGTCCATCGGCTTGCCGAAGAAGGTCTTGTACTTGCGCAGGCGCACGGCCGTGATGCGGCCCCCGCGGCTGGAAAAAGCCACACGCAGGTTTTCGTTGACCAGGCTGTCGTTCTTCACCACGCCGGCCGTGGTGTCGAGGGCCGCTTCCGGCGCAATGGCGGTGGCGGGAATGGCGGGCGCTTTGGCGGCGGCAGTGGTGGCGGCGGGCGTTTTGCCGGCGGCTTTTTCATCCGGCTTCTTCGGGCTGAAGAAGAACAGGTACACGAGGAGCAAGGCCGCAATGAGGAAAAGGCCGGTTGCTGAATTTCTATCCATCAGGTATTAAAGGTTGCGAAGGGGCAAAGGTACGGCGCGACGCTGCGCTTAAGGAAGAATGAGCAATTAAGAATGAAGTCGCCTGTCATCCTGAGCGCCACGAAGGACCTTATCGCGTTTGCCTGGCCTGCCATTACAGCAAACCGTTCGGCGGTGATAAGGTCCTTCGCAGCGCTCAGGATGACAGGCGACTTCTGACGGCGTGGCCGACTACCCCTTGCGGTGCTGGATGGCCGCCCGCACAAACCGCACAAATAGCGGGTGGGGCTGCTCCACGGTGCTTTTCAGCTCGGGGTGGAACTGGCCGGCCACGAACCACGGGTGCGTGGGCAGCTCAATTACTTCCACCAGGCCGGTGTCGGGGTTGGTGCCGGTGGCTTGCAGGCCGGCCTCCTCGAACTGCTTCAGGTAGTCGTTGTTGAACTCGTAGCGGTGGCGGTGGCGCTCGCTGATGTGGTTTTTGCCGTAGGCTTTGGCGGCGCGGGAGTTGCGGCGCAGGTCGCAGGCGTAGGCCCCGAGGCGCATGGTGCCGCCTTTGAGGGTGATGTTTTTCTGCTCTTCCATCATGGCCACCACGGGGTTGGGCGTGAGGGCGTCCATCTCGGTGGAGTTGGCGTGGGGCAGGCCCAGCACGTTGCGGGCGTATTCCACCACGGCCACCTGCATGCCCAGGCAGATGCCGAAGAACGGAATGTTGTTCTCCCGCACGTATTTCACGGCGGCAATCTTGCCCTCAAAGCCCCGCTCGCCGAAGCCGGGCGCTACCAGCACCCCGTCGCAGCCGTGGAGCAGCGCGGCCACGTTTTCGTGGGTGATGTTATCGGACTGAATGCTGCGCAGCGTGACTTTGCACTCGTTCTGCGCGCCGGCGTGCACGAAAGCTTCGTTGATGGATTTGTAGGCGTCGGGCAGCTCCACGTACTTGCCCACAAGGGCAATGGTCACTTCCTCGGTCGGGTTTTTCAGCTTGCCGAGGAAGTCTTTCCAGGCTTCCAAATCGGGCTGCTGCGCACCGCCGGTCAGCTTCAGGCGCTTGATAACCCGCTCATCCAAACCTTCTTTGCGCATGAGCAGCGGCACCGAGTAGATGCTGTCGGCATCGAGGCTTTCGATAACCGAGTTGATTTTGACGTTGCAGAACAGCGCGATTTTGCGGCGCATCTCCATCGGAATGGGGTGCTCGGAGCGGCACACCAGGATGTCGGGCTGCAGGCCGGCCTCGCGCAGGTCGCGCACCGAGTGCTGGGTGGGCTTGGTTTTGAGCTCGCCGGCCGCCTTCAGATAAGGCAGCAGCGTGAGGTGAATCACCAGCGAATCGTACTCGGGCAGCTCCCAGCGGAGCTGGCGCACGGCCTCCACGAAGGGCAGGCTCTCAATATCACCAATACAGCCGCCTATTTCGGTGATAACGACGTCGAACTGGCCGTTCTGGCCCAGCAGGAGCATCCGGCGCTTGATTTCGTCGGTGATGTGGGGGACCACCTGCACGGTTTTGCCGAGGAAAGCGCCTTCGCGCTCGCGGCGGATGACGTGGTCGTAGATGCGGCCGGTGGTGACGTTGTTGGCCTGCGAGGTCGGTGTGTTCAGGAACCGCTCGTAGTGACCGAGGTCGAGGTCGGTTTCGGCCCCGTCATCGGTCACGTAGCACTCGCCGTGCTCGTACGGGTTGAGCGTACCGGGGTCGATGTTGATGTAGGGGTCGAACTTCTGGATGGTGACTCGGAACCCGCGGGCCTGCAAAAGCTTGGCCAGCGAGGCGGAAACAATTCCTTTGCCGAGTGAAGAAGTGACGCCGCCGGTAACGAAAATGAATTTCGCAGCCGACGCGGAGGGGGTGGGGGAGGGGCGTTCGGGCATGACGGGGGACAAAAGTACGGCTTCCGGAGTTGGGAATGGGAAAAATCTGCGCGGTGCGGGTGAGAAGGAGGCGGTGCGGGGAAGGCCGGGGCAGCCGTCGGCCGGCCGTAAGCGCGTCACAATCAGCGCGTGGAGGCAGTGTCGCCGCTTCGTTGAATTTGCCAGGGCCGGTTGTGCCGCAGCGCCGCTTCCACAAGCTCCGCAAGGCGTTCTTACTTTGTGCGCTCAACGCCTTGCCCCATGCTGCATTCCACTTTACTCCTCATTCTGGGCCTGCTCTTCGCCGTGTTTCTGCTGGTGATGCTGGGGCAGAAGCTGCACATTTCCTATCCCATCTTCCTGGTGCTGGGCGGGCTGGCGCTGAGCTTCATCCCCGGCCTGCCGCGCGTGGCCATTGCGCCCGACCTCATTTTCCTGATTTTCCTGCCGCCGCTGCTCTACGAAGCGGCCTGGACCACGTCCTGGAACGACTTCTGGCGCTGGCGGCGGGCCATCGGGCTGCTCGCGTTCGGGCTGGTGGCGTTCACCTCGCTCATCGTGGCCTACGCGGCGCGGGCCGTCATTCCGGGGTTCACGCTGGCGCTGGGGTTTCTGCTGGGCGGCATCATCTCGCCGCCCGATGCCGTGGCGGCCACGTCGGTGCTGCGCGGCATTAAGGTGCCCCGGCGCGTCACGGCCATTCTGGAGGGCGAAAGCCTGATTAACGACGCCAGCAGCCTGATTGTGTTTCGGTTTGCGCTGCTGGCGGTGCTCTCCGGTACGTTTGTGTGGCAGCAGGCGGCCACCAGCTTTGTGGTGGTGAGCGGCATGGGCCTGGTGGTGGGCATCGTGGTGGCCTGCGGCTTTTTTCTCATTCACAAGTACCTGCCCACCACGCCCAGCATCAACACGGTGCTCACCTTCATGGCGCCCTACGTGATGTACCTGCTGGCCGAGGAGTTCCACTTTTCGGGCGTGCTGGCGGTGGTGAGCGGCGGGCTGCTGCTCTCGCACCTCTCGCACCGCGTGTTCGATGCCAACACCCGCCTACAGGCCAACAGCGTGTGGGCCAGCGTGAGCTTCGTGCTCAATGGCCTGGTGTTCATTCTCATCGGCCTGCAGCTGCCCATTGCGGTGGAGGGGCTGGGCAATTATTCGCTGCAGCAGGCCATCACCTACGGCCTACTGATGAGCGGGCTGGTCATCGTCATCCGGCTGCTGTGGATGTACCCGGCGGCCTTCATTCCGCGCTGGCTTAGCCAAACCGTGCGCAATAGCGAGCCCAGCCCCGGCTGGCAGGGCACGCTGGTGCTGGGCTGGGCGGGCATGCGCGGGGTGGTGTCGCTGGCGTCGGCGCTGTCGGTGCCGCTGCTGGCGGCCGACGGCTCGGCCTTCCCGCAGCGCAACCTCATTCTGTTCATCACCTTCGTGGTGATTCTGGTTACGCTGGTGGTGCAGGGGCTCACGCTGCCGGCCATCATCCGCTTCACCCGCATGGCCGAGCGCGACGACCGCACGCCCCTCGAAGAGCAGGAGGCCGGCGTGCGCCTGCACCTGCGCACCGCCGCCGTGAAGCACCTGCAGCGGAAATACCCCGCCGAGACGGAGGCCAATGAGCTCATTGCCCGCCTGCAGCAGCGCATGCAAACCGAAATCAACCTCACCACCCGCACCCTCAACTCGCTGGAAGTCGATGAGTCGGGCCGCGAGGCGCTGCGCCAGTACCACCTCGTGCTGCTCGACGTGCTAAACGTGGAGCGCGAAGCCCTGGCCCACCTGCGCCACCACGACAGTTTCGACGACGAAGTGCTGCGCCAGCAGGAGGCCCAGCTCGACCTGGACGAGGCCAAAGTGAAGCACATCGAGCGCTAGCACCGGGCGTGTGGCACCGGGAACAAAACCGGGTGGCAGCAGGCCGTTGAAACGGTGCAAACGATTTAAGGGGCCTTAAGCCGCATGCCTCACTATAAAATAGCGGTTCTTGATGCCGTAATGCCTGTTTTGCAGTAGAAAACAGCCCGTGAATAAAAAATGAAGTGAACGATAATATTTTGGCTTTGTGTTACAAAACCAGCTGATAATGCGTAGCTTCAATCATGGAACATTTCATCAAGCACCTCGCCCTCGTCTGGCACCTGAGCCCGGCCGAATACTGGCACCTGCGCCTGCTGGTAGCCATCACGCTGGCACCCCTGCTTGGGCTGCTTTATGTGGTGTTCATTGACAGAACCTGGGGCACGTCGCTGCCGAAGCACCTGCGGCTCACGCTGCGCGACAAGTCCGGAAAAGTCGTGGTGTGATTTCCGGGAAGGCAGGCTTTTTGACGCTTACCCGGAACCTCATGCCGAGCGGAGCCGAAGCATGAGGTTCTGATTTTTTTTTGTGCCGCTGCTTGCGCCTTTTCACCCGGCCGCTATCTTTGCAGCGCGCTCCCTAATCGGAGCACTTATCAAGAAAGGCGGAGGGACAGGCCCTGCGATGCCTTAGCAACCAGTAGCAATACCAGGTGCTAAATCCTGTTCTGAGTCGGCTGCGGCCGGCTTGGGAGAAGATAAGTCGAAAAGATGCTGGCCGTCTGCAGCGGTGGTGCTCTTCTGACTTGTCGGAAGGGCTTTTTTTATGCCCTTTCGGTGAGAACTCTTGAAAGTGCTTAGGTGACCGGGTGCGTTTTCGTCTCAACCACAAAAACGCCATAACCCCATGCAAGCCTCCACCCGCCTCATTCAGTCCTTCCCCGTCGACGAGCTCACCGGCGCCCTCGCCGTGCCGATTTACCAGACCTGTACCTTCGTGCAGGAGTCGCCGGGCGTGCACAAGGGCTTCGACTACTCCCGCACCGCCAACCCCACCCGCAGCGCCCTCGAAGAACTGCTGGCCGGCCTCGAGCACGGCCACTCGGCCTACGCCTTCGCCAGCGGCATGGCCGCCATCGACGCCGTACTGAAGCTGCTCTCGACCGGCGACCAGATTGTGGCCATCGACGACATCTACGGCGGCGCGTTCCGCCTGTTCGAGCACGTGTACCGCCGTTTCGGCATCGACATCGTGTATTGCGACACGGCCGACCTGGCGCAGGTGCAGGCCGCCATCACCGGGCGCACCAAGCTGGTGTGGCTGGAAACGCCTTCCAACCCCACGCTCAAAATCTCCGACATTGCCGGGCTGGCCGAGCTGGCCCACGCTGCCGGCGCCTGGCTGTGCGTCGACAACACGTTTGCCTCGCCGGTGCTGCAGCAGCCCATCCTGCTGGGGGCTGATTTAGTGGTGCACAGCGCCACCAAGTACCTGGGCGGCCATTCCGACCTCATTGCCGGCGCCGTGGTGGCGGCCACCGAAGAGCTGGGCAAGCAGATTCAGTTCATTCAGAACGCCTCGGGGGCCATTCTCGGGCCGTTCGATTCGTTTCTCGTCATTCGCGGGCTCGAAACGCTGCACCTGCGCATTGCCCAGCACTGCCGCGCGGCGCTGAAGGTGGCCCAATTCCTGCAAACCCGGCCCGAAATCAGCGCCGTGTACTACCCCGGGCTGGAATCGCACCCCAACCACGCCCTGGCCCGGCAGCAGCAGCCCGACGGTTTCGGCGGCATCATTGCCCTGGTGCTGAAGGACGATACCGTGGAAGCGGCCACGCAGCTGGCTACCAGGCTGAACTACTTCAAGCTGGCCGTGAGCTTGGGCGGCGGCAAGAGCCTGGTGTGCCACTCGGCCTCGATGACGCACACGGCCGTGCCCGCCGAGCAGCGCCGGGCCGCCGGCTTTGCCGACAGCCTGCTGCGCCTCTCCATCGGCCTCGAAGCGGCCGATGATTTGATTGCCGATTTGGCGCAGGCGCTGGATGGCCTGAGCGCAGCCGCTGAGGTGCCGGCCGTGCGGGAATCGGAAGCGGTGCTGGCGTAGCATCGGCTGCTTGGCCTAAAAACAACGTCATGCCGAGCGTAGCCGAGGCATGACGTTGTTTTTTTGCGCTATAGCTGTCCGCTTTACACCAGCGTGCGCAGCGCCTCGCGGCTGAAGCCGACCATTTCATCCGTGCGGCCCTGCTCGATTTTCTCCACCCAGTTGGGGTCCACGAGGAGCTGGCGGCCCACGGCCACGAGGTCGAACTCGTTGCGGTCGAGCCGGCGCAGGAGCTCCTCGATGCCCTGCGGCTCGGAGGCTTCGCCCGCGAAGCCGGCCAGGAACTCACCCGACAGGCCCACCGAGCCCACGGTGATGGTGGTTTTGCCGGTGAGCTTCTTCACCCAGCCGGCGAAGTTAAGGTCCGAGCCTGCGTTTTCGAACTCGGGTTCCCAGAAGCGGCGCTGCGAGCAGTGGAAGATGTCGACGCCGGCCTCGGCCAGGGGCTGGAGCCAGGCTTCGAGCTCCCGGGGCGTGTGGGCCAGCTTCACGGCGTAGTCCTGCTGCTTCCACTGCGAGAGGCGCAGGCTGATGACGAACTCCTCGCCCACAGCCCGACGCACTTCCTTCACCAGCTCCACGGCCAGGCGGCTGCGCTGGGCGAGGCTGGCGCCGCCGTACTGGTCGGTGCGCTCGTTGAGGCCGGCCCAGAAAAACTGGTCAATGAGGTAGCCGTGGGCGCCGTGCAGCTCCAGGCAGTCGAAGCCCAGGCGCTTGGTGTCGGCGGCGGCGCGGGCGAAGGCGGCGATGGTGTCGGCGATGTCGTTTTCGCTCATGGCCTTGCCGGTGGGCTGGCCGGGCTTGAGCAGGCCGGAGGGGCCTTCGAACGCTTCGGCGGGCTGCCAGCCGGAGCGGTGCCCGGCCATCACGCCCATGTGCCAGAGCTGCGGGCCCATGCGGCCCCCGGCGGCGTGCACTTCCTCAATGACGTGCTGCCAGCCGGCCAGCGCGGCTTCGCCGTAGAAATGCGGGATGTTGGGGTCGTTGGACGAGGCCGGGCGCTCCACCACGGTGCCTTCGGAGAGGATGAGGCCGACGTGGCCCTCGGCGCGGCGGCGGTAGTAGGCGGCCACGTCGGCGCCCGGCACGCCGTGGGGCGAGAACGAGCGGGTCATGGGGGCCATCACAATGCGGTTTTTGAGCTGCAGGGATTTCAGCGCGAAGGGCGCGAACAGGGCGTTGAGGGACATGGACAGGGGGTTGGGTATAAAGGAAGAATTGACAACAACCGGTTAGGGGAGATGTTGATTTTTTAGCGGTAGGGGCGGGGCTTGTCCCCGCCCGTCGTTGAAGAGAATCGGTGGAACGGCACCAACGTCCGGGCGGGGACAAGCCCCGCCCCTACAGCAGGGCGGTCAGGGCGGCGGCTTCGGTTTCCAGGGCTTCGGCCTGCAGGCGCAGCAGGTGGTGCCGGGCCGCGTCGTCGGGGGTGAAGGCGGTGGCCCAGAGCTGCGCCAGCTCGCGCGGGTAGGTGAGGCGGCTCCACTCACCGGGCGGGGCCGGGTCGGGCGCGGCGGCGGGCAGGGCGGCCAGCAGCGCGGGCAGGGCGGTTTGCCAGCGTGCGCCCACGGCGGCCTTCTGGTGCAGGGCCAGCAATTCGTGACGCAGGTTGCGGGCACGCCACTGGCAGAAGTCGCGGCGCGCCTCGAGCGGGCCGGGGGCCGGCGCGGTGGGCAGGGCGGGGGGCGGCGTCGGCAAGCCCAGTACCTGGCGTCGCGCGTCTTCGGGCACCAGGTTCAGCAGCGGCGCGGCCCGCTCGGCCACGGCCCGGCTCATGCTGCGGCGGTTGGCCTCCAGGTTGGCCAGCAGGCTGCGGCTGATGCCCAGGAAGCCGGCCAGCTCCTGTTGCGGAATGCCCAGGTACTGCCGCATCACGGCCAGCTGGGAATCGGGAAAGTTGGAGGGACGGGCCATGCGGAAGAAAAGCAAGCTTGAAACATATTTCGTCAAATATCGGGAATAAGTTTCAGCCCCTGAAACTTATTCCCGCCGGGCGGTCAAATATGTTTCACCCCATTCGGGTGGCTTCGGAAAACGGAGACGGCCCAACGGCGTGCAAGCTGCCAGTGGGCGGCGGCGGCGGCGCGCAAAGTGTGCGATGATGAACGGGAGCCGGTTGCTGGTTTTTCCGTTGCGGAGCCGGGTTGCCAGCTATGCGCAGCACCGCCGGGGCGCCCGGTTCCGGCGGCGGCGCTGCCCGCAGCGGAAGGCCGCATCGCCGACAATTTGCCTCCGGAAGCCACCCCAGCCCCATCTGTTGCGTAAGTTGCGGCCGATGTTACGTCCCCTCTATTTCCTGTTGCTGCTCACCCTCGGCGCTACCCAGCTGCCGGCCTGCGCCCAGGCCCCGCCCGAGAAGCCGGCCGTGGTGGCCGAAATCGGCGTGCCCGGCAAGCCGCTGCCCTGGCTCGATTCCATCCTGTCGGCTTCGCCCATCCTGGCCCGGCACCAGGTGGGCATGAGCCTGGCCTACGCCGACAGCGCCCGGCCGTTCTACGGCTACCAGGAAACCCGCTACTTCACCCCGGCCAGCACCATGAAGCTGTTCAGCCTGTATGCCGGGCTGCACCTGCTGGGCGACTCGCTGCCCAGCCTGCGCTACTTCTCGCGCAACGACACCCTGTTTTTCCAGGGCACCGGCGACCCCACCCTGCTGCACGGCGACGTGCCCAGCCGCCGCGCCTACAGCTTCCTGCTGAACCGGCCGGAGCGCAGCCTCGCCTACTGCGCCATTGCCTGCGTCAAGCCCTTCGGCCCCGGCTGGACCTGGGACGACTACGGCTACTACTTCCAGCCCGAGCGCACGGCTTTCCCCATTTATGGCAACACCGTGCGCTTCTACGCCACGCCGCCCGCGCCGCGAAAAGGAAAATCGTCAGGCTCCCCTCTCCTGGGGAGAGGGGCCGGGGGGGAGGTTTCGCGCGTTCGGGTGCTGCCGCGCTTCTTCGCGCCGCTGGTGGGGCCTGCCCCGGCCGAGATGCTTTCGCCGGATATCGACAAGGACAGCCACGTCGTCCGGGCCCTGCACGACAACCGCTTCTACGTGTTGCCCACCACCAAAAAGTGGGTCGATGAAACGCCCTTCGTGACCAGCAGCGGGCTGATGCTGCGGCTGCTGGGCGACACCCTGCGCCGCGCCACCACCGGGGCCGTGTGGCGGCCCCGGCCCGGCCGCGACTCCATCCGCACGCTCTACGGCCTGCGCGTCGATTCGCTCTACCGGCGCATGCTGCGCGTGAGCGACAACTTCCTGGCCGAGCAGCTGCTGCTCATGTGCAGCACCAAAATCGGCTACCGCGACTCGCTCAGCACCGGCCGCGTCATCCGTTACACCCGCAAAAACCTGCTCCCCGGCCTGCCCGACCCCGTGCATTGGGTGGATGGCTCCGGGCTTTCGCGCCTCAACCTCATCACCCCGCGCACCCTCACCGGCCTGCTGCTCCGGCTGCACCAGGAGCTGCCCGAGCGCCGCCTGCTGAGCCTGCTGGCGGCCGGCGGCGGCCAGGGCACCCTGCGCAAGCGCTACCACGACGCCGCCGGCCCCTGGGTATGGGGCAAAACCGGCACCCTGAGCAACAACCTCAACATGTGCGGCTACCTGCGCACCAAAAGTGGCCGGCTCATCGCCTTCACCTTCATGAACAACAACCACGTGGTGGACAGCTACTACATGCGCAACGAGGTGGAACGGGTGCTGCGGCTGGTGCGCGAGCGGCTGTAGCGCCGTAGCGCGAACTTTGTAGTTCGCGTCCCCGAACGTCAATCGTCAGAACGGCACAGAAGCGCGAACTGCAAAGTTAGCGCTACGGCTCCTCAGTGCGTCACCGCCACCTTCTGCGTGGTCATAACGCCATTGCCGGTCACTTTCAGGATATAAACTCCCGCCGCCAGATTCGACAGGTCGAAATCGACCGGCACCGAAGGATGCAGCCCGGCCGGCGCCGTCACGGGCTGGCCCAGCAGGTTGAACAGCTGACCCCGCAGGTCGTTGAGCAAGCCATTCTCCACATCGACGGTGAGCGAGCTGCTGGCCGGGTTGGGAAAAATGTTGACTTCCGGACTGGCCGCCGCGAAAGTGGCTGTCACCACATACGTCGTTACCGGCTCATTCACTACGGCGTGGCCCGACTGCGGCCCGATGGCCCCGGCCGGAATCACGCCATAGTACGTGGGGCCGGGCGTGTAGGGGTAGGCGCCTTCGTAGCGGCTGTTGATGGTGACGAAATAGGCGTAGGTGCCCTGGGGGTACTCCGGCGTCACGCAGAAGCGGCCGTTGTGGCTGTCCAAATCGCCGCGGCCGGCCACGTACTCGAAGTCCTCGACGTAATAGCCCAGCGGCTTGGCGGCGCTCACAACGGGGCCGGCCGAGGGGGCGGCGCTGCCGTCGGGCAGGGTGGTGCGGGTGCTGATGTTGCGGGCGCGGTACGAGCTGCGCAGGCTTTTGATGGCGCCGGTGCCGTTGGCATTGGCGTAGCCGTAAGCTCCGTAGATGGGGTAGCCATCGAAGGCGAAGCCGATGAGCGGGGCGTGGCGGCTGCTGTCGTGGTCGTTGTAGAGGCAGCGCGGGTTGAGGTGGTGGTGGTACTCGCCGTTGGGGGCGGGGTGACCCAGGCAGGAGTCGAAGCCCGGCCCTTCCACCACGATGGCGTTCTGGTTCCACACGCCCTGGCCGTTGTAGCTCATGGCATCTTTGGCGTTGAACAGGCTCACGCCGTTGCTCCAGATGCCGGTGTGGCCCAGGGGCGTGGCGGTGGGCGTGCCGGTATTGGGCGTGGGCGTGCGCGTGATTTTGAACACGAAGTTCTGGTTGGTGGGCGTGTTGGGGTTGCCGGGCCAGGCCCCGATGCTGTAGCTGGGAATGCCCGTGCAGGTGATGTACACGTTGGCGGCGGAGTATTGCACGCGCTGCACGTTGCTCGGAATGCCGTTGTAGCCGGTGGCCCCGGTAGTGTTCACAATCCAGCCGCTCACGTTGGGCGTGACCTGGGCGCGGGCCGTGGCGGCCAGCAGCAGCAGCGACAGGAAGAAGAGGGCGTAGCGGTTACGGTGCATAGGATGCGGAATGAAAAAAGCCGGCGGACGGCCGTTCGTGAAAGCGTTCAGGCCCGTTGATAGGACTTGCTAAATATAGCGCCCCGGCCTGCCGGGAAACGCGCCGAATCCATGAAGCAGCGGTTTGACCCGACCAAAGGAGGGCGCGCGCCGACGGCCTCCTCCCCAAGCAGGGAGTGCCCCGCAACCAGCGCCTCCCGCGCCCGGGTGGGGGGCGCTGGGGGCTGCTACGGCCGGGCTTTTTTTAGTCGGCGTGCAGCATTCTTTCGCTGGGAATTCACCCCGACTTAACGAGCAACTGACCGGATTAAACGATAAGAAAAATAGCGCCTGCGCCCTGTCGCCAGCTTTGTATCACCAAACCGGTACAAACGCTTCCGGCTCCTCCCTCAGACTCTTTATTGCTTATCGCCATGTTTGCTTTTTCCGCTTCCAACTCCCTCCAGACCCTGCGCCGCGCCGCCCTGGCCAGCTTCGCATTGTTCGTGCCGGCCGCTGTATCGGCCCAAACCATCCTTTCGTTCTCGCCGGCTACGGCTGCGGCTGGCAGCACGGTTACGATTATTGGCACGGCCCTGAACCAGTTGAAATCGGTGCAGCTCAACGGGCTGGCCATGCAGATTACTTCCAGCAATGCCAACACCATTGCGGTGATTGTGCCGCCGGCTGCCGCTACCGGTAAATTCCGCATCACCACGGCCGGCGGCACGGTGCTGAGCAACTCGAAGCTGGGCATCACCCGCCAGTCGTCGGCCACCAGCTACGGCCAGCAGGCTACCTCGGTAACCGGGGGCACGGCCGCCGGCAACTTCTCGACCCCCACCACCGCCGACCTCAACCACAACGGACTGGTGGAAATGATTGTGGGCCAGGGCGACGGCACGATAATGTGGTATGAGCAAACGGCGGCTAACCAAACCGCGCTCAGCGCCGGCACCAACCTGCTGACCAGCACCGGCGCCACCCTCGACGTGGGCTACTACGCCAAGCCGACGGTGACCGACCTCGACGGCGACGGCCTGCTCGACCTGCTGGTGGGCGAAGAAAACGGCACCGTCATCGACTACGAGCAGGTGGCGGCCACCGGTGCCAACGCGCTGCGCTTCACGTCGGCTACGCTCTTCGCCAACCCCGCCGGCAGCACCGTGCACAACTCGCCCAACGCCGGCTCCTACGCCCGCCCCGGCGTGGCCGACATCGACAACAACGGCCTGCTCGACATTCTGGTGGGCAGCAACGACGGGATGCTGCGCCGCTACGAGCAGCTGGCCGCCAATAACAACACCACGGCCGGCTTCCGGACGTGGGGCACGGTGAAGCTGAGCGACGGCACCACGGCCCTCGACGCCGGCGACGTATCGAAGCCCCTGCTCACGGACTACAACGGCGACGGCTACCTCGACCTGCTGGTGGGCAACTACGCCGGCAACATCCAGCTCTACACCCAGAGCACGAAAGATGCCGTTACCTTCCAGTCGCTGGGCAACCTGAGCACGGCGGGCACGGCGGCCACCGTCATCAACATGGGCAACTCGGGCACCAACGCCCTCAACATGGGCGGCTACGCTGCCCCGGCCGTAACGGACATCGACGGCGACGGCCTGCTCGACCTCTTCATCGGCAACGGCAACGGCACGGTGTACCGCTACGAGCAGACGCAGTCGGCCTCGGTGCCCACGCTCTCGGCCCCGCTGCCGGTGGTGCTCACGGCCTTCACCGGCCAGGCCACCAGCGCCGGCAACCAGTTGAGCTGGGCCACGGCGCAGGAAATCAAGAGCGCCAGCTTCGTGGTTGAAGCCTCGGCCGACGGCAGCACCTTCGCCGCCGTGGCCGAACTGGCCGCCGCCGGCAACAGCAGCACCGCCCGCAGCTACCAGTACCTCGATGCGTCGGCCGCCGCCCAAAACGCCGCCCGCCGCTACTACCGCCTGCGCCAGGTGGACCTCGACGGCACCGTGACCTACTCGGCCATCGTAGCCGTGAGCCGCACCGTAGCCGCCACCTCGGCCATCTTCGAAGCCTACCCCAACCCCTTCGCCGGCCAGCTGTCGGTGGCCCTGCCCGGCAGCTTCGAGCCCCAGGCCGCCACAGTTACCCTGCTGAGCCTGGCCGGCCGCCCGGTGTACGAAGCCAGGCTGCAGCTGAGCGCCGCACCCCAGGCCCTCAGCGCCCTGCCCGAGCTGCCCGCCGGGGTGTACGTGCTGCGCCTGACCACGGCCAGCGGCAGCATCAGCCAGAAGGTGGTGCGCCAATAGGCAGCCGCTTTGCCGCTGAAAAGCATCGGCCCCGGTCTTCGCAAGGAAGGCCGGGGCCGATGCCTTTGAGGCGGTTTTCCCAACGGCCGGGCGGCTTATTCGTGCCCGCCGCCGGCCCAGGCGCGGGCCAGCTCCAGGTCATCGAACCGGCGAATTTCGAAGGCCACGCCGTCGAGGGCGCGCTCGTACATGGTGGCAATGGTGAGGCGGTTGAGCGCATCGTGCGACTCGAGCTGGGCGAAGCGTTGCAGGCCCATGTTGCTCAGGGCCAGCAGCAGTTCTTCATGAATCCAGTCCAGGTCGCGGGGGCGCACGGCCCCCAGCCGGCGGTCGTCGGCCACCCAGCCTTTCACCCGATGCTGCCGGGCCAGCTGCAACGCCTGCTCCACCGAGCTGCGAAACTCGGCGCTGGTGGCAAAGCTCAGCCACTCGGTTTCGAGCACGGGCCAGGCGCCCGTGGTGTGCAGGTGCACGTTGAGGTACGGAAACGAGAGGGCGGGCGTCATGGCGGAAGAAAAGCGTTGTCCTGCCTGAATGGTTCAGGAGCAGACATGGGTGGGGGTGAAGGTAGCGGTTAACGGGCGGGGAGACAGAGGCAGCATAGCGAAAATTCGGAAGCCAGAGGAAAAAGGTTGGGTGCGGTACGGCAAACGGCCGCGCAAACACCTCGGGGAATGAACCCCAGGCCAGCCAGCGGCCCCTGCCAGTGGCCAGCGCAATCCTGCGCTATTTTTGCCGGCCTCACTCATTCCTGCCTCATGCCCGCCGCTCCCCGCGCCCGTCAGCTTCGCCGCGACAAAACCGTGTTCAATCTTCTGATGAACGTCATTCGCCTGCACCTGGAAGAGGACGACCGGCTGGCCCGGCAGCCCGAGCTGCGCGACTTCCCGGATGCCAGCCTGTTGCATCTGCAGCAGGTGGCCGACCAGTGGGTGGGCCTGGCCATTGGCTACGTCATGCAGCGGCACAAGTGCCCGATGACCACCGCCATGCGCGTGATTGGCGACGTGCAGATGGAGCTGAAAGCCGTGGTACCCGCCGCAGAAGTGCGGGCAGTGCCCCTGGATACGGTGATGCGCCTGCCGCCGGGGCTGCTGGCCGACGCCTAGCCGCTGGGTTTGCCTTATCGGGGCCGCGAGCTGGTGAACCCAAGCGCTTGCCACCCGGCAAGCGTGAGGTGGCGGGCTTCAATCGGCCGGCGCAGGCAGTGTGTCCTCGTCGTGGCTCGTTTCGAATAGCTCGGGCTGCGTCTTATGCAAGGCCGTGTACTGCCGGGGCGTCAGAAAAATAAGCCCTTCGCCATCCAGGCAATCGTAAAATGTGCCTCCCGCGTGCTGCTCACTCAGGGCGCGGTTGATGAGCGTGGTCGCTTCCGGCGCCATCCAGTCATTGTTAACCGGCAGCTGCGTTTGATAGGCCCGGCCACCCAGCGTGAAGCCGAAGGGCACCGTGGGCGAGGTTGGGTAGCGCAGGCCGAAGCCGTCGTGCACCCGCGTGGGCGCGAAGCCGCCGCGCGACATGGCCGCCAGCTCCTTCACCAATGCCCGATAGGGATACGGCGGGTTGGCCGACTCGCCATCCGATGCATACAGCATACGCGGAAAGCACCCCAGCACCTCGGCGCAGCTTGCGTGCTGGCCGGCCAGGGCTTTGCGCCGGCCCTCGGCCATTTCGGCGGCCGAAAGGTGCGTAAACAGGCCCAGCCGCTGGTAAGTGGCCAACAGCTGCTCGATGCCCGCCGAGCTGAAGCGGTTGTCGTGCGATTCGCGGGACAGCAGGTAGCCGTTATCGCCCCACAGGCGGCGCTGGGAGGCCGTCATGGCAAGCAGGCCCAGCCGCTCGCTGCCATACACGGAGCGGGCATCGGGCATGTGCGCCAGGTAGAGGCGCCGGGGGGAGTCATGGTCGGCCAGCCACCGGTTGATGCTGGCGTGGAAGCCCTCGCCAAGCTGAACCCCGGTTTTGTCTTTGGCATCGGTGCCGTCGCGGCGGCGGAAATCCTGCCAGAAGGTGTTTTCATACGTTCGGCCGTCGGCCTGAAAGCGAATGGTGGCTTCCTGGCGGATGATGTCCGGCCCCTCGGGCTGCTCGCGCAGCAGCACGCGGAGGCCGGTGTACCGAAAGTCGGGCAGCAGCGCCTGCACCTGCCGGAACAGCGCCGGGTACAACGCCTGCGGCTGGCGGGGCAGCTGGCGCAGGTCCACGATGCGGCCCTGCTTGCAGTAGCCGATTACATCAAACAGGCTTTTCACCTGGTAGGGCAAGGTTTCGGCCCCGATGCGCTGCCGCTGGCTGGCGGTGAGCTGGCCGGCCCGCTCCAGTTTCAGCAGCCACTGCTGTTGCTGGGCTAAGTCCTGCGCGTAGGTTTGGCGGCGCTGCATGATGGCCGCCGCCGCCTGGCACACCTCCGCTTCCCGCAGAAAGCCGCGCCGCATGATGCGTTGCAGCTCCTGATAGGCTGCCTTGTCCAGCAGGCCCACGGCCAGTAGGTCGTGGGCGGTGCGGGTGCGGGTTTTGCCGAAAACGCTGCGGCTTTCACTAATCCAGTGATGCAAGCCCGGCCCTACACCCAGGCCGCTCATCGGCGGATAAATGGTCCAGCCCTCTTTAGGCAAGGAATCTTCGGTCGGAATAGCTTCCTCGATGCGTGTGCGGGCCGGCTGTTGCGCATAGCGGTGGCGCAGCCAGGCATTGGTGTCGCCTCCAAAACGTTTTAATTCCTGCTCAAGCTTGTGTTGCGCGGCTGTTTGCTTTTCCGGGTCGAGAGCCTGCCCAGCTATGTACAGGTCACTGGCCTCGAGGTCAGGCGTCGGCAATCGGTATCCCAATTCTGTTTGAAAGGCATCGGCGCAGAAACTCAGAATGGAAGCCCGGTTGGTTGCCGGAATCTCCTGGCGGCTGTCAGTAAACGGGTCGGTGCGCTCCATTTTCAACTCATTCGCACGCATCCGGCGCAACAGCTCGTCGCGGCCGGCCGCGTTCAGCAGCTTCACTGCGTAGAGCCGCTCGGCAACGGCCGCGCCGGGCCCGGCCGCTGGCGGTCCGAAATACCGAACCGCCAGCGCCAGCAGCAGCGCCAGCCCCAGAATGAGCAGTGCTTTCACGCGCATCTGGCCGGACGGCTAGTACAGCACCCGGAACTTGATGGTGTGCTCCACCGCCCGCAGGGCCTGAATCACGTCCTGGTCATACTGCCGGTCGATGTCGGTAATCACGTAGCCGATGTGCTCGTTGGTTTTCAGGTACTGGCCCAGAATGTTGACGTGGTGGCGGGCCAGCACGTTGTTGATGTTGGCCAGCACGCCCGGCACGTTGGCGTGAATGTGGATGAGGCGGTGGGCCTGCTGCGCGGGCAGCTGAATGTTGGGGAAGTTGACCGACTGCTGGGTGTTGCCGGTGTTGATGTACTGCATGATGCGCTCCGGCACAAACTCGGCGATGTTGCGCTGGGCCTCGGCCGTGCTGCCGCCGATGTGGGGCGTGAGCAGCACGTTTTTCAGGCCGCGCAGCTCGTTTTCGAAGCTCTCGCTGTTGGTTTTGGGCTCATAGGGAAACACATCCACGGCCGCGCCGCCGAGGTGGCCGCTGCGCAGGGCGGCGGCCAGCGCGGGCACGTCCACCACGTGGCCGCGGGCGTTGTTGATGAACAGCGCGCCGGGTTTCATCAGGGCAAACTCCTTTTCGCCGAAGAAGTCCTGGTTTTCGGGGCGGCCGTCGATGTGCAGCGTCACCACGTCAGACTGCGCCAGCAGCTCTTCCAGCGTGCGGGCCTTCACGGCGTTGCCGAGCTGCAGCTTTTCGGCCATGTCGTAGTACATCACCTTCATGCCCACGGCTTCGGCCACCACGCTCAGCTGCGAGCCGATGTTGCCGTAGCCCACAATGCCGAGGGTTTTGCCCCGAATCTCGAACGAGCCGCTGGCCGATTTGTCCCACTCGCCGGCGTGCATCTTGGGGTTCTTTTCGGGGATGCGGCGGGCCAGCACAATCAGCTCGGCCAGCGTCAGCTCCACCACCGAGCGGGTGTTCGAAAACGGCGCGTTGAACACCGCCACGCCCTTTTTCATGGCGGCCGTGAGGTCAATCTGGTTGGTGCCGATGCAGAACGCGCCGATGCCAATCAGCCGGTTGGCGGCGTCGAGCACGCGCTGGGTCACCTGCGTTTTCGAGCGGATGCCCAGCAGGCTCACGCCCTCGATGCGGGCAATCAGCTCTTCCTCGTCGAGGCCGCCCTTCACTTCCTCCACCTGGTAGCCTTCCTGGCGGAAAAGCTCGGCGGCGCGGGCGTCCGGATTCTCCAGCAGCAGCACCTTGATGCGGTTCTTGGGGTATGATAAAGTCATGGGGAGTCTTAGTTGGTACAAAAATTCATCGAATGTCGGCAGCACCTCATCGGCGTGCGCCACCACGCTGGGGCGCGTAACATTCTCAGTGTAAGCGTAGAATCGGTGGGCCAGGCCGGCTTCGCGAATCTGGTAGTCGGTATAACCGTCGCCGAGCACGTACACCGGCCCGTCCAAATCGAGGAGCACCAGCTGGCGGATTTTGCCGCCGTCGCGGCTCAGCACGTTGGCCGGGTCGCAGCCGGTGATGTTGCCTTCGGCATCGAAGGTGAACGTATTGGCCAGCACGTGTTCGGGCCGGATGCCGAACTCGGCCACCACCGGCTCAATGAACTCGCGGAAGCCGCTGCTCACCACGTAAATGCGGTCGGCAAACTGGTGGAAGAACGCGCCGTTGCGCCGGATGCTCTCGCTCACCTTGGTTTTGAGGCGGGCCACCAGCGGTGCCAGGTGCGCCCGGTTGGCCCCCAGCAGCGCCAGCCGCCGGCTCAACGATTCCTGAAAGCCGATTTCGCCGGCCATGCCCTGGTCGGTGAGGGCCCGGATTTGGGCCACGCGCACGGCCGCATCGGGGCGGCCGTGGAGGGCAATGTCGGCCAGCTCATCGAGGCCTTCGACCTGGGTGAAGGTGCTGTCGAAATCGAAAACGAGGTAGGGCAGGGGCGCGGTGGCGTTGGGCATGGGCGCAAAGATGCGCCCGGTGCTACCTTGTCGGGGCATTTAACCGCTACTTTTTATGAAACCTGCGCTGCTGTTGCTGCTGGCGCTGCTGCTGAAACTGCCAGCCGGCGCGCCGCCGAAAGTGCGCGTCACCTTCAGCCCGCTGACGAAAGCAGCGTATCTGGCGGCAGCGAAAGGCGGCATTGTGACCGCGCCGACGATGACGTTTCCGCTGAAAAAGCAAAACGGGCGCATTGTGATTCCAACCGTGAAAGGCCCGAAAGTCTTCAAGGACGTGCGGAGGGCCGAGGATGAAACCGCAGAGGTCACCTACTTATACCAGGGGTTTTACGCAAAGCTTCAGCACCACCTGCTGCAAATCCGGTATTATGAAAACGCTGAATGGGTGATTGTCGAAGCCAATGGCAAAATCAGCAGGCTATGGAGCCCGCCCGGCTACTCGCCGGGCCTCGATTACCTGTTTACGGGCAGCGGCAGTCTGGATTACGACATGATGCCCAATGGCCTGCAGCTATTTCGGATTGGCCCGGGCGGCCTGAAAAAGGTATGGGAAACTGCGCCCACGGCCTGGGCTCCCGAAGACGCTTTCTGGACTTCCGGAAATACCTTGTTTGTCAAGCAGCGGCGGTACGTAAACCTGGAAGTGAGCGACAAGCATTATTTCACTTATGCTAAGCTGACGATAACCCCGCCGCCCGGCGCATCGGCAGCCCAGGCGCATGACTAAATTATTCATGGCTAAATCATTGGTCCTGCTGGTTAGTAGCGCACTGCTGGCCCTCGCCGGCTGCACCGCCACGCGCCCCGTCAACTCGGCCCTGCAAGCCGAGCCCGAATACTGCGTGCCGCCGCTGGCCTACCGCTACGACCCCGCCACCGCGCCGCTGCCCGACATCGCGCCGCTGCTCGACAGCGCCCTGACGGCCCGCTACGCCCGCCGCAGCCTGCTGGTGGCCAACGCCGCCGGGGCGCTGCCGCAGCTTCGGGAGCTGGTGCGGCTGGAGCAGGCCGCCCGCCGGGAGCCCACCACCGCCCGCACCCTGGCCGTGCTGGGGCAGCGCCAGCGCGTGCAAACCCGGCTGCAGCTGCTGTCGGTGGCCATTGCCAGCGTGGCGGCCGAGCTGGACTGCGAGGGCGAGCGGGCCGACCAGGTGGCCGGCTACCTCAACGCGCAGGCCGGCAGCCGTACGCAGCGCCTCACGGTGCTTTCCATTGCGGTGGGCGCGGTGTCGGGCATTGGCACCACCGTGAGCAGTAACCAGACCACGCAATATATTTTCGGCATCGGGGGCGGGTTGCTGACGGCGGGACTGGGGCTGCTCACGCTGTCGTCGCACCGCACGGTGAAGTTTGTGCACCCGCGCAACCTGCTGGTGGACGTGTGGAAGGAAGCGCCGACCTCGGCCGTGTACCCGCCCGGGGTGTGGTACATGCTCACGGAGAAGGCGTTCAGCAACCGGGGCGAAAACTCGGTGGCCCACAACACCCGCCTGCGCTGGCAGCGCTACGGTGAGCTGGACGCGCCCGAATCCCGGGCCGGCCGGCAGCAGCAGGCCCTGCTGTTTGGCGACGGCGGCCTCTACGAAGCCGACGACCTGACGGTGCGGGCCAATATGCTCAACGAGCTGCAGGCCTCGGTGCGGCTCCTGAACCAGGAGCTGCAAGGGCTGCTGCTGAGCCTGGACAGCACCGCCGGGCAGCCCTGAGTCGGGCATTGGTGGGGTGTAATCTTCTGAATATGAAAGCAATGCTGTTGGTTCGGTCCTTGGGCCTTGGGCCGGCCACTGCGCCCGCCCAAGCCGCTGCCCGAGTACGAGGCTTACTGCGCCCGGGCAGTGGAAAACACACGGCAAAGCAATGAGCCTGGCGAGAGTCATCAGAGCAGTCTATCTTGGACCGCCATCCAGCGTATTGCCGTGCCCCAACGCCTCGTTTTCGTGTACAATGCCGACGGCGGCCGCCTGGCCGGGCTGAAGGACCTGTTTCACAAAATCCTCTCGCCGGCCACGTATCCGTGCTCGCTGTGCGCCATCACCTACGGGGCCACCAGCATGCGGCCGGAGTGGCGCGGGTTTGTGAAAACGCTGCCGGTGCCGGTCGATTTTCTGCACCGCGACGAGTTTGTGCGCGGCTACCCGCAGTGGGCACGGCACCCGCTGCCCGCTGCCTTTGCCTTGAGTGAAAACGGCGAGCTAACCCCGTTCATTGACGCTGCGACAATGGATGCGACGGATTTGAACGGACTGATGGAACTGGTGCGTCGGCATCTGTAGGGGCGGGGCTTGCCCCCGCCCGTCGTTGAACATCAGGCTTTGGAATCGTTCAACGACGGGCGGGAACAAGCCCCGTCCCTGCGGTTATCTTTGACGCTGCTCCACCAGAAGCTTTCTACATGAAACTCCCTTTTTTGCCCGGTGCGCTGCTGGGCGCTGCCCTGCTGGCGGCCGGCCCGGCGCTGGCCCAAACCGTTAACGTCGGCCCGGCCTTCGATGCCCGCGCGCTGTTCAATCCTTCCTTCATCGAGCAGCTGAGCACGCCCACGCGCACGGCCGGCGGCCAGCCCGGCGCCCAATACTGGCAAAACGCGGCCGACTACAAAATTGCCGCCCGCCTCGATGAGAAAGCCGCCCGCGTGACGGCCACCGCCGACATCACCTACACCAACAACAGCCCCGACAACCTGGCCTTCGTGTGGCTGCAGCTCGACCAGAACCTGTACCGCGCCGACTCGCGCGGAGCCGCCGCGACGGCCCCGGCCGGCGGACGCTTCGGCAACTCGGCCCGCAATTTTCAGGGCGGCGACTCGCTGCAAACCGTGAGCATTGAGCTGCACGGCAAGAAGCTGAAAGCCAGCTACCGCGTGACCGATACCCGTATGCAAATCATGCTGCCCGAGGCGCTGAAGCCCAAAGGCGACAAGCTGAAAATCAGCATAACTTACGGCTTCAACGTGCCCGAATACGGCTCGGACCGCCTGGGCCGCCTCCAGACCAAGAACGGCGAAATCTTCGAAATAGCGCAGTGGTACCCGCGCATGGCCGTGTACGACGACGTGGAAGGCTGGAACACGCTGCCCTACATGGTGGCCGAGTTTTACCTCGACTACGGCAACTTCGACTACACCGTGAACGTGCCGGCCAACTACCTGGTGGGTGGCTCGGGCGAACTGGTGAACCCCACCGAAGTGCTGACCAGCACCCAGCAAACCCGCCTCGCCAAAGCCGCCGGTTCCGACCAGACCGTGCTGGTGCGCTCGGCCGAGGAGGTGACGCAGGCGGGCTCGCGCCCGGCTGGCAAAAACGGCCGCCTGACCTGGCATTTCCGCTGCCAGCGGGCACGGGACGTGGCCTGGGCGGCTTCGGCTGCTTTCGTATGGGATGCGGCCAAGATGAACCTGCCCAGCGGGCGTAAGTCGCTGGCCATGTCGCTCTACCCCGTGGAGGCGGCGCAGGACACGGCCTGGAACCGCAGCACGGAATACGTGAAAAAGAGCATCGAATACAACTCCCGGCAGTGGTACGAATACACCTACCCGGTGGCCACCAACGTGGCCGGTGTGGTGGGCGGCATGGAGTATCCGGGCATCGTGTTTTGCGGGGCGAAGTCGCGCAAGGCCCGGCTCTGGGCCGTGACCGACCACGAGTTTGGCCACAACTGGTTCCCAATGATAGTGGGCTCGAACGAGCGCAAGTACCCGTGGATGGACGAAGGCTTCAATACTTTTATCAACATCCTGTCGAGCAACGCCTTCAACAACGGCGAGTATGCCAAGCAGCTGAACGACACCGCCCGGCTGGTGAGCGGCACGGTGCGCAGCATCCTCGACCCCGCCACCGACCCGCCCTACACCGTGCCCGACGTGACGCAGCCCCGCAACCTGGGCTTCGCGGCCTACAGCAAGATGGGCTACGGACTGTTTTTGCTGCGCGCCGAAATTCTGGGCCCCGAGCGGTTCGACTACGCGTTCCGTACCTACATCAACCGCTGGGCCTTCAAACACCCGCAGCCGAAAGACTTTTTCCGGACCATGAACGAGGCCAGCGGCGAGGACCTGACCTGGTTCTGGCGCGAGTGGGTGTACAACAACTGGGTGCTGGACCAGGCCGTGACCACCGTGGCCTACGTGAACCAGGACCCCGCCAAGGGCGCGCTCATCACCATCGAAAACCGGGGCCAGGCCGCCATGCCCGTGACGGCCGACGTGACCGAAACCAGCGGCAAAACCACCCGCGTGAAGCTGCCGGTGGAAATCTGGCAGCGCGGCGGCACCTGGACGTTCCGCTACAATTCGACCACGCCGCTCACGCAGGTGCGCCTCAACGCCAGCAAGCTGCTGCCCGATGCCAACCCCGGCAACAACGTGTGGCAGGCGCAGGTGCTGCGGTAAAACAGAGTACAGTAAGTAGTCAGGCTGAGCGGAGCCGAAGCATCTCTACCGCAAGAGTATATAGATTACTCACACGGTAGAGATGCTTCGGCTCCGCTCAGCATGACGGTCTTTGTTTCTAATCTTCGTTGGAAGCGCCCAGGTGGCGGTGCCGCGCCCAGTTGCGGTTGTACTGCACCCCGCCGAACAAATACAGCATCAGCGCCCGCGAGTAGCGCAGAATAACGGGCGTGAGCAGCACCGTGGCTCCGGTGATGATGGTCACGTACACCCACGTATCGGGATTGCCGAGCAAGGCGTAAATCAGCAGGCCCAGCACCAGAAACGTGGCCACGTTGAAGGCGAAGGTGATGTACATGGAGCCGAAATAGAAGCCCGGCTCCGGCTCGAAGCTTTGCCCGCAGGTGGGGCACTGGTGGGGCATCTGGGCAAATCTGGTCACGTTCAGGGCCGAGTGGCTGAAGAGCTTGCCGGTGTGGCAGCGCGGGCAGCGCAGCGTGAGCAGGGCCAGGGCGGTAGAATCGACGAATTCGGAAGGAGCGGCGGGTTCGGCCATGACCGGGGCGGGGGAGGTGAGCATGCGTGAGATGGGCTATACGGATAAGGGCGGCAGACGCTCGAACAAGGAGCACAATCGCCGCTAACTCATTGTGCTGATGCAAAATTAGCAGCCCGCCAAAGCCCCCTCGCAGCCCGTTTGCGGGCACTTACAGGACAAATCAACGCTGCTGCCGAAACACCTCCGGCGTGGTGCCCGCGTACTTGCGGAAGTAGCGCACGAAGTACGAAGCGTCGTCAAAACCCAGCTCATACGCCACCTGCGCCACGCTCAGGGCCGAGTGGCTGAGCAGGCGCTGCGCCTCCGTGACGACCCGCTCGTGGATGAGGGCGCTGGCCGTTTTGTTGAGCACGCGGCGGCACAGCGCGTTGAGGTGGTTGGCCGATACGTGCAGCAGGTCGGCGTAGTCGCGCACGCTGCGCCGGGTGCGGTAGTGCTGGTTGAGCAGGGTGCCGAACTGCCGGATTTGCTGCTGGGCCAGGTTGGTTTCGGCGGCCGGCAGGGCGGGGTAGTGGCGGGCGGCCAGCTCCAGGCCCAGGTGCAGGTACGACCGGAAAACCTCGGCCTGGTTGCGCTGCGGCTGCTGGTATTCAGCATAAAGCCGTTCGAGCAGCGGCCGGATTTCCGGCTCATCGGCCGGCAGGTAGAGCACCGGCGGGTGCGCGTGGTCGAAAAACGGGTATTCGTAGAGCCGGCTGCCGGGGTAGCGGAAGAGGTAGAAATCGGTATCGAAAAACACCAGAAAGCCGCGCGCATCGGCCTGCAGCTGCCAGTGGTGCACCTGCCCCGGCGTGAGAAAAAACAGGCTGCCCGGCCGCAGCGCATACGTCACCAAATCGATGGTGTGCGTGCCCGCGCCTTCGGTGACGTAGAGCAGCAGGTAGAAGTCGTGCGCGTGCGGCTCATTCACGTGCGGAAACCGCACTACGTGGATTTCCAGCCGCTCGCAGTAGTAGGGCGTGCGGGCCAGCGGCGGCGGAAAGGAGGCCAGGGCGAGCACTGGCGGCGCAGTCGGTTTCATGGCGCGAAGGTCGACAGAAAGGGAAGAAACCGAACCGAAAAAGAACCTTCTGCGGAGCGCCGCCGAAGCAGCGTGCGGCAGCAGCTCAAGCGTTGGAGCCGGGAATTACCAGTGCACGCCAGCTGCTTCGGCGGCGCTCCGCAGGACTCTCCAGGGGGGCTTATGCTTCGCGCTGCGCCGCGCACACCGGCACCCAGCCCTCGCCCTGGCACGTGGGGCAGGTGGCGGTTTCGCCTTTGGCCAGCTCCCGCACGTGGCCGCACTTGCAGCAGGCGTGGGGGCCGGCGGCGGCCACGCGGCGCTGCGCGGCGGCCAGCAGCTCGGGCCAGATGGGCAGGCCGGGCGCGGCCTCGTCCGGCGCGTAGAAATAGGCGCTGAGGTTGCCGGTGGCTTCCATGTAGGCGCGGCGCACCTGGCCCAGGTGCTCCACCTGCTGCTGGCGCAGCTCGCCAAACAGCTCCTTCTGGGTCAGGTTCAGGTTGTTGAGATTTTTCATGTTGATGCGGCCTTCCTCCACCAGCAGCACGGGCGTGCCTTCGAGCCAGTCGCTGAAGCGCGGAAACCACTCGGTGAGGCGGTTGAAAAACCAGTACAGCGCCCCCACCACCACAAACACCAGGATGACGGGCAGAAACGGCGTGTCGTGGTAGAGCATGGTATCGCCGGCCGCCGTGCCCAGGCCGAGGATGATGCTGAGCTCGAAAATGGAGAGCTGCCGCACGCCGCGCCGGCCCGTGACGCGCAGGGCGGCCAGCAGCAGCACGTAGGTGGCCACGCAGCGAAACACCACTTCGAGCAGGTAGGAGGGCGGCGCATCGGCCGTCCAGAGCATGCGGTGCCAGTCGAAGGGCGTGATGGGTTCGGCAAGAAAAAGCATGGGCGAGAGCGGCAGATGAGCCGCATCTGGTACGTGCCGCCCAACCTGCGGTTGGCCGCGCCGTACTTTTGGGCTACTGCTGGGGTCTGGTTGGCCCTGACTGGCGGGCGCTTCCCCAGGCGCTGCGTCGGCGGGCGGCGCCTCGTGCTCCGGCCGCCGAATGGGTGTTGCTTTTCAACGCCAATCCAGCTCTGCCGACGCCCGCCAGCAGCGACCTGTTGCCCCGTTGCCGTGACGTTTTCTTTCCCGATTTCCCCCGCCATTCGGGCGGGGCTGCTGGCTGCGGCTGCCCTTGCCGCCCATTCGGCCATTGCCCAAACGGCCGCCGCGCCGCGCAGCCGCACGTTTGTGCTCGCCAGCACGGCCACCGTGCCCGTGCCGCCCGCCGGCACCAAAACCCTGGACCTCTGGCTGCCCGTGCCGCACACCGACGCCAGCCAGGACGTGCGCGACCTGAAAATTGAGTCGCCGCTGCCGTATAAAATCGAGAAAGGGGCCTTCGGCAACCAGATGCTGCACCTGCGCCCCGCCACGCTGCCCACCGCGCCGCTGGTGGTGAAGCTCAGCGCCCAGATTACGCGCCGCGAGCACCTCAACCTGCGCGCTACCAGGCCGGCCGCGCTGGCTTCCAGCACCAAAAACGAAAAGCCCGACCCCGACATGGCCCGCTGGCTGGCCCCCGACCGCCTCGTGCCGCTCGATGCCAAAATCAGGCAGCAGGCCGAAGAAGTGGTGGCGAAGGCCCACGCCAGCACGCCGCTCGAAAAAGCCCGCGCCATCTACGAGCACGTGGTGAGCACCGTGACCTACGACAAAACCGGCCAGGGCTGGGGCCGGGGCGACATTTACTACGCCTGCGATGCCCGGCGCGGCAACTGCACCGATTTCCACGCCATCGTCATCGGCTACTGCCGCAGCCTGGGCATTCCGGCGCGGTTCAGCATCGGGCTGCCGCTGCCGGTGGGCCGGGGCCGGGGCGAAATCAAGGGCTACCACTGCTGGGCCGAGTTCTACACCAAAGAAACCGGCTGGGTGCCCGTCGATGCCTCCGAAGCCGCCAAGAACCCCGACAAGCGCAACTACTTCTTCGGGGCGCACGACGAAAACCGCGTCGAGTTCACCCGGGGCCGCGACCTGGAGCTGACGCCCCGGCAGGCCGGCCCGCCGCTCAACTACTTCGTGTACCCCTACGCCGAGGCCGACGGCCAGCCGCTGGAAGTGGGCCGAATGTATGAATATTCGGACATCACGGCGCAGTAGGGAAGGTCGACCAGTTAGGGCCGGGAACGAATAAACAACTCGGCAATTTTTCCCATTTCTACCTCGGCAAAGTCGGGGTTGCCCAAGTTGGTTGTGATGGCCAGCACCACGTGCTGGTCGGGGTAGAGCAGGAGGAAGGCCCGGCCGCCCCAGGCGGTGCCGCCATGGTGCACAATGCGCCGCCCGTGGCCGTCCTGGCCCGTGCGCCAGCCCAGGCCGTAGCCGGTTTCCTGGCCGTCGCGGGTGTGCTGGCTGGTGAAAAGCAGTTGGGTCGTTTCGGCCCGCAACAGCTGGCCCGATAGCAGCGCCTGACCTAGCGTGGCCAGGTCGGCGGCAGAGGAAAGAAAGCCTCCGCCGGCCCATTTATAGCTTACGTCTTCCCACGGGGCCACCATCACCACTTGCCGGCGCTTGCTCCATTGGTAGTAGCCGGTCCGACCGACGAGTACGCTGTCGCTGAAATCGGGGCGGGTGTGTGCCAGGTGCAACGGCGCAAAAACGTGCTGCGCCATGTAGGTAGTAAACGGCTGGCCGGAGGCGTTTTCGATGGCCGCGCTGAGTAGGTTCCAGCCGTAGGAAGAATAGGAATAGCGCGTGCCGGGCTCAAACAGCAGCGAGTCGTTTTGGAAGATGCTCAGGCTCTGCGTCACGCTGGCGTAGTGCTTCCGCATGGTGCCTTCGCTGCCTTGGTAGTGCCGAATGCCGGCCAAGTGCCCGGCCAGTTGGCGCAACGTCACGGGGTAGCGTTTCAGCGGAAAGCTCGGCACGTACCGCTGAATGGGCGCATCCAAATCGAGCTTACCCTGCTCTACCAACTGTGCCAGGGCCACCGAAGTGAGAGATTTTGAGACGCTGCCCACGCGAAACAACGAGGTGCTGCGCACCGGCGCGGGGTTTTCCAAATCGGCCAGGCCGAAGCCTTCCTGCCACACCACCGTGCCGCCCGCCACTACCGTAATGGCCAGCCCCGGAATGTGCTGCTGCACGCGCAACGAGTCCAGGTAGCGCGTGGCCTGCCGGATGGCCGCGCGGTAGCTCTTGGCTTTGATTGGCTTGTCAGGACGGACCGTCCCCTGGCCTGGGCTCACCAATGGGAGGCCAAATAGCAGGAACACTAGAAAGTAGCAGTAATGGCTCATAAGGCAGGACTACGGGAGCAAATGAACGGGTGAGTTTGTAGGGAAATACCCGCCGCAGAGCGGGTACCCATGAAACTGCCGCTGCGTTACAGGCAGTTGAAAAAATGCTAAAGACAGCTTGGTAACTCAGTGCAAATTAATGGATGAAGCCCCGCACTGAGCTGTGCAGAAGCAATGCCTGATATATCAAGAGCCGCTTTACCTTGCGCCATGACTCTTCCCACCCGCTCTCATCTCCGGAGTGCCCTGCTGGCACCGCTGCTCCTGCTCGGAGCCTGCCAGTCATCGGGCACCAAATCCAGCACCGATACTGAAACGGCTACCACCGCCGCTGCGCCCGACTCATCCGCCTTCACCATCAAGCACCCGGCCTGGGCACGCAATGCTACCATTTACCAGGTAAATGTGCGGCAATACACGCCGCAGGGCACGTTTCGGGCGGCCGAGGCGGACCTGCCGCGCCTGCAACGGATGGGCGTGGGCATTCTGTGGCTGATGCCGATAAACCCCATTGGTGTGAGCCACCGCAAGGGCACGCTGGGCAGCGCCTACTCCGTGCGCGACTACCGCGCCATGAACCCCGACCTGGGCACGCTGGCCGATTTGCAGCACTACGTGAACACGGCCCACCAGCTGGGCATGCACGTTATTCTGGATTGGGTGGCCAACCACACGGCCTGGGACAGCAACCTCACCACCGCCCACCCCGACTGGTACACCCGCGACAGCCTCGGCCGTTTCCGCCCGCCCGTGGCCGACTGGCAGGACGTCATCGACCTCGATTACAGCAAGCCCGCCCTGCGCCAGTACATGACCGAAACCATGGCCTACTGGGTGAAAACGGCCGACCTCGACGGCTTCCGCTGCGACGTGGCCGGGCTGGTGCCCACCGATTTCTGGAACCACACCCGGCAGGAATTGGAGAAGATAAAACCCGTTTTCATGCTGGCTGAGTGGGACGAGTTATTCCCGCCTACCTTCATCTCGCGCAAGGAATTCGACCCCAACACCCGCCTGCTCGAAAAGGCCTTCGACGCCACCTACGCCCTGCGCCTGCACGGCCTGCTCGACAGCCTAGGCCGGGGCCAGAAACCCACCGCCGAACTAGCCCACTACTGGGCCGCCGAACGGAAGCTCTACCCGCTCGGCGTGAACCTGATGACCTTCACCAGCACTCACGACATCAACGCCTGGGATGGCAGCGAAGTCGAGCGTTTGGGCGAGAATGCCCAGCCGGAAGCCGTACTCACCATGCTCTGGCCCGGTATTCCGATGCTGTATAACGGTCAGGAATCGGCCATGAAACGGCGGTTGCGCTTCTTTGATAAGGACACCATTCCGTGGGGGAATTACCCACTGCAGGGCTTTTACTCTACGCTGCTGGAATTGAAAAAACGGCATCCGGCGCTCCGCAATTTTGATGCTAAAGGTGACTTTCAGCTGCTCCCAGCACCAGAGCAATGCGTTGCCTTTGTGCGGCAAAAAGGGGCAGCGAAGGTTTTTGTGGCCATCAACCTTGGCAATTCGCCTAAGGAAGTAAAGCTGCCCGCCGGCCCGGCGCAAGTGTGGCAGGATGTATTTTCCAAGGCCGAGTCGCAGACGCCGACCAATGCGTCAGTGCTGGTGGTGCCCCACGGCTGGGCGGTGCGCAGCGTTGAGTGAGTCCGTCGCGGCCCAATCAAAACCTTCGGCAGAATGGTTGGGTAAACAACGCAACCGGCCCCGCTGAGCGTCTGCCCGGCTAGGCGCATGACCGTTTTCATGGCAGCCACCTGGTTTTCATTTCTCTAATGCCTTCTGCAACATGACCTCTCCGCTCTTCGACACCGAACAAATCAATACGCTCATCCGCACGCGGCGCAGCACGTTCATTCCGCAGTTCGTGCCCGGCCGGGTCATTCCGGATTCCACCATCTGGCAACTGCTCGAAAACGCCAACTGGGCCCCCAGCCACAAGCAAACCGAACCCTGGCGCTTCACCGTGTTCACGGGTGCGGGGCTGGTAAAGCTGGCCGAATTCCAGGCCGATTTGTATGAGCAAACGGCCGGGCCGGCCTACCGCGCCGCCAAGCACGCCAACCTGCGCCACAATCCGCCGCAGTGCTCGCACGTCATCGCCATTGCCATGAAGCGCACCGAGCCGCGCCTGCCCGAAATTGAGGAAATTGAGGCCGTGGCCTGTGCCGTGCAAAACCTGCACCTCTCGGCCCACGCCTACGGCCTGGGCGGCTACTGGAGCAGCGGCGGCATCACCTACACCGAGGAGGCCAAGGCGTTTTTCGGCCTCGGGCCGGAGGATAGGCTGCTGGGCTTCTTTCAGCTGGGGTATATCGAGGTGCCTTCCGCGCCCGGCCAGCGCGGGTCGGTTCACGATAAAACCCGCTGGGTGAGCGAGTAGCCGGCACCGGTCAGGAATGCCCCGTGACTAGGGTGCGTTTTCGGCTATAAAACCGGGTGGCTTTTTTGCGGTGGCCGAGGCAACCATTTCCGGGTATCGGGTATCACTACCCACTCATCGACCTTGCTCTTATGAAAAGCCTCCTCTACAGTGCCCTTTTCCTGCTGCCCGCTCTGGCACAGGCCCAAACCGATAATTTTGTGGTGAAAGGTACCGTGGGTGCCCAGGCCGGCGTCATCAAAGCCTATCTGGGCCACGCGGCCAACCAACAATGGGTAACCGACTCGGCCGTTGTGAAAGACGGCCATTTCGAATTCAGGGGTACGCTCCTCGAACCGGTGCGGGCCACCCTCACGTTCAGTCACCATGGTACGCCGCTCAGCCAATCGCAGGATAGGAAGAGGGAAATATTTTACCTCGAAAACGGTACGGTAGAGATAACCACGCCCGATTCGGCCACGAAAGCCACCGTGCGCAGCCCGATGAACGAGGAAGACGCCCGGCTCCATGCCGCATTGAAACCGCTGTTCGCCCGCTCCAATGCGCTCACCCAGGCGTCGCTGGCCCAGCCCGAAGCCACCCGCAAAGACCCGGCGCACGCGCAGGCGCTGAAATCCCGTCTTGCTGCCCTCGACGCTGAGCAAGACAAGGTCCGGACCGACTTTATAAAAGCGCATCCGGATTCGCGCTACAGCTTATTCGTCTTGTTTGATATAGCCAATGGGGCGCCGGATGTGACACCGTACATGGCGCTGTATCAGGGCCTGAACGCTGGCGTGCGGAGCACACCGCGGGGCCAGCGCATTGCCACGCAGTTCCAAAAATCGCAGAAAGTGTCGGTGGGCACAATGGCCCCCGACTTCACCCAGAACACGCCCGACAATGTGCCCGTGACCCTGAGCAGCCTGCGCGGCAAGTACGTGCTGATTGATTTCTGGGCCAGCTGGTGCGGCCCCTGCCGGGCCGAAAACCCCAACGTGGTGAAGGCCTACAATGCCTTTAAGAACAAAGGTTTCACCGTCATCGGCGTATCGCTCGACAAGGAAGGAGCCCGCGAAGCCTGGGTGCGTGCCATCCAGAAAGACGGCCTGACCTGGACGCAGGTATCGGACCTGAAATTTTTTGACAACGCGGTGGCCCAGGCTTACAACGTGAAAGCCGTGCCGCAGAGCTTTCTGGTAGACCCGCAGGGCAAAATCGTGGCCATCAACCTGCGCGGCGACGAGCTGCAAAGCACCCTCGGCAAGCTGCTGAGCAAGGTCAACTAGCCTGCTTCAATTTAAGTTAAGGAAGCAAGTAGCACGTCATGCTGAGCGGAGTCGAAGCATCTCTACCACGGGAGTAATTCAGTTACTCTTGCGGTAGAGATGCTTCGACTCCGCTCAGCATGACGTGCTACTTGGTCTTGGCTACTCCATCATCAAGCCTACATGCCCATGCCGCCCCTCCTTGGCCTGCACCACGTCGCCGTCATCGTTTCCGATTACGAAGTCTCCAAACGCTTCTACACCGAAACAGTCGGGCTGGAAATACTGGCCGAAACCTACCGCGCTGCCCGCGACTCCTGGAAGCTCGACCTGGCCATCAACGGCCAGTACGTCATCGAGCTGTTCTCTTTTCCGAGCCCGCCGCCGCGCCCCAGCTACCCCGAGGCGGCCGGCCTGCGCCACCTCGCCTTTGCCGTGCCCGATGTGGCCGCCGCCATCCGCCACCTGGAGCAGCACGGCGTGGCCTGCGAACCCATTCGCATCGATGAGCTGACCGGCCGCCGCTTCACCTTCTTTGCCGACCCCGACGGCCTGCCGCTGGAATTCTACGAGGGGTAGGGGCGGGGCCTGCCCCCGCCCGGGCGTTCGGGCCGGACCAACGACGACGTTCGGCCACGGGCGGGGCCTGCCCCCGCCCGGGCGTTCGGGCCGGACCAACGACGCCGTTCGGCCACGGGCGGGGCCTGCCCCCGCCCCACAAGCACGGTAACCACGGCTGCGGCGGGCGCGTAGCAAAAATATCCGCCACCCATTTCCTGCTGCCATGCCCGACGACCACCCGCTTGCCGCCCGCTTCACCGTGCCCCATCCCGAGTGGGCCGCCCACGCCACCATCTACGAGGTCAACGTTCGAAATTTTACGCCGGAAGGCACGTTTCGGGCTTTCGAAGCCCACCTGCCGCGCCTGGCGGCAATGGGCGTAAGCATTGTGTGGCTGATGCCGGTGCATCCCATTGGCGAAGTCGGGCGCAAAGGCACGCTGGGCTCGCCCTACGCCGTGCGCGACTACTTCGCCGTAAACCCTGAGTTCGGCACGCTCGATGATTTGCGGCATCTGGTGCAGGCGGCCCATGGGCTGGGCATGAAGGTGATTCTCGACTGGGTGGCCAACCACACCAGCCGCGACAACGCCCTCATTGCCGAACACCCCGACTGGTACCAGCACGATGCCGCCGGCCAGCTGGTGCCGCCCGTGGCCGACTGGACCGACGTGGTGGCGCTGGACTACCGCAACCGCGCCCTGCGCCACTACATGACCGAAGCGCTGGCCTACTGGATTTGGGAAGCCGACGTGGACGGCTACCGCTGCGACGTGGCCGGCCTGGTGCCCACCGATTTCTGGGACGAGGCCCGGCCCGCGCTCGATGTCATCAAGCCCGTATTCATGCTGGCCGAGTGGGACGAGCTGTACCCCTCGGGCGGGCTGACCTGGGAGGAGTTCAACGCCGACACGCGGCTACTCGAAAAGGCCTTCAACATGACCTTCGGCCTGCGCCTGCACTACCTGCTCGACCGCATTGCCGAAGGCCACGCCGCCCTGGCCGACATCGACCTGTACCTGGCCGCCGAGCGCGAGAAATACCCGCCCAGCGTGTACCTGATGCACTTCACCAGCAACCACGACGTGAACAGTTGGGACGGCACCGAATACGAGCGGCTGGGCCCGCTGGCGCTGCCCTTTGCCGTGTTCACGGCTCTGCTGCCGGGCATGCCCATGCTCTACTCGGGCCAGGAGGCGGCCCTGAACCGCCGGCTGGAGTTCTTCGAGCGCGACACCATTGAATGGGGCAATTATCCGCTGCAGGACTTCTACACGCGCCTGCTCACCCTCAAGCAGCGCCACCCGGCCCTGCGCAACGGCGACCCGGCCAGCCAGTTTCAGCGCCTGCCGGGCTCGGCCGAGGTGTACGGTTTCGTGCGCAGCAAAGGCCCGGCGGCCGTGCTGTGCGCCGTCAACATCGCGGCTGAGCCGTGTGCTTTGCCCGCCGTGCCCGGCCAGTGGCGCGACCTGTTCAGCAACGAAACCCTGACGCTCCAAACGGGTGAGGAAATCAGCGTGCCCGGCCACGGCTGGCGGGTGCTGGTGGCAGCAGCGCCCGGCGCGTAAACTTGCGTATGATTTCGGCCTTCCTGACTCAGTATGAATTGGTGCGTGGCGCGCGCGGGGCCTTGCTTGACTACTGCGCTACGCTCAGGCCCGCCGATTTCATCGCGCCGGTTCCGGCCTTCAACCACAGCTCCATGCGCGACCTGCTGGTGCACGTGGCCGGGGCTTACAGCGTCTGGCTGGGCGAAGTTGGCCTGCAGCGGAACACCCCGCGGCCGGTAGCGGCCGAAGTGCCGGATGTGGCGGCCGTGCGCGTGCTTTTCGGGGAAGTTGATGCCTTGCTGGCCGACTTCTGCCAGCACCATGCGGCCCGCTGGCAGCAACCCACGGTGTTCGACTTTCAACGGAAGTCAACTGCGCTCACGCTCATGCCCTTGCAGCTGTTCACGCACGTTGTTACCCACGAGTTTCACCACAAAGGCCAGGTGCTCGGCATGAGCCGGCAGCTGGGCTATACGCCGGTAGATACGGACGTAATCCGGTTTTAGCGCGCCTTACTGCCTTAACCCTGGTGGCAGTTTTCCGGTTAAGGAAGCCTAGCCATCTGTTATTTTCCTTATGCAACTTCGTGAACTGGGCCATTCGGGCCTGCAAATTGCGCCGCTCGTGCTGGGCGGCAACGTCTTCGGCTGGACGGCCGACGAGAAGACTTCCTTTGCCGTGCTCGATGCCTTTGTGGCCGGCGGCGGCAATGCCATCGATACCGCCGACGTGTACTCGGCCTGGGTGCCCGGCCACGAAGGCGGCGGGCAGTCGGAAACCGTGATTGGCAAGTGGCTGAAGCAGCGCGGCCGGCGCAACGACGTGCTCATCTTCACCAAGGTGGGCCACGAGGGCGTGACCGGCCAGCGTGACCTGTCGAAGGCCTACATCAAACGCGCCGTGGAAGCTTCCCTGCGCCGCCTCCAGACCGATTACATCGACCTCTACCAGTCGCACAAAGACGACGAAACCCGGCCCGTGACCGAGCCGCTCGAAGCCTACGCCGAGCTGCTGCAGGAAGGGAAAATCCGCGCCATCGGGGCCAGCAACTTCTCGCCTGCACGCCTGCAGGCCGCCCTCGATGCCGCCAAAACCCACGGCCTGCCCCGCTACGAGAGCATCCAGAACGAGTACAACCTCTACGACCGGGCCGCTTTCGAAACCGATGACTTGCCCCTGGTGCAGGCCAGCGGCATCGGCGCTATTCCGTATTACGGCCTGGCCGCCGGCTTCCTCACCGGCAAGTACCGCACCGAGGCCGACCTGAAAAAGAGCCCGCGCGGGGCCGGCGTGGGCCAGAAATACCTCAACGCGAAAGGCCTGGCGCTGCTCAAAGCCCTCGATGCCGTGGCCGATACGCACTCGGCTACGCTGGCCCAGGTGGCGCTGGCCTGGCTGATGCAGGCCCCCGGCATCACGGCCCCCATCGCCAGCGCCACCAGCCCCGGCCAGACCACCGAGCTGCTCGAAGCCACTGCCCTGCAGCTTACGGCCGATGACATTGCCGCGCTGGAGCAGCCGCACGCCGTGAAAGCATCGTAAAAGGCCGAGTTGCGCAATAACTTCGGGCGCTGCTTCACCAGTCAGTTCTGCCCCATGCCCACTTTACGCCAGCGCCTGCGCCAACTCGTGCCCACGCACCTGACGCAGACGTTGGCCACGGGGGCAGCCTGGGCCACCACCAGCTGGCTGGCGGCGGCCGTGGTGCAGGCCGGCGGCCTGCCCTGGGATGCGCCGCTGCTCACCTACTGGCACCGCCACGCCACGCCCGCGCTGGATAAGCTGGCCATCTTCCTGACCATTACCGGCAATACCTGGCCCATGGTGGGAACCGGCGTGGCCGTGACGGCGTGGCTGCTGGTGCGGCGGCAGTGGCGCGAGGCCTGGGTGTTTGCCCTATCGGTGGGGGGCTCCATGCTGCTCACGCAGGTGCTGAAGTTTCTGGTGGCCCGGCCGCGGCCGGCCCTGTGGGCCAGCATTCGGCCCGAGCACACGTTCAGCTTTCCCAGCGGGCACGCCATGGACACGGCGGCCCTGGCCACGGCGCTGGGGTTTCTGGCGTGGCGCTACCGGGCGCACCGGCTGGTGTGGGGGCTGGCGCCGCTGTTTTCGCTGGCCGTGGGCTGGGCGCGGGTGTACCTGGGCGTGCACAATCCCTCCGATGTGCTGGCCGGCTGGAGCGCCGCCGTGGGCTGGGTGCTGCTGGTGCAGGGCATGGCCGCCCGGCCCCGGCCGCTGAGCTGGGAATAGCTACAGCGCGGTAACTGCTTGCGGGTTAGGTGATTCATACCACACGCAGCGCGTGCCGCCTTCCTCAAACACGTTGCCCGGCTGCAGGCCAATTTTCTCCAGAATCCGGCGCGAGCCTATATTTTCCGCGTCGGCATAGGCACAGATGCGGGGCAGCTTCAGGGTTTGAAAGCCGTAGTCGAGCCAGGCCTGGGCGGCTTCGTAGCCGTAGCCCTGCCGCCAGAACTGTGGCCGGAACCGGTAGCCGAGGTCGTGGAAATCAACTTGCCCGTTTATGGGCCCGGCCACCAGCTTCAGCCCGGCCCAGCCCATAAACTCGCCGGTTTCGCGCAGCAGCACGGCCCAGCGGCCGATGCCGTTGGCGGCGTACTGGGCCTGAATGAAGGCCACGGTAGCCGCGCTTTGCGCCAGGCTGGTGGCCATATTCCCGCCAATGCCGCCGAGGTAGCGGTGCACCGCCGGGTCGGAGTCGAGCGCCAGCATGCCGGCCGCGTCGGCTTCAATAAACGGGCGGAAGTGCAGGCGGGCGGTTTCGAAAGGCTGCATAAAAGCTGGTAGCACACGCTTTCGCGTGTGCGGTGTCGGAGGTTGTTGCTGCGCGATGCACAAGCTAAAGCATGTGCTGCAAAGAACGGCTACCGTGTCACAATCAGGCGCTGGTGCTGGCCGGCCGCTTCGGCGGTGTACACGCCGGGCGGCACCGGCTGGCCAGCGGCATCGCGGGCGTCCCAGGGCAGGGCGTGGGTTCCGATAGACCCATCGAGGGGCAAGGTTCGCACCACGCCGCCCCGGGCGTTGCGAATGCGCAGCGCTGCCTCGGCGGGCCCGGCCGGGTGGCGGGTGTAGCGCAGGGTGGTGCCGCCCGGCCCGAAGCTGCGGCTGTCGGGCACTTCCAGCGTCAGCGTTTCGGGGGCAGCGTCGGGGGCGGCCGTCGTCAGGATTTTCAGGCCGCTCAAGCGCACCGATACGCCGGCATTCATCAGGAAATGCACTTCCAGCTCGTGCTTGATGGGGTCGTAGGAAAACCCTTCGGCCGGCACCGGCTTTTCATCGAAGTAAATGGCCGTGGGCGGCGCGGCCACCCGCTGCACCAGCAGCCGCAGAAACCGAAACGCCGGCTGCCCCGGATACTCGCCGTTGCTGCTCAGTATCACATCCGTCTGCGCGGGCGTGCAGAAGCCCCGCGCCGTGAGGGTTTCGTACTGGCGCCGTGCCAGCGCCTTGGCCGAGTGCCCGTCGTCGTCGTACAGCGTGAACTCCGATTCCGGGGCGCTGGGGTCGGGGTAGTAGCGCAGCAGCAAGGTATCGGGGCGGTAGAGGGCCGTGCTGGGCCGGTAGGCCGTCATCGGCAGGAAAGCGCCGGCCCGCACCAGCAGCGGCGTATGGGCCAATGGCGCGGGCACGCCCGCCGTTTGGTTGCCCGCGTAGGTCTGGTTGGTGTAGAAGTCAATCCAGTTGCCGCCGGGCAGCACCACGTTGCGCCGCCGCTGGCTGGGGTTGAGCACGGGCGCCACCAGCAGGCTGGGGCCGAGCAGGTATTGGTTGTTGGACGCTTCGCTTAATGAAGAATGAGGAATTAAGAATGAGGAATTGCTGCTCGAGCTCAATTCTTCATGAAGCGAAGCGTCATATTCCATGCTCCGCGCCAGCGGTGCGCCCGTCGTCGAGTTCTGCCAGGCCAGCGTGTACAGATACGGCAGCAGCCGATACCGCAGCTGCACCGCCTCGCGCACGCTGCTCTTGTAAGGCTCCGGATAATAATAGGGCTCCGGCGGTACGCCTTCGCCGTGGGGGCGCAGGATGGGGCAGAGGCTGGCCATCTGCAGCCAGCGGGTGTACAGCTCCGGGTCGATGCCGCCCACGCAGAAGCCGCCGGCATCGGAGTGCATGTAGCCCACGCCGCCCTGGCCCATGCCCACCATCACGGGCACCTGGGCGCGGTAGCCGCTCCACGAGCGGTTGATGTCGCCCGACCACGGAAAGACGGAATTGCGCTGCATGCCCGCCCAGCCCGAGCGCGCCAGGTTGAACACCCGCTCCTCGGGCAGGTCGCGGGTGTAGCCTTCGGTGAAAATGCCGGCCCAGGTTTGGCCGTAGGCGTTGTGCACGGCGCGGGCCGGGCCGGCTGCGTGCTGCATGGCCTCGGGGTGGTTTTCGGGCTCGCCGAGGTCGCTCCACCAGCCGGCCGCGCCCTGGTCGTGCAGGGTGCGGTAGTAGTTCCACAGCCAGGTGCGGGCCTGGGGCTTGAACACATCCAGAATGCTGGCCGGCCCCGCCCAAAACGACGAAACCGTGAACGGCCGGCCCGCCGCCGTGGTGCCCACCAGCCCCTGCGTCCGCACCGTCGAGTCGTTGCGCGAGGTGCGCATCACATAGGGCTCCGAAATCAGGATGGTCTTCACGCCCTGCTGGTTCAGGCGGCTCATCATGCCGGCCGGGTCGGGAAAATTGGCCTTGTCCCAACTCAGGTCGCCCTGCCGTTTGGTGCCGCCAAACCAGTACAGGTCCAGCACCAGCGCATCGAGCGGGAAGCCTTCGCGGCGCATGCGGCTGGCCACGTTCTGCATCTCCACATCGGACTTATAGCCGAAGCGGCTCTGAATCAGGCCCAGCGCCCAGCGCGGCGGCAGCGGCTGCCGGCCCGTCAGGCGCGTGTAGCGGTCCAGGATTTCGGCCTGGTCGCGGCCCGTTATCACGAAGTAGGAGAGGGACGTGAGCCCCTCGCCGCCGTATTCCAGCACGTTCGCATCGGTCTTGCCCAGGTCGAGGTAGCCCGGCGCGTGGTTGTCGAAAAACAGCATGTAGCCCCGGCTGCTGAGCACCGTGGGCAGGGCAATGTTCAGGTTGGGCTCGTGGTTCTGGGAGCCGTAGTGCGCCTGGTTGTACAGCTCCAGGCGGTAGCCGCGCCGGTCCACGGGCAGCGCGCGCGAGCCGGTGCCGTATAGCCGCTCGCCCGGCGCGAGGCGGAAGCGCACGCCCACGCCGCCGGGCTCGGGGCGGGTGGCCGGGGTGGGCGCGACAGCTTCGCGGCGGAAGGTCCCCGCTGCTTCAGTCACGACCGTATCAGCGCCCTGCACGATGCTCACCCGTAACGGGTTCTTGTGCACTATCGCGGTAAGGGAGCCAGGCAATGGCAATATGAGTTCCTGATGCCTGGCCTGCACCAATTTTGCAAAGAACCGGTTGCGTGCTTCGTCGTCATCCAAGTCTTCTCTTAGATAGGTGCCCTGCAATACCTCTGTGTTAGGCCATTGCATCACCTCCACGGCCTGTTCCGTATTCGAATAAGTATAAGGACTCTGGCCAGGAACAGAATATTCCACCCTGACCACATTTCGGTCCCAGGGCCACACGCGGACGGTGCTACCATCAGTGGCTTTGACAGTGAGCATTCCATTGCTGAATGCATGCGACTTATACCGCCCGCCCGGCACCGCCCGCGCCGGCACCACGCGCCGGCCAAATGGGTCATTCGTCGGCTGAGTATCCCCGGCGCGCTGGGCGCGGGCTGCCGGCGAAAAGAGGCATAAAGTCAGCGCCAGCCAGGTGGCCACCGTCGGCGCAGAAGCAAGGTTTCGTACCTTCATCAATTCAAGTAAAACACGAGCCGGCAAGTTACGGCCGAAGTCGATGGGCCCTCCTGTCTTTCCGGGGCGGGGCCCGGCCGTTTGTCCGCAAGGCACGTATTGCAAGCTGTTCTGGTCTATCCTCAGGGCTGATTTTCCATGACACGACAACGCATTATGCCCCATGTTGCCCAAACCAGCTGATTCTCCGTACGCTGCCGTTTTCATCGACTTTGAAAACATTTACTACTTCCTGAAGAACCACTTCCACGACCCGCCCGACCTCAACGACATCGTGCTCGATATCGTGCGGAGCCTGCGCGAAGAGCTGGGTAAGAAGAGCCTCGACAGCCTCATCAGCTACGCCTACGCCGACTTCGAGCGCCTGGCCACCGCCCCCCAGGGCGCCCTCTACCTGATGGGCGTGAGCACCCGCAACGTGCTGGGCACCGACCACAAAAACGCCGCCGACATGCAGCTCTGCATCGATGCGCTGGAGGTGATGTACACCCGGCCCGAAATCGGCACCTTCGTGCTCGTGGCCGGCGACCGGGACTACATTCCCGTGCTGCAGCACCTGCGCCGCCAGGCCCGGCAGGTGCTGGTGGCGGGCTTCCGCGAGTCGGTGTCCGGCGACCTGCTGCAGAACATCGGGGCCGCGCAGTTTCTGGATGCCCGCAGCCTGCTGGCAGCCAGCAAAGTAGCCGAGCTGGAAAAGCGCCGGGCCGACCGCCAGCGCACCATCGAGGAAAGCCGCCGCTTGCGCGAGCAGGGCACGGCCGGGGTGCCTTCGGCCGCCGCGCTGGCCGCCCGCGCCGCCACGCCGGAGGCTGATTCTTCGCCCAAAGCAGCGCCCGTGTCCACGGCCGGCGCGTCGCGGCCCGTGGTACCAGCGGCCCGGCCCGTTGCCCGCCCGGCCGAGGAAGTGCCCGATTTTGCCCCCGTGCGCCGGCTGGCCACCGACACCGAGCGCCGCACGCTGGCCTTCATGCTGGGCGAGTTTCAGAAGCTGGAAGCCAAGCAGCAGCGCCGCGTGACCGAGCTATGGCTGGGGCCGTTTATGCGCCTGCTCACCGATGAGCTGCCCGAGCTGCCCGACTACGAGCGCCGCGACCTGCTCAACAAGCTGCGCGATGCCGGCACCATCCGCATCGAGAAGCGCGAGGGCGAGCCGCACCCGTTTTCGGTTATCGTGGTCAACTACAGCCACCCCGACGTACAGGAATTGCACCCCGGACCCGAAAACTAGCCGCCCCGCCGGTTATCTTTGGCCGCCGAACCGCGCGACTGCCGCGTGCGCCCGGCCCCGACCGTTTCATATCCCCACTTCACTTTTCGCTACATGAGCTTTTTTTCTGAAGCAGAATCCAGCATTCGCCTGCTGTTCGATACCGTTAATGCCGGCTTCAACGTGGACCCCGGCAAGGGCCAGGACCACCTCGAAAACTGGATTCAGCACCTGCGCAGCATCGACCAGCCCACCACCCGCCCCATCGTAGCGGAGCTGGAAACCCTGCGCGGCCACATCAACGGCAACAACGCGGCCGGCATGGCCGTGGCCTTCCAGAACCTCGGCGAGCTGACGGCCAAAGCCGCCCTCAGCACCCACAACTTCAGCGGCGAAGGCGACAAAGCCCGCGAGCTGAGCCAGAAGCTCATCACCGCCGCCGGCAACCTGCGCGCCATCGCCCGCACGGTGCCCGCGCAACACTAAGCAGCGCATTGCTCAATTGACAGAGCAAAAAAAACGTCATGCCGAGCGTAATCGAGGCATGACGTTTTTTTATATTCCAGCCAAACCAACACAGCCGCAGCGCGGCGACGGGTTTGTAGAAGAAATCAGATAAAAAAGCCGCGTAGCGGTGACAGGATGTGTTTCTGTCACCGCTACGCGGCTTTTTTTATTTGGAACTGTGGCATTGCTACAAACCTGCCGCCGCTATGCGGCTATTCCACAGCTGGGGTTCATCAATACCCGAGCGCCGTATCGTCGCCGCGCGGGTCGGCGCCGCCTTCGAGCTTGCCATCGGGCAGCACGTGAATGATGTCGAGCCGGCCCCAGGGCAGCTGCGGGGTGGGGTGGTAGCCCCGGGCGCGGAGCGTGTCCTGGGCGGCGGGCAGTAGCGCGCCGGCTTCCACATACAGCTCATCGGGCAGCCACTGGTGGTGCAGGCGCGGCGCCGTCACCACCTGCTGAGCATTCAGGCCGTAGTCGACGATGCCGAGGATGCTCTGCAGCACGCTGGTAATGATGGTGCTGCCGCCGGGCGTGCCCGTCACGAGGGCCACTTTGCCGTTGCGGGTAAGGATGGTGGGCGTCATGCTGCTGAGCATGCGCTTGCCGGGCGCAATGGCGTTGGCCACGCCGCCCGTGAGGCCGTAGGAGTTGGGCACCCCGGCTTTGGCGCTGAAGTCATCCATCTCATTGTTCAGCAGAAAGCCCGCGCCGGGCACCACCACCTTGCTGCCGTAGCCGCCGTTGAGGGTGGTGGTGCAGCTCACCGCGTTGCCAAAGGCGTCGATGATGCTGTAGTGCGTGGTTTCGGTGCTTTCGTAGCCCGGCAGGTTGGCGCCCGAGGCCAGCGTGGCGCTGGCCGTGGCCCGGCCTTTGGAGCGCATGGTGCCGGCGCGCTGGCGGTTGTAGTCCACGTCGAGCAGCTTCTGAGTGGGCACGAAGCCGAAGTCGGGGTCGCCGAGGTAGGTGGCGCGGTCGGCGTAGGCGAGGCGCTCGGCTTCGGTGATGTAGTGCACGGACAGGGGCGTGTGGTAGCCGGCCTGGGCCAGGTCCACGGGCTCCAGCATTTGCAGCATCTGGAGCAGGGCCACGCCGCCGGAGCTGGGCGGCGGCATCGTAATCACGTCGTAGTCGCGGTAGCGGCCCCGCAGCGGCTCGCGCCATTTGGCCTTGTAGCTGTCGAGGTCGGCCTGGCTCACGAGGCCGCCGCTGCGCTTCATCTCGGCCAGCAGCAGGCGGGCGGTTTCGCCTTTGTAGAAGCCGGCGCGGCCCTGGTCGCGCACGCGGGCCAGGGTGCGGGCCAGCTCGGGCAGGCGCAGGGTGTCGCCGGGCTGCCAGTCGCCGCCGCCGGGGCGCAGGTAGGCCGGCTTGCTGCCGGGGTTATACTTCTGGAAATCGGCGCGGGCCTTGTTGAGGCCATCGGCTTCCTTGGCCGTGAGCGGGAAGCCCTTGGCCGCCAGGGCCACGGCCGGCTGCACCAGCGCGGGCCACGAGAGCTTGCCCAGCTGCTTGTGCAGGGCCGCCATGCCGGCCACGGTGCCGGGCGTGCCCACGGCCAGCGCGCCGGCGGTGCTCAGGCCGGGCACCACGTTGCCCTGCTTGTCCAGGTACATATCGCGCGAGGCCCCGGCTGGAGCCGTTTCGCGGAAATCGAGCGAGCCGGCCGAGCCGTTGCGGTCGCGGTAGAGCAGAAAGCCGCCCCCGCCGATGTTGCCGGCCGCCGGCAGGGCCACGGCCAGGGCAAACTGCACGGCCACGGCCGCATCGTAGGCATTGCCGCCGCGCTGCAAAATCAGGGTTCCTATCTTAGACGCTTCGGGGTGCGCCGAAACCACCATGGCGTAGTTGGCCAGGCGCGGCGCAGCGGCCTTGGGGATGGGCGTGCCCAACGACCCCTCAAAGGCCCGCGAAGTGGAAGTAACGGGCCGCTCGGCCGAGCAAGCCAATAGTAATGCCAGCGGAATAGCGAGTAAGCGTTGTTTCATAGCGGGCAAATTAACGCTATGATTGATGGGATTGCTACCGCCCGACGCAAATTGCCGTTAAGCTGAAAGAAATAGCCGCCGAGCCGCTCAGGGAGCTGGGCCGGCAGTTCCAGCGCACTACATTTGGCCCAAACCTTTCGCACCCATGGCTTCGTCAAAATCCACCCCGTCCACCACCGTCAAAACCCGCAAGCCCGCCCCGCTGGCCCTCGTGAAAAACGATGCCTGGCTGGCGCCCTACGAGCCCGTGCTGCGCCAGCGCCAGGCCCGCCTGCAGGCCCGGCTGGCCGAGATTGAGCAGTACCACGGCTCGCTGCTGCACTACGCCACCGCCCACCAGCAGCTGGGCCTCAACCACGATGCCGGCCGGGGCGGCTGGGTGTACCGCGAGTGGGCCCCCAATGCCGATTATCTGTCGCTGATTGGCGATTTCAACGGCTGGGACCGGGGCGCCAACCCGCTGCACAAGCTGGAATATGGCGTGTGGGAGGCTTTTTTGCCCGATGCCGAGTACGACCAGCGCCTCGCGCACGGCAGCCGCTTCAAGGTGCACGTAGCGGCCAATGGCCAGGGCAAAGACCGCCTGCCGGCCACCCTGCGCCGGGCCGTGCAGGACGAGCAGACCAAGGACTTCGCCGGCCAAATCTGGCGGCCCGAAACGCCGTTCCGCTGGACCGACCAGAAGTTCCGGCCCGCCACGGCCGTGAAGGAGCCGCTCATCTACGAAGCCCACGTGGGCATGGCCACCGAGGAGGGCCGCGTGGGCACCTACCGCGAGTTTGCCGACAACATCCTGCCCCGCATCGAGGCCGACGGCTACAACACCATCCAGCTGATGGCCGTGCAGGAGCACCCGTACTACGGCTCCTTCGGCTACCACGTGGCCAACCTGTTTGCGGCCAGCTCGCGCTTCGGCACGCCCGAAGACCTCAAGCTGCTCATCAACGAAGCCCACCGGCGCGGCATTGCGGTGCTGCTCGACATCGTGCATTCGCACGCCGTGAAAAACGAGGCCGAGGGCCTGGCCGATTTCGACGGCTCCGGCAACCAGTATTTCCACAAGGGCGAGCGCGGCAACCACCCCGGCTGGGACAGCAAGCTGTTCGACTACGGCCGGCCCGAGGTGCAGCAGTTTCTGCTCAGCAACGTGCGCTACTGGCTTGAGGAATTCCACTTCGACGGTTTCCGCTTCGATGGCGTGACCAGCATGCTCTACCACCACCACGGCGAGGGCGTGGCCTTTGTGGGCTACGACAACTACTTCGGCCCCAGCGCCGATGAGGACGCCATCCTGTACCTGCAGCTGGCCACCACCCTGGCCCACGAGTTCAAAAAAGGCAGCCTGCTGGTGGCCGAGGACATGAGCGGCCTGCCCGGCCTGTGCCGCCCCATCAAAGAAGGCGGCGTGGGCTTCGACTACCGCCTGGCCATGGGCATTCCCGACTACTGGATTAAGCTGCTCAAGCACACGCCCGACGAGCACTGGCCGCTGGGCGAGCTGTGGTGGACGCTCACCAACCGCCGGGCCGGCGAGAAAACCATTGCCTACGCCGAAAGCCACGACCAGGCCCTGGTGGGCGACAAAACCCTGGCCCATTGGCTGTTCGATGCGGCCATTTATGCCCACATGCACAACCTGGACGGCGACCCCGGCGCGGCCCGGGCGCTGGCCCTGCACAAAATCATCCGGCTGCTCACGCTGGCGGCTGGCGGCGAGGGCTACCTCAACTTCATCGGCAACGAGTTCGGCCACCCCGAGTGGGTCGATTTTCCCCGCGAGGGCAACGGCTGGAGCTACCACTTTGCCCGCCGCCAGTGGAGCCTGGGCGACAACCCCGACCTGAAATTCTACCAGATGGGCGAGTTCGACAAGGCCCTGATTCACCTGGCCAAAGCCCGCCACCTGCTGGCCGCCGGCCCGGCCACGCTGCTGAAGGAAGACGAAGAAAACAAGGTGCTGGCCTTCGAGCGCGGCGGCCTGGTGTTCATCGTGAACCTGCACGTGGAGCACAGCCTGACCGACTACCGCTTCTGGGTGCCGGAGGAGGGCAAGTACCGCGTGGTGCTGTCGTCCGATAACGGCCGTTTCGGCGGCTTCGACCGGCCCGACGAGGCGTTCGAGTACGAAACCTATGAGCATCAGCTCAGCATGTACCTGCCCAGCCGGGTGGCGCTGGTGCTAGCGCGGGGGTAAGGTTGCGGCTGGCCGGCTACTTCCCCAGCTCCAGCACCACGGCGGTTTTGGCGGGCAGCTGCAAGGTGGCCAGGCTGCTCAGGCTTTCGCCCGTCAGCACGTTGCGTGCCTTCGTGAAGCCGGCCATGCGCTCCGAGAAGCGGGCGGTGGGGAGGCTGGCGGGCTTGTCGGTGGTGTTGGAGGCCACCAGCACCGTGCCGGTGGCATCGTAGCGGAAGTACACGTAGAGGCCGTTTTCGGGCAGGTACTGCATCAGCTTGCCCTCGTGCAGCACCTTGCTGTCGCGGCGGTAGGTAGCCAGCTTTTTTACGAAGTCGAAGGCCTCGTTTTCCTTGGCCGAGCGGCCGGCGGCGGTGAATTTATCCTCCTTATCGCCGGGCCAGCCGCCGGGGAAATCCTTGCGCACCACGGCATCGGTAGGGTCTTTGAAATTCTTCATCAGGATTTCGGTGCCGTAGTACATGCTCGGGATGCCGCGGGTGGTGAGCAGCCAGGTCAGGCCCATCTTGTAGCGGTCAAAATCGTCGCCGATGACGGACAGGTACCGGTCGTGGTCGAAGTTGTCGAGGAAGGTAACGAGCTTGGTGGGGTCCTGGTACACCACGTCCTGGGCCAGGCTCTGGTAGAAGCGGTGCGGGCCGCCGTCGAAGCCCGTGGCGGCGGGCGTGCCCACTTCCTTCAGGGCGGCCAGCATGGCGCCTTCGAGCACGAAATCGAGCCCGCCGGGCTGGTTCGACTTGAAGGGAAAATCAATCTTGTTGCGGGTGTAGTAGGCCTGGTCCACCACGTTGCTCACCGCCGACTCGCCGAAAATGTGCAGGCGCGGGTACTCGGCCAGCAGCGCCGCGTTGCAGCGATTCATAAACGGCTGGTTGTTATACAGGTAAGTGTCGATGCGGTAGGCATCGATACCGAAGTTTTCCACGTTCCAGATGGCGTTTTCAATCAGGTAGTTGGCCACGTAGGGGTTCTGCTGATTGAGGTCGGGCAGGAAGGGCACAAACCAGCCGTCGAGCGTGACCTTGCGGTCGCTTTGGGCCGCGTGCGGGTCGGTGATGGGCTGGTACTTGTAGCTGGTGTTGGTGTAGGCGGACCACTGGTGCAGCCAGCTTTTCATGGGCAGGTCCTGCAAAATCCAGTGGGTGTTGCCCACGTGGTTGTACACGGCGTCCTGCACCACTTTCAGGCCGGCGGCGTGGGCCTGCTGCACGTAGCTTTTGTAGCCCGCGTTGCCGCCGAAGCGCCGGTCAATCCGGTACTGGTCCGTAAAGCCGAAGCCGTGGTAGGAGGCGCGCATGGTGCCGGCTTCGTTGGTGAGGGGCTGGTCGTTTTCCGTCACGGGCGTCAGCCACACGGCCGTCGCGCCCAGCTCTTTGAGGTAGGGGAAGTGCTGGGCTACGCCGGCCAAATCGCCGCCGTGGCGCAGGAAGGGGTTGGCGCGGTCCACGCTCGGGTCGCGCATGTCGGCAAACTTGTCGTTGCCGGGGTCGCCGTTGGCGAAGCGGTCCACCATGGCCACGTAGATGAAGTCGGCGGCCGTCACGCCCTGGGCTTTGGGCGAATTGTCGCGGGCTTTTAATTCCCAGGTCTGCGTCACGGTCTGGCTGCCTTTTTTGCCCACCAGCTGCACCTTGCCGGGCTTGGCCGTGGGAGCAATAGTGAGGTCCAGAAACGCGTAATTGGGGTTCTCCACCGTGCTGGCCTTCACCAGCTTCACTCCGGGGTAGCTGATGGTATAAGTCAGCGTGCCCGCGCCCGGCCCGTGCACCAGCAGCTGCACGCTGGAGTTTTTCATGCCCACCCACCAGTTGGTGGGGTTCACGCGGTCGATGCTGGCGGTTTGGGCGTTGGCCAGCAGCGGCAGCAGCAGGGCCAGCAGGGGCAGGTAATGCTTTTTCATGAGGGTGGTTGGTGGGAAACCAGTAGTTGGAGTTGACAAATGACTTGGAACGTCATGTCGAGCGCAGCCGAAACCTCTCGCGTGTGGTAGTAACTAATTACTTCAGCACGCGAGATGTCTCGGCTGCGCTCGACATGACCGTTTTAACGACAGCGAATAGCGCCGCTAGCCGCGCTTGCGGCCCTGGCCCAGCATTTCCACTACCTCGGCCAGGCGGCGGGTGCGGGTTTCGGGGCGCTTGGCGCCGTCCAGCCAGCGCACGTACTCGCGCTGGTGGGTGTAGGCGAGCTTGTTGAAATAGGCGGCGGCCTTGGGCGCGTCGGCCAGCAGGGCGGCCAGGTCGGCGGGGGCTTCCAGCTTGCGCTCGGCGGTGTCGCGGCTCATGGTCACGCGCACCGTGTCGCCCACCGTTTTGTCGATGGCTTTGCGGATTTGCTTGAGGATGAGCAGCGCGTGGTAGCCGTCGCCCATGGGCACGATGCTGCCCTGGTAAGGGTAGCCGTCGAAGGTGGCCTGCACGGGCACCCGGCCCTTGGTGCCATACACCTCCTTCACCGAAAAAGGCACCACCACATACACCCCGCCGGTATCGCCGGAGGCTTCCAAAACGGCTTCAAATTCGTGTTCGGGCTGCATGAGAACGGTGCTTCAGAAGGGTTGGAAAATGGCTTAATCAGACAAAGGAAGCCATTTTTTGCCTAACCGCTCCACCGCCGGGCCCAACGCACCCTCAAAGCGCCACTTCGCCCAACGCCCGCTGCACCGCCGCCTCATCATCGGCGGCCACGATGCGGATTTCGCCCGTGGCCTCGCCGTACACGGTGCGCAGGCGGCGCTGCACGGCCGCGTCGGGCACCAGCACCAGCGTGGCGCGGCGCAGGGTCATGCGCTCCAGCTCGGGCAGCCAGCCGCGCTCGGCGGGGCCGGCGAAGTCGGCGGCGAGGCTGGTCAGGTACAGCACCAGCGGCTGGCGCGAGCTGTTCCGGATTTCGAGCGCGGCCAGCCAGGCAGGCCAGCTGGGCGCGTATATCACCCCGAAATCCTGGTGGTGGTGCACCAGTTGCGCCGCCTGCCGGGCATAGTGAATCATGCGGAAGTTCAGCCCTTCCAGTTGCGGCATCCGGGGGGCGCTGGAGGGCATGGCCGGGGCTTCGGCGGGTTCTGCCGCGGCCGTGGCCGGGGCCGGCGCATCGGGCACAAGGTCGTCTTCCGGGGCCGAGATGGCGTTGGCTTCGCCCGCGCCCACTTCCTCCGTGGGCTCATCGAAGAGGGCCGGTGCCTGAATGGCCACGGCGGGCAGCTCGGGGTCGGGGTCGAAGCTCAGGTCGCCGGCCAGCAGATGCCGGCGGGGCCGCAGGGCATTGGAAGCAGGAGGGGCGGTGGGCGCCGCCGCCGCCGCGGGCGCGCCAGCAGCGGCGGGCCGGGCGAAGTGCCCGTCCTCATCGACCCCGACACCCAGAA
>NZ_BAAGWC010000025.1:0-58767 GCF_054780555.1 Hymenobacter daeguensis
CGGTGCCGGGCTCCTGGGCGGCGCGGGGCTCGCGCTCGGGGCGCGGGGCGCGGGGCTCCCGGGGTTCGCGCGGGGCGCGGGCTTCGGGGGCTTCGCCTTCGCGCTCGCCCTTGCCTTTCTTGCGCTTGCTGCGCTTGCCGCTCGATTTGATTTTGTCGTCGAGGCGGTCGAGCGAGCCTTCCACGATGGCCGACACTTCGGGCTCGGGCGCTTCTTCGCGGGGCGGCAGCAGGCTTTCGATTATTTCGCCGCGCTTGTTCATGTCCAGCAGCTCGCGCACGCGGGCCGTGTCGAGCATCACCCAGTTGTTGTCGCCCTTGAAGGCAAACCACATGCGGCGGCGGAAGATGTCGGTTTTCTGCAGGAAGGCTTCGCCCCGGCTGGTTTTGAGGGGGCGCTGCACCTGCGGAATGTCCTTGAGGGCATCGAGGTAGGCGTCCAGCTCGTAGTTGAGGCAGCACTTGAGGCGGCCGCACTGGCCGGCCAGCTTCTGGGGGTTGAGGCTGAGGTTCTGGTAACGGGCGGCGGTGGTGCTCACGGTTTTGAAGTCCGTCAGCCACGTCGAGCAGCACAGCTCGCGCCCGCAGATGCCGAGGCCACCAATGCGGCCGGCCTCCTGGCGCAGCGAAATCTGGCGCATCTCCACGCGCACCCGGAACTCGTCGGCCAGGCGGCGGATGAGCTCGCGGAAGTCCACCCGGTCTTCGGCCGAGTAGTAGAACAGGGCGCGGGTGCGGTCGGCCTGGTACTCCACGTCGGAGAGCTTCATGCGCAGGCGCAGCTCGCTCACCACGGCGCGGGCCCGGAACATGGTGCCGGTTTCGAGGTCGCGCACGGCCTGCCAGCGCTCCTCGTCGTCGGGGGTGGCGATGCGCAGGATGTTGCGGATTTCCTTGGAGTCGGTGGGCACCTTTTTCTTGCGCATCTGCAGGCGCACCAGCTCGCCCTTCAGCGAGACGTGGCCCAGGTGCCAGCCGGAGCCGGCGGCATCCACCACCACGGCGTCGCCGGTCACGAGTGGGATGCGCTGGTCGTTGCGCATAAACTCCTTGCGGCCGCCCTTGAAGCGGACTTCGACAATATCAAACCCGGCAAAAGAATCGGGAACCTCCACGTCCTGGAGCCAATCGAACACATTCATGCGGGTGCAGCCGCCGGAGCTGCAGCCGCCTTTGGAGCCGCAGCCTCCTACTTTGGTGGTGCCGCAGCCCCCACCGGTTGAACAAGTTGAGCAAGCCATCTGGCTGAATATCTATAAGTGAAGCGGCGCATTGTCCCGGCCGCTGATGAGTGGGAATCTAGCAAAGATAACCCGTTTGCGAGAGGGAAATGTTTGGGCATAAAAATGCCCCGACCAGTTGGCCGAGGCATTCAATTATCTGCTTGCTGAAGAGTTTGGTAGCGCCAAACCCGGTTACTCGCCGGGCTTGAGCACCACTTTCACGCAGCCGTCCTTCTTGTGACGGAAGATATCGTAGCCGTGCGGGGCCTGCGAGAGCGGCAGGCGGTGGGTGATGATGTCGTCGAGCTTCACGTCGCCGTTCGACACGTGCTGCATGAGCTTGTCGATGTGCTTGTGGGCGGGCGCCTGGCCGGCCTGGATGATGATGCCCTTGTCGAAAATCTGGCCCAGCGGGAAGTTGTCCGTGGGGGTGGCATACACGCCCAGGATGGACACGAAGCCGCCCCGGCGCACGGCGCTGATGCAGGCGCGCACCACCTTGTCGGAGCCTTTTTCGAGGTTAATCACCGATTTGGCACGGTCGAGCAGGTCGCGGTCGGGCTCAAAGCCCACGGCTTCCACGCACACGTCGGCCCCGCGCCCGTTGCTCTTGCTCCGGATTTCGTCCACCACCTGCTGGTGGCTTTCCCAGAGAATGGTTTCGGCGTTGGCCGACTTGCGGGCCATGTCGAGGCGGTAGGGCTGGGTATCGACGATGATGACGCGGCTGGCCCCGCGCAGCCAGGCACTCTTGGCGGCCATGATGCCCACCGGGCCGGCCCCGAAAATGGCCACGATTTCGCCGCCCTTCACCCCGGCCCAGTCGATGCCGGAGTAGCCCGTGGGGAAGATGTCGGTGAGGAACAGCACCTGCTCATCGGTCAGGTTGTCGGGCACTTTGCGGGGGCCGTTGTTGGCGTAGGGCACGCGCACGTATTCGGCCTGGCCGCCGTCGTAGCCGCCATACAGGCTGGTGTAGCCGAAGAGGGCGCCGCCCTTCTGGGTGAGCAGGCCGCCCTCGGGGCCGTAGTGGTCGGGGTTGGAGTTTTCGCAGTGGCCGGGCAGGTCGTGGTTGCAAAACAGGCAGTGGCCGCAGGCAATGGGAAAGGGCACCACCACCCGGTCGCCGCGCCGCAGGTTGGTCACGCCCTTGCCCACCTCTTCCACAATGCCCATGAACTCGTGGCCGAGCGTCTGGGGCGTGGGCTGGGGCAGGCTGCCGTTGTAGATGTGCAGGTCGGAGCCGCAAATGGCCGTGCTCGTGACGCGGATAATGGCATCGCGCGACTCGTGGATTTCGGGGTCGTCGACGTTATCGACGCGCACGTCGCGCATCCCGTGGATTCGGAGAGCTTTCATAAGGGAGTGGCTGGAAATGAAGTGAAGAACCTCCCTGCTAACGCCCCGCCTTTCCCCGGGTTGCTACCGTCGAGCCAGCTTGCCGCAATAGCCTCCGCCGTACCCGCCGGCCTTACATCTGATACACAGCCACGCCCGCCGCCGTGAAAACATACGCGAAAGTTTCGCCCACCAGCACCTGCCGCACCGCGCCGGGGTCGAGGCCGGGGGGCAGGGCCACGCGCCGCTCGGTCTGGTTGTAGAGCTGAAAGAAATGGATGGCCCCGGCATCGAGGTAGTACAGCTCATCGCCCCGAAAGCCCACATAGCTCAGGCCGGTGAAGGGCAGCTTTTTCTTGTAGTTGCCCAGGTTGTCGAACACGTAGATGCCCGTGCTGCGGTCCACGAGGTAGGTGTTGTTCTGATACTGCCGGATGAACCGAAAGTCCGGCCGCGAGCGGCCGATGATGAGGTCCAGCGGCGTACTCTGCACCGGGCGCAGGGTGTTGGGGTCGAACTCGCGCAGCGTGAGCGTGCTTTCATCGAGCAGCCAGATGAAGTTGTCCGGAGCCAGCGTGGCCACGCGCACGGTGCCATCCAGCACATCGCCCAGCCGCACCTCACCGATGAGCGACAGGAACCTGTCGAGCAGCACCAGCTGCTGCCGGTCGTCGTTGAAAACCATCGTCGTGGTCACGTTCCAGGCTTCTACCTGGGCAGCGTGGCCGGGCTGGGTGGGCGCGTAGGTGCTCAGGGGCAGGCCCTCGGGGCCGTACTGGCGCAGGTTGTTGTCGGCATCAGCCACGTACAGCGCCCCGCGCCGGTCCAGCGAGGCGGCCCCGGGGTTGGGCAGTCTGATGAGGCGCAGCAGCTTCCAGGCCGCCGTGGTGGGCGCGGCGCTGGCATCGTCTTTGGGGGCGGGCGCGGCCTGCACGGGCGCCACCGTCTGGGTAGCCGCCGGCGCCGTGGAGGCGGCGGAAGGCACGGTGGTTTGGGCGTGGGCTTGATTTAGAGCCAGGATATTAGCGCCAAGAACCAGGAGCAGCACGGCGCAGGCGCGCAACCTCACCCCCAGCCCCTCTCCTGCGGAGAAGGGAGCCGGACGATTGTGAACGGTCGCGCCGCCGTGGCTCCCCTCTCCGCAGGAGAGGGGCCGGGGGTGAGGTGCCCCCGGCATGCCGTTGGGCTTACTGCTCAAAATGCCGCAAAGCCAGCTCATTGCCATCATACACGCCGTAGCTGCAATAATTGACCCATTCGCCTAAGTTGATGTACCGGCTGCCGGGGCGCACTTCCACATCGAGCGGCAAGTGGCGGTGGCCAAATACGTAGTAGTCGTGGTGCAAACGCGTTTCGAGCGCGCGGCAGTATTGCAGCAGCCACTCTTCGTCGCCAAAGTAGGTGGCGTCGTCCTTGCCGGCCTGCATGCGGCTGCGGCGGCTCCACTTATTGGCCATGCCGATGCCGAAATTGGGGTGCAGCCGCGCAAACAGCCACTGCGCCAGCCCGGAAGTGAACACCTGCTTCAGCGCCTTGTAGCTGTAGTCCTTGGGCCCCAGCCCGTCGCCGTGCCCGATGTGAAACAGCTTGTCGCCAATGCGCTGGCTCACCTCCTGCCGCAGCACCGGAATGCCCATTTCCTGGGTGAAGTAGCCAAACATCCACATGTCGTGGTTGCCGGTGAAGATGGTGATGGGAAGGCCCGCATCGGCCAGCTCGGCCAGCTTCCCCTGCAGCCGGATGAAGCCGCGCGGCACCGCGTGCCGGTACTCAAACCAGAAATCAAACAAGTCGCCCAGCAGGTAGATGGCCGCCGCGTCCTGCGCCGCCGCGTCCAGCCAGCGCACAATGCGCTTCTCCCGCGCCAGCGACGAAGCCGCATCGGGCGCGCCCAGGTGGAAATCGGAAGCGAAATAGACCTTCTTGCCGGGCGGCAGCGCAAGGTCAGACAGCAAGTGGGGTTTTTTAGACATGAGACGTGAGACACGAGACATGAGAACCAAGACGCCAGAAGACAGAAGAGCATGGCGAATTTCTCATGTCTCGTGTCTCACATCTCCTGTCTCACATCTCTTCTTCCAGTAAAAACAGCGCAATGCGGCGCGGGCCGTGAGCCCCCAGCACCAGGGTTTTCTCAATATCGGCCGTGCGGCTGGGGCCGGTGGTGAGCGACAGCATGGAGGGCAGCTGCGTGCCGTAGCGCTCCTGCATCAACCGCAGCGCATCGCCGATTTCGGCCACCACCTGGCTGGGGCGGGCCAGCACCAGGTGCTGGTCGGGATAGATGCTCAGGCGGCGGCCGCTTTCCGTGGCGGGCGATATCAGCACGCTGCCCGTGCGCGCCACCAGCGCCTCGCAGGAAGTCAGGCTGAGGTCGGCACTGGCAATAAAGTCGGCTTCATCGGCCCGGAAATCAATGCCCGCCGCCCGCAGCACTTCCTGCAAATCGGCCTCCCACACGTAGGGCGCGCCCACCTGCTGCCGCTCCTGGAACGCGGCCAGCTGCGCGGCCAGCTCCGCCAGCGACTCGCAGTAGTGAAACTCGCCGCCCACGCGCTGGAAGCTTTCGGCAAAAGCCACCACGATGTCGGCATTGGTCAGCGGCGGGTGCACGGGGGCCGCAAAGTCGGGCCGGGGCGGCAGCGGCGCCGGGCCATTGGCCAGGCCCTGGCGGATTCGGGCCAGCACGGCATCACGGGAAGTATCGGACATGGTGCAAAAGTAGTACGCATAAAAAAAGCCAGCCCCGAAAGGCTGGCTTCTCTCTTGTGCCATAAGCCGAAGCTTGCCGGTTGTGGGCGACTAGCCAACCACGGCACTGCCGCTGGGGGCCGAAGCTTCGTTGTTGCGGTTGTCGTCGATGCCGGGCAGCTTCAGCTCGGGCAGGTCATTCAGCAGGCCGCCGGCGGCCTGCTCGCCTTTCACCTCGCTGGCGGTTTCGCTGCGGTCGGTGCCCAGCATGTGGGCCTGGTAGGTGGTTTGCGACTCAAACGGCCGCTTGCCGACCAACCGCTCCAGGTCATCCTGCAGCAGCACTTCCTTTTCCAGCAGCTCCTTGGCCACCACTTCCAGCTCGTGCCGACGCTCGGTCAGCAGCTCCTTGGTTCGGGTGTAGGCCTGCTCGATGATGTTGCGGATTTCCTCATCGATGAGCTGCGCCGTGGCTTCCGAGTAAGGCTTCGAGAAACCATACTCGTTCTGGCCCTTCGAGTCGTAGTACGACACGTTGCCCAGCTTGGCGTTCATGCCATAGATGGCCACCATCGACTGCGCGGTTTTGGTGATGCGCTCCAGGTCAGACAGCGCGCCGGTCGAGATTTTGCCGAACACGATTTCCTCGGCGGCGCGGCCGCCCAGCGTCATGCACATCTCGTCGGTCATCTGCTCCACGTTGTAGAGGAACTGCTCCTTGGGCAGGTACTGCGCGTAGCCCAGCGCGGCCACGCCACGCGGCACAATGCTCACTTTCACCAGCGGGTCGGCGTGCTCCAGGAACCAGCCGGCAATGGCGTGGCCGGCCTCGTGGTAGGCCACAATTTTCTTCTCGCCGGGGCTGATAATCTTGTTTTTCTTCTCCAGGCCGCCAATCACGCGGTCGATGGCATCGGTGAAGTCCTGGTTGGTGATGAACTTCTTGTCGCGGCGGGCCGCAATCAGCGCGGCCTCGTTGCAGACGTTGGCAATTTCAGCGCCCGCGAAGCCCGGCGTCTGGGCCGACAGCTTCTTGGCATCCACGTCGGGGCCCAGCGTGAGGGGCTTGAGGTGCACCTGAAAAATCTGGGTCCGGCCGTTGATGTCGGGCGTATCGATGCTGATTTGACGGTCGAAGCGGCCGGGACGCAGCAGGGCCGAGTCCAGCGTATCGGGCCGGTTGGTAGCGGCCAGAATGATAACGCCCGAGTCGGTGCCGAAGCCGTCCATCTCTACCAGCAGCGAGTTGAGGGTGTTCTCGCGCTCGTCGTTGCCGCCGGGCATCGAGCCGCGCGAACGGCTGCGGCCCACCGCGTCAATCTCATCGATGAAGATGATGCAGGGCGCTTTGGCCTTGGCTTGCTTGAACAGGTCGCGCACCCGGGCGGCGCCCACGCCCACAAACATCTCCACGAAGTCGGAGCCCGACAGGGAGAAGAACGGCACATCGGCTTCGCCGGCTACGGCTTTGGCCAGCAGGGTTTTGCCGGTGCCGGGAGGGCCTACCAGCAGCGCGCCTTTCGGAATCTTACCGCCAAGGATGGTGAACTTGCTGGGGTTCTTGAGGAACTCCACAATCTCCTGCACTTCCTCTTTGGCTTCCTCAAGGCCGGCCACGTCCTTGAAGGTGATTTTTACCTTGTCGCCGCCCTCAAACAGTGCCGCTTTGCTCTTGCCGATGCTGAAAATCTGGCCGCCGGGGCCGCCCGCGCTGCCCATGCGGCGCATCAGGAACCAGAAGCCCACAATCATCAGCAGGATGAGGCCGTAGCTGCCAAACAAGTCCATCGGGCTCGAGCGCTCCTCAATGTCGAGCGGCAGGCGCTGGGCCGCTGGCACGTTGGCCTGCAGCTTGTCCAGGTTTTCCTGAAACAGCTTGGCATCCACCACCGGAAAGTAGAACTGTGAGCCCGAGCCGGCCGCGCCAAACGGCGTGCGGCGCACCAGCTCCTGCCGGTACTCCGGCTTGTTCAGGGCTTCGGGCTTGAGCGATACTTCCACCACCTTCTGATTGCTCACGATGGTGACTTTGCTCACATCGCCGGCAGCCAGAATCTGCTCGAACTTCTGCTGATTGATTTTGGCGGGCGAGTTCATGCTGTTCACCACCACGACCCCAAACAGGAACACCAGCAAGCCCGCCAGCACCCACAGCTGCACGCCCGGACGGGGCGAGGGCGTGGGCACTATCGGCTTCTTTTTCTTATTGTTACTGGGATTTTTATCCGACATGTAAATAGCTAGTTAAAACGGGTATAACCACGGGCTGAACACCGGCCCGAAAGCAAATGTTCGCTGAAAAGGAAGACGCGGCCGGGGCAGTTTTATTTTATTCGACAAGCGTTTTTGCGTCCGTCGTCCCTCGCTACGCCCAGGATGACGGACAAGGACAAAATCTTTACGCCGGTTCCGACTCGATGTAGCTGATGTCGGCATCGCCCCACAGCTCCTCGAGGGCGTAGAACTTGCGGCGGTCGCGCAGGAATACGTGCACCACTACGTCCACGTAGTCGAGCAGCACCCACTCGCGGTTGGTGCGGCCCTCGGTCTGCCAGGGGCTTTCGCCGGTTACTTTTTCAATTTCCTCTTCCACCGAGCGGGCCACCGCCTCAAGCTGGGTATCGGAGTTGGCCGAGCAGATGATGAAATAATCTGCCACGGCATTTTTTAATTCCTTCAAATTCAGCACCACGATGTCGGATGCCTTCTTGTCCTGCATGCCGCGAACGACCAAATCTGCCAATGTGTCTGAATCCTGACGGACCAACGTGCTTTTCATATTGTCTTGTTAGGTGTGAGCTTTACAGCCGAAAGTCTACGAAGTTAACGATACGCGAAAGAAGGCTGTGGTAGTCACCCCCAAAACCCTGTTCACGGGCCAGCAACTGGTATGGCTGCCGGCCTGTGCCTCGACGAATTCGGAGGCTCAGCGTCTGATTGTCCAAAACCGGGCCAGCGAAGGCTGCACCATCATTACGGACTTTCAGACCGCCGGCCGGGGCCAGCGCGGCAACCAGTGGGAAGGCGCCCCCGCCGAAAACCTGATGCTGTCGGTGGTGTGGCAGCCCACTTTTCTGGCCGCCACCGAGCAGTTCCGCCTCAGCCAGGCCGTGGCCCTGGGCGTGTACGACTGGGCCCAAACCCTGCTCGGAACCGACCCGAAGCTGAAGCTGAAATGGCCCAACGACCTCTACTACGGCGACCAGAAACTGGGCGGCATTCTGATTGAGAACAGCCTGAGCGGCGCAAAGATTCAATATAGCATCATTGGCATTGGCCTGAATATCAACCAGCAGGAGTTTGCCGTGGGCACGGCCACGTCCTTTGCCAAGGTCACGGGGCGCAGCTACCAGCGCGACGCGCTGGCCGCCCGCCTGCTCGAGTGCCTGGAGCGGCGCTACCTGCAGCTGCGGGCCGGGCAGGTGGGCAGCCTGCGGCGCGACTACCTCCAGGCGCTGTACCGCTACCAGGAGGTTCACCCGTTCATCATCGACGGGAAAACGGTGAGCGGCCAGATTGTCGGGGTGGAGGACGATGGGCGGCTGGCCGTGGCAGTGGGCAACGAGCTGCGGCGCTTCGGCCTGCAGGAAATTCGCCACGCCTAGCAACCAATGCCGCCGTTTCGGCATCTGTTTCCTATATTCAGACTTTCGAATAAAAAATAATTCGGGGCAGGCAACCTTATCCGCTGCCCGGCCGAGTTGTTTTTGCTACGGGCATTCAACTTTTGGGTGTTTTGGCAATCCATCAAACCGAAATGCTTCGGCCGGCGTTGGTTACGCCAGGACGGCGCAGTTCGGCACGGTGCTTGTCTTTCCGGTGGCACAGTCCTTTTCCGCCTTCATTTTTTCTGCTTCATCTGATGAAACTCTTTACTCGTTTTGCCGCTCCCGTTGCTGCCATGTTGCTGGCGGCCACTTCGGCCTTCGCCGCCACCATCACCGTGCAGGTGGGCGACAACTTCTACACCGGCCCGGACGGCACCAACACCATCCGCATGACGCGGGCCGACGTGCTGGTGTTCCAATACGTGGGCGCTTCCAGCCACCCCACCATGTCGGACAGCTCGCCGGCGGCCTGGCCCCTGTTTCAGATGAACGGGGCCAACGTCACCAAGACGTTTGCGGCCAATACGTTTGCCGTGGGCTCCTACCCGTTCCACTGCACGGCCCACGGCGGGCCCGGCTCGGGGCAGTTCGGCACCCTCATCGTATCGGCCGCGCCCACGGCCACGATGGCGGAATCTAATCTGGCCGCCGCTACGCTGAATGTATTTCCGAACCCCGCCCACGGCCAGGTAACGGTGAAGCTGGAGCAGAAAGCCGGCATCGACTACAAGCTGCGGCTGAGCAACATCATCGGCCAGGAGGTGCGCACCATCGCCCTCAAGCCGGAGCTGACGGCCGCCGGCCTGCCCCTCGACCTGAGCGACCTGCGCACCGGCGTGTATTTCTACAGCCTGCTCGTGGATGGCAAAGTGGCCAGCACCAAGCGCCTCGTGCTGCAGAACTAGCTTCCGCTCATTTTGTGATTGACCAAAAAGCAGCCCCGGGCTGCTTTTTGTGTTTCTAGCCCGAATTGGTTGGCGGCAAGCGTCAGTGCAACGGTGCATTGCCTACTTTTGCCTTTTCACTGATTAGCTGTTGCTTTTTCCGGCAATGCGTTTTGCTGGCGCTTGCCGGGCCCTCGTGTCTCACCCGTTTCTATGCGTTCCTTTAAAAGCCTGAACAACCTTGTCGGCTGGCTGGTATTTGCCATTGCCGCCGCCACCTACCTGCTCACCCTGGAGCCCACGGCCTCGTTCTGGGATTGCGGCGAGTTCATTGCCTGCTCCTATAAGCTGCTGGTGCCGCACCCGCCGGGAGCCCCCACCTTCCTGCTGCTGGGGCGGTTGTTCTCGCTGTTTTCGTTTGGCGACGTGACCAAGGTGGCCGTGCTCATCAACGCCCTGTCGGGGCTGAGCAGCGCGTTCACGGTGCTGTTTTTGTTCTGGATTATCACGCGCATGGCCCGCAAGCTGGTGCTGCGCGGCGAGGCCAACGAATATTCCGTGGCCGCCGAAACCATTGAGCCCACGGGGGCGCAGACCCTGCTCATTCTGAGCGCGGGCGTGGTGGGGGCGCTGGCCTTTGCCTTCTCCGACTCGTTCTGGTTCAACGCCGTGGAGGGCGAGGTGTACGCCATGTCGGCCCTGTGCACGGCGGCCGTGGTCTGGATAATGCTGAAGTGGGAAGCCCGCGCCAACGAAGCCGACTCGGATAAGTGGCTGGTGCTGATTGCCTACGTCATCGGCCTCAGCATCGGGGTGCACTTGCTCAACCTGCTCACGCTGCCCGCCCTGGGCTTCACCTACTACTACCGCCGCACGGCCAACCCGACCCTGAAAGGCGGCATCATCGTGCTGGTGGTGAGCATGATTATCGTGGGCTCGATTCTGGTGGGCATCATCCCCGGGCTGCCCACGCTGGCCGGCAACTTCGAGGTGTTTTTCATCAACACCATCGGGCTGCCCTTCAACTCGGGCCTGTTTATCTTCCTGCTTGTGTTTATCGGGCTGATTTGGTTTGGCTTCCGCCTCTCCTTCCAGCGCCGCAGCCAGCTGCTGAACACGGCCATGCTGTGCTTCGTGTTTATCCTGATTGGCTACTCGTCGTACCTGATTGTGCCCATCCGCAGCTCGTTCCAGCCCACCATCAACGAGAACGACCCGGAGGATGTGCTTTCGTTCGTGAGCTACCTCAAGCGGGAGCAGTACGGCTCGCGCCCGCTGCTCTACGGCCCGCAGTTCAACGCCCAGCCGGTGGACTACGCCGAGGGTGCGCCCCGCTACGCCCGCGACCTGAAAACCGGTACCTACAAGGAGATTCTGCCGCGCCAGCAGGAGCCCGTGTACAAGGACGAGGACAAGATGCTGCTGCCCCGCATCTACAGCTACGAGCCCGACCAGATTGCCAACTACAAGAAGTGGGTGGACATTCAGGACGGCGTGAAGCCCACCATGGGCCAGAACCTGGGCTTCCTGTTCCGCTACCAGATGGGCCACATGTTCTGGCGCTACTTCATGTGGAACTTCGTGGGCCGCGAAAGTGACATTCAGCAGGCGGGCGTGGTCACGCCCTTCAGCCCAGGCAAGGGCGTGGTACCGCCGCGCATCCTCGACAGCCCGGCGCACAACAACTTCCTGGCCCTGCCGCTCATTCTGGGCCTCATCGGCCTGTTTTTCCAGAGCCGCCGCAACAGCAAGGATGCCTGGGTGACCGGCCTGCTGTTCCTGATGACGGGCCTGGCCATCGTCATCTACCTCAACCAGCCGCCGCGCGAGCCGCGTGAGCGCGACTACACCTTCACGGGGGCCACGTTTGCCTTTGCCATCTGGATTGGGCTGGGCGTGCTGGGCGTGGCCGAGCTGCTGGGCAAAGTGGTGAAGGCCGACGGCGTGCGCGCTGGCGTGGCGCTGGCGGTGAGCCTGCTCATTCCGGGCATTATGGTGGCCCAGGGCTGGGACGACCACAACCGCAGCAACCGCTACAACTCGGTGGATTCGGCCAAGAACCTGCTGAACTCCTGCGCTCCGAACGCCATCCTGTTCACCAACGGCGACAACGACACCTTCCCGCTGTGGTACGCCCAGGAGGTGGAAGGCGTGCGCACCGATGTGCGCGTGGCCGTGCTCAGCTACCTGAACACCGACTGGTACATTGCCCAGATGAAGCGCCGCAGCTACCTCTCGCAGGGCTTCCCCATCTCGATGCCGGCCGAGGCCTACGCCCAGGGCACCAACGACATGCTGCCCTTCGCGGCCAACCCGGCCGTGCAGAGCGTGAACCTGAAAGAGTTCATCGGGCTGGTGAAAACCAACAACCCGCTGCTGCAGGTGCAGTACCAGGAGGGTGGCCCGATGATGATGAGCTTCCCCACGCCCAACTTCTTCCTGCCCATCGACACGGTGGCCGTGAAGAAGCTCGGCATTATCCCCAAAGACCGCGAAGGCCAGTTGGTGGATAAGATGGAGTGGAGCATGGGCAAGCGCGCCATCGAGAAGAAAAACCTGGTGATTCTCGACATGATTGCCACCAACAACTGGCAGCGCCCCATCTACTTCAGCAGCACCGTGGCCCCGAGCGACTACATGAACCTGCAGCCCTACTTCCAGCTCGAGGGCATGGCCTACCGCCTGCTGCCGCTGAAAGACCCGAACTACGACCCGCGCAGCGGCGACGAGGGCTACGTGGAAAAAGACCTCACCTACGCCCGCCTGCTGAAAGATTTCAGCTACCGGGGCCTGCAGAACCCGCACATTTTCTACGACGAAAACAACCTGCGCTTCCCGGCCAACTACCGCGACAAGTTTGCCCGCCTGGCCAACGCCTACCTGGCCGCCGGCAACGTGGCCAAGGCCAAGGAAGTGGCCGACAAGGCCCTGGAGCTGATGCCCGACAACACCATCCCCTACGACTACTACTCGCCGCAGCTGGTGCCCGCCCTGGTGGCCGCCGGCGAGAAGGCGAAGGCCAACGCCATCATGGACACCATGACGCAGCGCTCGGAGCAGATGCTGGCCTACTACGCCGGCAAGCCCGACGGCAGCCTCTTCGAGGACGACATGCGCGGCTACCTGCTGGGCCTGCAAAGCGTGTACCGCGCCGCCGAGCTGGCCGGCGACAAGGCCCGCAGCGAAAAAGCCTACACGCTCATGAGCCAGTATTACCCGCGGTAGCAACCGTAGGGTGCGGGGCTTGCCCCCGCCCGGACGTTGAACCGTCGTTGAACCTATCAACAATGAGAAGGCCGGCCCCGCAGTGTGCGGGGCCGGCCTTCTCATTGTTGGGTGCGGGGCGTGCCCCCGCCCGGGCGTTAAACGGCGCGTTTGTATATCGTTGAACGCCGGACGGGGGCCAGCCCCGCCCCTACGACGTGTTGGAAACCCATTGTGCAACGCCGGGCGGGGGCCAGCCCCGCCCCTACCACCGATTCGGGTTATCGAGGATATAGCGGCGACAGGCTTCTAATTCGCTGGCGTCGCGGATAATACGCTCGTAGTAATCCCGCTGCCAGCAGGAAGGCGGCGCTGGGTGGCCGGCCGCAAGCAGGTGCCGACGCCACTGCCCGAAGCAACGCGACTTAAAGCTGCCAACCACCGCGCTTAGCTGGACCGACTGGTTACGCGTCAGCACCAGAATGCAGTGCAGGTGATTGGGCATGAGCACCCAGGTATCGAGCCGCACGGTAGGAAAGCGGCCTGGAACAGCGACCAATTCGGTAGTCACGATTTCGCCCAGAATGGTTGGCTGAATGGATTCGCCCGTTGCCAGGCTCCCAAACAAATGAGCTTTCGCACGCGCACAAATGGTGAGCGCATAATAGCCTGCCATGCTATAATCGTAGCCCTCATACCGAATGCTGCGACGCTGCGGAAGTTCCATAAACAGGTAGGGTGCGGGGCTTGCCCCCGCCCGAACGTTGCACAATAGGCTTACATCACAACGTAGGGTGCGGGGCTTGCCCCCGCCCCTACGTTGCACAATGGTTTATGTCACAACGTAGGGTGCGGGGCTGGCCCCCGCCCGTCGTTGCACGAAATCGCGGTTACGGCGCCAGCGCACGGGCGGGGGCAAGCCCCGCACCCTACCAGCAGGGCCGGACGCGTGCGTCCGGCCTATCCGGGGCGCACCGGAAGCACCGGACGCGTGCGTCTGGCTTATTCGAGGCACCTGAGTAGCACCAGACGCACGCGTCCGGCCTGTCTTAGGTGCCTCGGAAGCACCGGACGCGTGCGTCCGGCCTGCATTGGGCAGGCTAGCGCGTGCCGGCAGGCTTTTTGGTGGCGGTGCGGCCGGGCAGGCTGGCGTAATCGAAATACTGCCGGGCCTGCTCGGGGGCGCGGCGGTGCACGTACACGGCGGCGGAGTGCACGTCCCACAGGGCTTCGGCCAGGGCGTGGGCGGCGGGGCCGAGGTCGGCAATGGTTTGCTGCACGGCGGCGCGGGCCTGGGTTTTGGTGGCGCTGGCGGCGGCATACTGCGTGAGCAGGGCGCGGGCCTGGGTGCCCAGCGCCTTCAGGGCCTTGTCGGCAGCGGCTTCCAGGGCCTCGGTGTAGGCCGTGAGGCGGGTGAGGCGCTGCTTCACCGGGGCCTGGGTGAGGCCACCGAGCTTGGCGGGGTAGTAGGTGGCTTCTTCGGCGGCGTGGTCGAAGAGGTAGGGCCGGAGCACCTTGGCGTCGGAGGCCTGAATAAAGGCCTTGAACGCCGCGAAGGCAGTGTTTTCGGTAGTGGTGCCGGTTTGGCTGCTGCCGCCCTGGCCCTGGCGGGCCACCACGTCGTCGCGGAGGCCCTTCACGGCCGTGGCCAGGTCGGCGGCGTGCCCGGCAATGAGGGCCTCCACGCCCGGCGCGCCAATGGCCGTGGCCGTGAACTCGCCAAAGGCCGCCAGCCCCTCGCGGGACACTTTCAGGTTGAGGAAGAAGTTCTCGTACTTGTCGCTTTGGTAGTCTTTCATGGGGGTAAACGATGAAAATGGATGAGAAAAAACGGAGCCCCAGCCAGTTGGCCGGGGCCCCGCGTGTGTGGGGGTAAACGTAAGGAGTAATTCGGTTATTTCACTGAGCAGCGGCAGCTTTTTTATTCAAATCGAAACGGTAGCGCAAGCCAAAACTTAAGGCATTCGTAATGCCCCAGCTATTGCCAGTGGCGGCACGGTGTACATCGGCCGAAGCTGACTGCACGTTTTTGTTCCAGGTCAGGTCCGCCACGGCTTCCACGTGCCGCCCCACCAGGAAGGTGGCCCCCAAGCCCAGGCTGCCATACAGCTGCCAAGCCCGCTCGCTAAGGTGCCGCCCGCTCACCACCCGCCCTGCCACGGTGTTTACCTCGTCCAGCTCGTTCGTGGAGTGCCACCCCGTCAGCCCGCCCAGCGCCTGCAAGCCCAGCGGGCCGCGCTGCATGAGTTGGTACCGGGCCAGTAAGGGAATGGCGTGGGCCGTAATCGACGACCGACGGGAGCCGGTAGCCAGCTCGCCGGCCGTGGTGAAGCCAACGATGTACGGGTCCTGGTTATCAGCTTGCCGGGTATAGGCATAACCTACCTGCACGGCCAGCCGGGGCGAGAGTGACGCCCCGGCCACCACATGCCACGGCCCCACGCTGGCCCAGTTCGTGCCCGAGGGGTAGGCCACCTCGTAGGTGTTCCGGTACAGAAAAGCAGCCCCCACATAGTAGCGCGGCGCGGGCTGTGGCGTTTGAGCCGTGGCTGATTGCGCCAGGCAGCCACACAAGCAACACCATGCAATAGATTTCATGAGCCGTTCAGCGGGTTCGTTCCTGATTTGTGGGTATCTGTAAATATACTCGTCCCCGGTATTCACGTTAAGCTCGTAGGACATGTGGAACTGGCTAGGTGAGTGGTGCTGCTGGTTGTTGCTACCATGGCTGTTTCAGGCCCGTGCCCGCTTACTTATCAGTTTGCTGCTTCACCTAAAGGATTTTGTAACGTCTTTTCCGTAGTCCCTGTTATGTCCTCCACTTCGCGCTTTTGGCTCCTGCGTCTCGGCTGGCTGCTGCCGCTGCTCTGCGCCGCCGCGGCCCCGCTGGCCCCGCGCCCCGACTACGCCGGCCTCTACCGCGACGGCCCGCGCCTGGACGTGGACACCCGCCGCGAGGCCGACAGCCTGCGCCTCTACCTGCGCCTACCCGCCCCCGCCCGCCTGGGGCCGGGCCACGCGCTGCGCCTCACCGCCTGGCCCAGCTACGAAGCCAAAGTGCCGCTGTGGCAGGATAGCATCCCGCGCCGCCGGCAGCACCCCCACCCCGAAGCCAGCGGCGACGTGCGCCTGAGCTTCTGCATTGCGGCGGCCCGCGTGCCGGCCGGGGCCATCCTGCAGCTCACCACCGCGCCCATCGATGCCAAGGAAGATTACCAGGAGCCCAGCACCACCGCCTGGCTGCGCCTCACCGAGGCCGTGCTCACGCGCCCTTTTGTGCTCACCGATTTACTCGGGCTGCCGCTCTGCCGCCGCTACGTGCAGGCCGATGAAACCTTCGGCGTGGACAGCTACGGCCTGATGCAGCCCGTGCGCTGGAAGCGCTACGCCGTGGCCCCCACCGCCGCCCTGCCCCCCATGACCAACCCGGCCGCCATGCCCGCCGGCCCCCGCACCCTGCCCGTGCTCGACTCGGCCACCGCCCAGCCAGGCGAGCCGCTGCGCTTCGGCACGCCCGGCCTCTATGCGCTGAAAGTGGGCGGCGCGGGCGGCATGCCCCCGCGCACGCTGGCCGTGCTGGTGGCCCCCAACGCCTACCCCGCCCTCACCACCGCCGCCGAGCTCATCGAGCCGCTGCGCTACCTCACCACCAGCCAGGAGCGCCAGAAGCTCACCGATGCGCCCGACCCGAAGCGGGCCGTCGATAAATTCTGGCTCGACATTGCCCGCGACAACCAGAAGCTGGGCAAGGAGCTAATCCGCCAATACTACGGCCGCGTGACGGCGGCCAACCGCCTCTTTGCCGCCCACAAGGCCGGCTGGCTCACCGACCGGGGCCTGCTGTACGTGGTGCTGGGGCCGCCGCCCAGCGTGCGCCGGCTGTTTTCGGGCGAGGAGCGGTGGTTTTATCCCGATGGCGGCATCGATGGCGGGGCCATCACCTACACCTTCCGGCCCCGGCCGAGTACCTTTGCCCCTGATTACTACGAATTGGTGCGCCGGCCCGAGTACGAAATGCTCTGGTATGCCGCCGTTGAAAAATGGAGAACCCCACCGACCGCCCTGACCGGCCCGAACGTCCCCAGCGACCTGCCCGCCCGGTAGCCGGCCGCCGCTTCTACGACGGCGCCAACCGCCCCGTCACGCCCAAACAGTTCCGCCCCGACCGCCGGGCCGACGAGTTTGACGACCGCCCCGCCCGCCCCCGCGGCCGCGGCGGCTCCGACAACCGCGACGACTTCCCCGCCGAGCGCGGCGAGGCCCGCCCGCCCTACCGCAGCCGCGAGGGCGGCGAGAAGCCGCGCTACGAAAACCGGCCCGCCCAGAACGCCAGCATCGACATGCTGTTTGGCCTGCGTCCCATTCTGGAAGCGCTGAGCGCCGGCCGCACGCTGGAGAAAATCTTCCTGCTGCGCGGCACCCAAAACAGCCTTGTCACGGACATCTCTACCGCCGCCCGCGCCGCTGGCATTCAGGTGCAGATGGTGCCCGTGGAGAAGCTCGACAACCTGACCCGCAAGAACCACCAGGGCGCGGTGGCCTTCGTGTCGCCCATTGATTATGCGCCGCTCGACAACATCGTATCGGGCTTGTTTGAGGAAGGCAAAGTGCCCTTCCTGCTGCTGCTCGACCGCATTACCGACGTGCGCAACTTCGGGGCCATTGCCCGCACGGCCGAGTGCCTGGGCGTGCAGGCCATTGTGGTGCCCAGCCGGGGCGCGGCCCAAATCAACGGCGACGCGCTGAAAACCTCCGCCGGCGCGCTCAACATCCTGCCGGTGTGCCGCGAGGTGAGCCTGCACGAAACCGTGCGCTTCCTTCAGCAGTCGGGCATCACGGTAGTGGCCTGTACCGAGAAAGCCGAAGAAGCCGTGGGCTCGGCCGAAATCGACTTCACCGGCCCCGTGGCCGTGCTCATGGGCTCGGAAGAAGACGGCATCTCGCCCGACCTCCTGAACCTGGCCGACGTGAAGCTGAAAGTGCCCATGACCGGCCAGATTCAGAGCCTCAACGTGGGCGTGGCCGCCGGCATCATGCTGTTTGAGGTAGCCCGCCAGCGGGTGAGCGCAGAATAGCATACCGATGCCTGTCAGCCTGAGCGCAGCGAACGACCTCATCACGTTTTAACAGCTCACACAACATAAGAGAGCCCCGGCACTGCACAGTGCCGGGGCTTTTCGCATCCGGTTGGTGGCTTCGAGCGGCAAGATTGCCGCGTTGCGCTGCGCTCACAATGACAGCCGCGCCGTCATTAATTGTAGCCCACGCCTTTCCGGGCCTTCACGTCGGCCACGAACTCCTTCACGCGCTGCTCCTCGCTGCGCTTGCAGATGAGCAGCACGTTGTCGTACTCGGCCACGATGTAGTCTTCCAGGCCCTGCACCACCACGAGGCGCTCGGCGGGCGTTTTGATGACGCAGCCGGTGGTGTCGTAGAGCAGCACGTCGCCGCTCACCACGTTGTCGTTGGCGTCGTGCTGGCCGATGCGGTGCAGCGAGTCCCAGGTGCCCACGTCGCTCCAGCCGAAGTCGGCGGGCAGCACGTACACGTTATCCGCCTTTTCCATCACGCCGTAATCGATGCTGATGTTGCGGCAGCGCGAGTAGGCCTGGCCGATAAATTCCTCTTCCTGGGGCGTGCCCAGCAGGTTGGCTCCTTCCTCAAATACCTCGGCAATGTCGCTCAGGTAATGATGGAAGGCGTTGATGATGACATCGGCCCGCCACACGAACAGGCCCGAATTCCAGAGAAAGTCGCCGCTGTCGAGGAACATGCGGGCCAGCTCCAGGTTGGGCTTCTCGGTGAAAGTTTTCACCTTGTGCAGCTGGCCGCCGGGCAGGCTCTGCTCGTCCATGTACTGAATGTAGCCGTAGCCGGTATCGGGCCGCGAGGGCTGGATGCCGAGCGTGATGAGCACGTCGTTGGCCTGGGCGGCCTCCACCGCAATGCGGATGAGGCGGCGGAACTCGTCGTCGCGCAGCACGGCGTGGTCGGCCGGCGTCACGATGATGGTGGCTTTGGGGTCGCGCTGGGCAATGCGGTAGCTGGCGTAGGCAATGCAGGGCGCGGTGTTGCGCCCGATGGGCTCGCCCAGAATCTGGTCAGGCGGCAGCGTGGGCAGGTGTTCCTGCACCAGTTCCATGTAGTCGCGGTTGGTCACCACAAACACGTTTTCTACCGGGCAGATGCCCGCAAACCGCTCAATGGTCAGCTGCAGCATGGACCGGCCCACGCCCAGCACATCGTGAAACTGCTTGGGGTGATGCGTGCGGCTAAAAGGCCAGAACCGGCTGCCAATGCCGCCGGCCATTACGATGAGATAGGTGCTGTTGGACAATGGGTGAATGGCTGAGTGGGTGAATGGCTGAACGGGCGGTTGGCCCCATTCTCTTCCTAATCTTCTATGCAAAAGTGCATGAGAAAAGCGAAAGGCTCATCCACCCCTTTGCCCCTTCCCCCACTCAGCCATTCCCCCATCGAGCCCTACACCAGGCCTTCGCGCAGCAAATCGTGCAGGTGAATGAAGCCGCTGAAGGCGCCGTCCTCTGTCACGACCAGCTGCGTGATGTTGCGTTGCTGCATCCGGACCAGCGCCTCGGCGGCGAAATCCTCGATGTCGATGGTGGCCGGGCGCGGGGTCAGGATGTCGCGGGCCGTGAGGCGCTCCAGGTCGGAGAAGCTGCCCAGCATCCGGCGCAGGTCGCCATCGGTGATGATGCCCGCGAGCTGGCCCGCCACATCGAGCACGGCGGTGGCCCCGAGGCGCTTGCCCGAGATTTCCAGCAGCACTTCCTTCAGCGGCGCATCTTCCGCCACCTGCGGGCGCTGGTTCTGGCGGCTGAGGTCGCCCACTTTCAGGTAGAGGCGCTTGCCGAGCGTGCCGCCGGGGTGCAGCCGGGCAAAGTCGGCGGCGGTGAACTGGCGGCACTCGAGCAGGGCCACGGCCAGGGCATCGCCCAGGGCCAGGGCGGCGGTGGTGCTGGTGGTGGGGGCCAGGTTGTTGGGGCAGGCTTCTTTCGCGACGGGGGCGTGCAGGATGTAGGTGGCCTGCTGGCCCAGGTACGACTCCGCATTGCTGACCAGCGCGGCCAGCGGCACGCCCTTGCGGCGCAGCAGCGGCACCAGCACCTTGATTTCGGGCGTGTCGCCGCTCTTGCTGATGGCAATGACGAAATCTTCGGGCTGAATCATGCCCAAGTCGCCGTGGATGGCATCGGCGGCGTGCATGAACAGGGCCGGCGTGCCGGTGCTGTTGAGCGTGGCCACGATTTTGCCCGCCACGTGGGCGCTTTTGCCAATGCCCGTGACCACCACGCGGCCTTTCAGCTGCAGAATGGCCTGCACGCAATTGGCAAAGTCGGGGGTGGCGGCCAGAGCGGCGGCCACATCGTGCAGGGCGGCAGCTTCTTCGTGCAGCACTTGCCGGGCAATGGCCAGCACATCGACGGCCGCCGTGGCCGCCGGGTTTTCAAAAGGAATGGAAACGGGCATGAGCAATACGCGGAATGTTATTGCAAAATTGGGGGAAAGAAGCTCCCCCAACGCAAAGCAGCAAAAACGAGTGCCGCCGGAATATTGGCCCGTTGCAAGCGGGCCAGCGCTCAATTACAGCCTTTGAAGGGGACCAGGCTGCTGAAAAGGCTTATTTATCGGCTACTGTACGTCGGCCAGGCGCAAGGCCACGCAACCGCTCCTAGCCTTGGGACGCCGAATGCCAATATGAATAAATTGTTTTCCACAATTCACGAAAAAACCCATTTTTCATGCGGAGAATATTGGCTATTGCTTATCTTCGTTATGAACCGCGCATTAGGTTGCCTTTCACCAGAGCTTTCTAACTATGTCATCAATTGCCCTCCAGGATGCCCCGGCCATTACCGCCGATTTGAAACATACACTTAAAGAAGTATTCGGCTACGGCCAGTTTCGGGGCACACAAGAGGCTGTTATCCAAAATGTATTGGCGGGGCACAACACGTTTGTGATTATGCCCACCGGCGCGGGCAAGAGCCTGTGCTACCAGCTGCCGGCCCTGGTGCGGCCGGGCACGGCCATCGTTATTTCGCCGCTCATCGCCCTGATGAAGAACCAGGTCGACCAGCTCGGGGCCTTTGGTGTGAACGCGCAGGTGTACAATTCGACCCTGACGAAAACGGAGATGAACCGGGTGAAAAAGGACGTGATGAACGGCGACGTCCGGCTGCTGTACGTGGCGCCCGAAAGCCTGACCAAGGACGACACCATTGAGTTCCTGCTGAAAAGCACCATCAGCTTCGTGGCCATCGACGAGGCCCACTGCATCTCGGAGTGGGGCCACGACTTCCGGCCCGAATACCGCAAGATTCGCGGCATTATTGACAACCTGGGCGGCAACGTGCCCATTATCGCCCTCACGGCCACGGCCACGCCCAAAGTGCAGCTGGACATCCAGAAAAACCTGCACATGGACGACGCCAGCGTCTTCAAAACCAGCTTCAACCGCACTAATCTCTACTACGAGGTGCGCGCCAAGCACAACACCAAGAAACAGCTGATTCAGTACGTGAAGCAGCACAAGGGCAAGGCCGGCATCATCTACTGCCTGAGCCGCAAGAAGGTGGAGGAAATTGCCGAGCTGCTGCGCGTGAACGACGTGCGCGCCCGCCCCTACCACGCCGGCCTCGACCAGCAGACCCGCATCGACAACCAGGATGCTTTCCTAAACGAGGAGTGCGACGTGATTGTGGCCACCATCGCCTTCGGCATGGGCATCGACAAGCCCGACGTGCGCTTCGTGGTGCACTACGACGCGCCCAAATCCATCGAGGGCTACTACCAGGAAACCGGCCGCGGCGGCCGCGACGGCCTGGAAGGCAACTGCCTGATGTTCTACAGCTACGACGACATTCTGAAGCTGGAGAAGTTCAGCAAGGACAAGCCGGTGACCGAGCGCGACAACGCTCACCAGCTCTTGCAGGAGATGACCAACTACGCCGAAAGCGCCGTGTGCCGCCGCCGCCAGCTGCTGCACTACTTTGGCGAGACGCTGGAGAAGGACTGCGGCTTCTGCGACAACTGCAAGCACCCCAAGGAGCGGTTTGAGGGCGAAGCGGCCGTGGGCCTGGCCCTGCGCGCCGTGGTGCAGACGGAAGCGCGCTTCAACCTCACGCACATCGGCCAGGTGCTGCTGGGCCTGAGCAACCCGCACATTGAGAGCTACGGCCACAACGCCTTGCCCATTTACGGCACGGGCAAGGAGCTGGGCGACGCCCAATTCTGGCACTCGGTGCTGCGCCAGTGCCTGCTGAATGGCTTCCTGGAGAAGGACATCGACAGCCTGGGCCTGGTGCGTATCACCGACAAGGGCATGGATTTCATTGAAAACCCGCGCTCCATCACCCTCACCCGCGACCACAACTTCGACGAGGAGCAGAAGGCCGACGAGGAAAAAGAGGAAGTGCAGCACGCCGCTGGCCACGACGAGGCGCTGTTTGCCCAGCTCAAGGAGCTGCGCAAGCAGGTGGCTAAGCAGAAAAACCTGCCGCCCTACGTCCTCTTCCAGGACCCCAGCCTGAAGGAGATGGCCACCACCTACCCCACCTCGCTGCACGACCTCACGCACGTGTCGGGCGTGGGCCAGGGCAAGGCCCAGAAGTTTGGCGCGCCCTTCGTGGCCGCCATCAAGAAGTACGTGGAAGACAACGACATCGAAACCGCTGAGGACGTGGTGGTGAAGTCGGCCGTGAACCGCTCGAAAATCAAGATTTACGTCATTCAGCAGATTGACAAGAAGATGATGCTGGAGGACATTGCGTCGTCGAAGGGCATCACGATGGCCGAGCTGATGGAGGAAATCGAGCACATCTGCTACTCGGGCACCCGCCTGAACCTCGGCTATTACCTGGACGAGATGGTGGAGCCAGAAGTGCAGGATGAGATTTACGACTACTTCATGTCGGCCAGCACCGACAACATTGCGGCGGCCATGAAGGAGCTGGGCGATGAGTTTACCGAAGAAGAGCTGCGGCTGGTACGCATTAAATTCATCAGCGAAGTGGCGAATTAGGGCGGCGACGTTCTTCGTTTTTTCCAGTTAGCAAAGACCCTGCACCGTGGTGCGGGGTCTTTTTTTATGCCTGACTGACTGGAAAGGGCTTCGGACCGCTGGCAGGCACTCCGGCAGTCCAAAAACCGGCGCATCAGCCGGGCTAAACGGCTGGCCTACAAATCGCAATTCACTGTATTAAATAGCTTTAATGCATTTTTTAATCATTTGAAAAAGCAATATCTTCGTCGCCCTGCTTCCGTCCATTTTAATTGTTTTTATGGGAAACGTGCTACGCTACTCATTCTTCCTCGCGGTGCTGTGGGCTGGTGCGGGCGCACAAGTGGCCTGGGCCCAGGCGGGAACAACGACGCCGGCCAGGAAGCCCGCCGCCCCGGTGCCCGCGCGCCCGGCACCTGCTGCCGCCAAAGCTCCGGCTGCCCCCGCAGCCGGCAAACCGGCCGTGGCCCCCGCGCCCGCCGATACCGCCCGCGCCGTGGCCCAGGCCGATACGGTGCAGGTGCTGACGCCCGCCCAGCTGGCCGAGCAGGCCTACCAAACCGGCCTCGCCAGCTTCCAGAGCAAGGATTTTGCCGCGGCCCTGACCAGCTTCACGGCGGCCATTACCGCCAAGGCCGACCACGCGCCGGCCTACGCCTCGCGGGCCGCCACACACTTCGAGCTGAAGGAATACGCGCCCGCGCTGGCCGACTACAACGAGGCCATCAGGCTGGTGCCCACCGACTATGCCAGCTACCTGGGCCGGGCGCAGACGTATGAGGCGAACAACCAGCCCGCGGAGGCCGAGAAGGACTATGCCGAAGCCATGAAGGGCGGCAGCAGCTTTGGGCCGGCGTGGTACCGGCGGGGCCTGCTGCGCTTCGAGCGGGGCGAGTACCAGGCGGCCCGCGAGGACTTTGACGGGGCCATCAAGGCCGACCGCAAGGATGCGCTGGCGTTCCACGACCGGGCCTGTGCCAACCTGCAGCTGGGCAATTACCCCGAGGCCGTTATTGACTTTACCACGGCCCTGGCCCTGCAGCCCACGCTGCTGTCGGCGCTGCTGAACCGGGCCGCTGCCGAGCACCGCGCCGGCCAGATGCCCCAGGCGCTGCACGACTACGATACCTACCTCAAGGCCAAAACCGATGATGCGCTGGCCTTCGCCAACCGGGGCAGCGCCCGATTCGAGCAGCAGGATTTCAAGGGCGCGGTGGCCGATTTCACGCAGGCCATTTTGCTGGATGCCCAGTATGCGGTGGCCTGGAACAACCGCGCCGCGGCCAACCTGAAGCTGGAGGAATACGCCAAAGCCGAAGTGGATGCGACGCAAGCTCTCACGCTCGACGCGAAATATGCCGAGGCCTACCTGAACCGGGGCCACGCCCGCGAGATGCTGCGCAAGCCCGACGAAGCCTGCCAGGACTGGCGCAAGGCGGCCGAGCTGGGCATTGAGGCCGGCAGCAGCTACGCCACGGTTTCGGGCTGCGCGGCTCCGCCGCCCATGATTTCGACGCCCGAAACGGACAACGCCCAGGCCGTTTCCAAGCCCTAGCCAGCGGCTTGCCGCGCTTACTATCCGTTCCTTTTTACCTGTTGCTTCCGCATGGCTTTTCCTGTTCGCTCCCTGCTTCTGTCGGCCCTTTTTGCGGGGGCAATTCAGCTGGCGCATGGCCAGAACGTGCCCTTCGATGCCGCTCACATTCCGAACAAGGAGCTGCTGAAAATTTCCCAGAAGGCCATTCGCAGCGGCGACGACGACTACAAAGCCGCCCCGCCGCGCTACGCCGCCGCGCTGCCGCATTTTCTGGAAGCGCAGAAAATCAACCCCAACAACGGCGCCCTGAACCTGCGCGTGGGCGACTGCTACCTGCACGCCGGCGACGTGCCCACCGCCCTGCCCTACCTGCAAAAAGCCGCCGAGCTGGAAACCGGCCCCGCCGCCCCACAGGCGCACTACGTGCTGGGCCGCGCCTACCAGCTCAGCGCCCGCTGGACCGAAGCCATCAAGGAATTTGAGCGCGCCAAGCCGGTGGCCGCCGCCGCGGCCGCTAAGAAGGGCCAGGCCCCTGCCGACGCCAGCGCCGCCGACGTAGCCCGCCGGCTGGCCGAGTGCAAGGTGGGCCAACACCTGACGCAGCACCCCGTGCGCCTGTTTGTGGATAACCTGGGCCCAACGGTGAACTCGCCGGAGGACGACCACAGCCCGCAGGTGCTGGCCGATGAGTCGGTGCTGCTGCTGAGCTCGCGCCGGGCCGGGGCCATGGGCGGGGCCAGGGCCGGCAGTGGCCACGGCTTTGCCGATGACATCTACATGGCCACGGGCAGCGGTGGGGCCTGGGGCCCGTCGCGCGTGCTCAACGCGCCGGTGAATACGAACGGGGCCGACCAGGCCGTGGCCGTATCCATCGACGGGCAGCGGCTGCTGCTGCACACCGACGACGAAGCCGACGACCTGAGCGAAGCCCGCCTCTCGGCCGCCGGCTGGAGCAAGCCGCACCCGCTGGGCGCGCACATCAACACCAAGTACCGCGAAACGTCGGCCACGTTCTCGCCCGACGGGCGCTACGTGTATTTCGTGAGCGACAAGCCCGAGGGCAGCCTGGGCGGGAAGGACATTTACAAGGCCGAAATCGATGGCAAGACGCCGGCCGTGAACCTGGGCGCGGCCATCAACACCCCCTTCGATGAGGAAGGCGTATTTATGCAGCCCGATGGCAAGACGCTGATTTTCTCGTCGCAGGGCCACGGCACCATGGGCGGGTTCGACCTGTTCAAATCGGTGTTTGAGAACGGCAAATGGAGCACGCCGGAGAACCTGGGCTCGCCCATCAATAGCCCCAACGACGACATGTTTCTGGTGACCACGGCCTCGGGACGCTACGGCTACTTTGCCAGCGACCGGCCCGGCGGCCTGGGCGGGCAGGACATTTACCGCATCACCTTTCTGGGGGCCGAGAAGCAGGCCGTTATCAACCACGACGACCGGCTGCTGGCCGCCCGCCCGCGCCTGGTGCGGCAGCCCCGGCCCGCGCTGGCGGTGCCCGTCATCACCCCCACCGTGACGCTGCTGAAGGGCACCGTGACCGATATTGCCAACCAGCAGCCCGTGCCGGCCCGGCTGGAAGTCATCGACAACGCCAACGGCCAGGTGCTGGGCTCGTTCCAGACCACGCCGAATGGCAAATACCTGCTCAGCTTCCCCTCGGGCACCAACTACGGGCTGGTGGTGAGCCAGGAGGGCTACCTCTCGCAGTCTGAAAACGTGAACCTGCCGCCCGCCGCCGGCTACGCCGAAAACAAGCGCGACATTCGGATGCAACGCCCCGAAGCGGGCTCCAACATCGTGCTCAACAACGTGTTTTTCGACCCCGGCAAGGCCACCTTGCGCCCCGAAAGCACGGCCGAGCTCGACCGCCTGGTGCGCCTGCTCAACGACACCAAGCTGAAGCTGCACCTGGCCGGCCACACCGACAATGCCGGCGACCCCGCCGCCAACCAGGACCTAAGCCAGCGCCGCGTGCAGGCCATCATGGCCTACCTCATCGAGCACAAAATCAAGCCCGAGCGCCTCACGGCCACCGGCTACGGTGGCACGGTGCCGCTGGCCTCCAACACCACGGAGGCCGGCCGGCAGCTCAACCGCCGCACCGAATTCAAGGTGGTAGCGCGCTGATGGCCTGAACTCCGCCCGCCGGCGCGCGTATGGATAAGCACGTTTCTCCGCTGCATCTGGCGGGTATTGCCCGTGCTTATGTGGATAGTTTTTGCTTTGCTGGCGGCTTTGGCCTCCGCTTCCGTGGTCACGCTGTCGAAGGCCGCCATCAAAGATGTGCCGCCCAGCCTGGTGTTCGCCATCGAGGCAGTCTTGATTCTGCTGGTGGCCTGGGGCACGGTGCTGTGGCAGGATTTGCTGCCCGAAATTGGCAAGATTGAGCGCAAAACCTGGCTGGTGCTGGTGGTGGCGGGCGTGCTCACGGCCACGTCGTCGCTGCTGGTTTTCCGGGCGCTGTCCATCGGCGACGCCTCGCGGGTGTCGCCGCTCACCAACATTACGCTGGTGTTTTCGGTGTCGATGGCCGCCTTCTTCCTCAAGGAAAAACTAACCTGGCAGGTGATACTCGGAGCGGCTTTCATGGCGGCCGGGGCCCTGCTCATTGCCCTGGCCAAGCCGGCCGACAAAAAGGAAAGCAGCAGCAAAAATGGCCGCCCCGCCAGCGGAACCACCATTTACGAAACCAAGCCCACGGCGTAAGCTCAATTTGCGGCAGGGGCCAGCAGCGCTTCCGCTTCGAGCAGCAGCGAGGCGCTCATCAGCAAATCGTGCAGGTGAAACACCTCTTCGAGGCTGAACACAAACGCCTGATAGCTAACCGGCCCGGGCAGGGTGATGCAGCGCGCCAGCGGGTCGGGCAAACGGCAGGCGTGCTGTTCGTAAAGCGTGGCCACGGCTGTGCGCCAGCCGGCCAGCTCGGCCCGTTGCAGGCACAGGGCCACGTTGCCGAAATACAGGTGCAGGCAGCAGCCGGCAGAGCAGCCGGCAGAGCAGCGCGCAATGCAGCCTAGGTCGTTGTGATGCAGGTAGCGGCACATAATCGGGAAGCCTTGATTCTATTTAGAAATATTCTAAATATCAGCAAAGGTATTGTCCTCAGCCCACGGACCCAATTTTATTTAGAATTATTCTAAATAAAATTACGGCCACAAAAAAAGGCCGCTCTGCGGGCAGAGCGGCCTTTTCAGCCTGCTGGCGCAGCCTTCGGGCTTAGCAATACTCTTCGAATGCGCCCTGCAGGTTGTTCACGATGCGCATGGCATCGGAGCCTTCGATGTGGTAGCGCTCAATCATGTGCACCAACTCGCCGTCTTTGAACAGGGCGATGCAAGGGGACGAGGGCGGGTACGGGAGCAGGTGCTCGCGCATTTTGGCCACGGCGTCGGTTTCCATGCCGGCGAAAACGGTGACCAGCTTGCCGGGCTTCTTGTCGGCGCTGGCGAGGGCCATTTTGAGAGCGGGGCGGGCTTTGGCGGCGGCGCAGCCGCACACCGAGTTCACGGCCACCAGCACGGTGCCTTCGTTGGAAGCAAGGGCCGACTCTACTGCTTCGGGGGTCATGAGCTGCTCGAAGCCTGCTTCGGTGAGGTCCTGGCGGATGGGGGCCACCATGTATTCGGGATAAACTGCCATTGTCGTAATGAGTTATAAAAAAGCGGCATGGCCGCAGATGGGAACAAAAGTACGGGACTGTTTTGCATAAGTCGGCAGCCGGCCAAAAGGTTCGGGCAATGAGGCAGCCAAAACAGGCGGCAGCGCTACGGACCAGCTAAAATTGCAGATTGACAAATATTTATCTATAATTTACCATAATTACTCATACCTTACACAGCACAATTTATTCTTCACTTTTTAATAAATAAACACAGATGAGGTTACCTCTACCATCTTCCCGGCCGCGGCGTCGGCTACTGCTGGGCTTAGCTGCCTGGGGCATTTTGAGCCAATCGGCTACTGCTCAAACGCAGCCGTGCCCCACGGCCGAGGCGCTGTGGGCCCGCCACCACACGTTGGCACCGGCCAGAATCACCGCCAGAAACCAGGTATCTGCCCGCGCCAACTCCCGCCTCGACAGCGAGCTAAAGCGTCTGGATGCGCTGGCGGGCAGCATATCGGCCAGCGAGCTGCAAGCCAGTTTTCCGGCGTTAAGCTTCGGCCTGCACGCGGGCCAGCCCACGGTGCTGGTCCGCATCACGGCCAAGGACGTGAACGCCCTGCTGCCCCAGCTCCAAAGCCGGGGCTTTGAGGTGAGCAGCTCGTATCCCAAGCTGCACTTTGTGGAGGGCATGCTGCCCGTGCGCCAGCTGGCCGCCGCCGACGCGCTGAGCAGCTACGGCCTGATGGGCATCCTGGCCTCGCTGAAGCCCGAGAGCAACGGCGGGCTGGTGACCAGCCAGGCCGACTACGGAATGGAAGCGGCCCGCGCCCGCGCCACCCGCCCCAAGCAGGTGACGGGAGCCGGCGTTACGGTTGGCGTGCTAAGCGACTCGTTCAACTTTCTGAGAGGGGCCGGCGCAGACATCGCCTCGGGCGACCTGCCGGCCGCCGGGGTGCGCGTACTGACCGATTTGACGGCCAGCGGTTCTGACGAGGGTCGGGGCATGTGCCAGCTGGTTTATGACCTGGCTCCTGGCTCGCCTCTGGTTTACAGCACGGCTTTTGGGGGCGAAGGTGTATTTGCGCAGCACATTCGCGACCTGGCCAGCGCGGCCGGTGGCAGTTGCAAAGTGATTGTGGACGACGTATTCTACTCCGCCGAGCCGTTTTTTCAGGACGGAGTTATTGCCCAGGCCGTTACGGATGTAGTCACGAATCAGGGCGTGGCCTATTTCTCGTCGGCCGGCAACCACGCCGACAACAGCTACGAGAATGCCGCCCCACAGTTTGCCGCCAATGCCAACGGCGTACGCTGCCTCAGCTTCGACGTATCGGGCGCGACCACCGACCTCACGCAGCACCTCACCATAAGCAACCAGGGCATTTTTAAGCCCGTGCTGCAATGGTCCGACCCGTTTTACACAACCAGCGGCGTGCGAACGGACCTCGACATGTACCTGCTGGCGGTGAGCAGCGCCGGCGCGGTGGATACCGTAGCGCGCAGCAACTCGCGCAACCTGCTCACCCAAACACCCGGCGAATACTTCTCCTTCACCAACACAACGGCAACCACCGGCACCACCAGCTTCGACCTGGTTATCGTGCTGAAGGGCGGGGCCACGCCTACCCGCGTCAAGTACGTGAACTTCAACAACGGAGCCACCCCGCCCGTGGCCGAGTGGAACACATCGAGCAGCACCACCACGGGCCACAACACGGCCGCCGCGGCCATGTCCGTAGCGGCGGTGCCTTACTACAACCTGCAAACCAAAGAAGGCTTCACCTCGAAAGGCGGGGCCCTGCCGTTTTTGTTCTCGCCGACCGGGGCGGCCCTGACCACGCTCACCACCCGCCAAAAGCCCAACATTGCCGCCATCGACGGCACGAATACCACGTTTTTCGGCTACGACTACGAGGGAGACGGGTTTGCCAACTTTTTCGGCACCTCGGCAGCGGCCCCGCACGCGGCAGCCGTAGCCGCGCTGCTACTTTCCGCAGAGCCTACTCTCACGCCTACCCAAGTATATAGCCGGCTGGTAAGCAGCACCCGCCTGCTGCCCAACACCACAGCCACTGACCCTTACACCGGCCCCGGGCTTCTGGATGCTTTCACCACCCTGTACGGCCCGCTGGTGGCCACCACGCCGCCCGTGACGGAAGACCTCGAAAAAGGAGCCCTGCCGGTGAGCTGGCAGGTGGACGGCTACGCCGCCGGGCGGGTTCAGGTATCGACGCAGGCGCCAGCCTCGGGTATCCAGAGCCTGTTGCTCGACTCTTATCCCTACATCAACTCGGCTTCGCTGAGCGAGGCCACGCTGTTTTTGCAAGGCGCGACGGCCACCGACCTGCGGCTGACGTTCCGGGAGCGCAAGTTTGCCACCGAAACGGATGAGGCCATGCCCGTGCAGTTTCCCAATCACAGCAACACCGATGGCGTGGCACTGAGCGTGGATGGCGGCTTGAACTGGTACCGCATCATCGACCTGACCGGCACCAATGCGACGACGACTTTCCAAACCAAATCGGTGGATTTGACGGCCTTCGCCACAGCCAACAGCCTGACGCTGGGCAACGACATCCGCATCCGGTTTCAGCGCTACGGCCGGGGCGGCGTGATACCGGCTGCCCTCAGCAACAGCCCCGGCCGGGCTTTTGATGACATTGTGGTGGGCAGCCGCAACCCGGCGGCGGTGCCGCTCTACACCTACAGCCAGCCTACGGCGGGCTGCTCGGCCCTGCAGGTCCAGTTTGCCGACTCGTCGCTGTTTCGGCCCACGGCCTGGGCCTGGACGTTTGCCGGGGGCACGCCCGCCACGTCCACGCTGCGGGTGCCGCCCCTCATTACCTACAACACGCCCGGCCGCCACAGCGTGACGCTGAGCGTGACCAACGCGGCCGGCACCGTGACCCGCATCGATACCGGCCTGGTGGTGATAAACAGCCGGGCCCCGGTGGCCGCCATTACGGCTTCCAGTCTCAGCATTTGCAGCGGCAATTCGGTCACGTTCGCCAGCTCGGCGCTGTATTGCCCCGACACCTACTCGTGGACGTTTGCGGGCGGCACACCCGCCACTTCGGGTGCGCTGAACCCGCGCGCGGTAACCTTTGCCACGCCCGGGTCGCACACGGTCAGTCTCACCGTCAGCAATGCGTTTGGCAGCACTACGACTTCAATCGTCGTGATGGTGGATGCCCCGCTACCCTCGTCCTTCACCGAAACCTTCAACGCCGCGGCAGCCCTGCCCCCTGGCTGGTCGCTGGTGACGCCTCCCCCAGCCCTGCCCTGGGCCCTGCGCGACAACGTGGTGGGGCGTATTGGCACGGCCAGCCGGGTCGGGGTGGCTCAGTTTGCGGCCGATGCCACGGTAGGCACCCATCCGGCGGTGTACACGGCAGCCTACAGCCTGCCCACCAACGCCACGCCCACCCTCAGGTTTGACGTGGCCTACCGGCCCTATGCCAGCGTGGCGGGCGGGCCGGTTACCGCCAACGACTCGCTCATCGTGCAGATTGCCAATGCCTGCACCGGGGCCGTGCTGGGCCGGCCCTACGCCAAAGGGGCGCTGGGCACGCTGCCCACCGGCACCAGCGTGCCCGGCTTCGTGCCCGCCACGGCGGCCGACTGGCGCCAGGAAACCGTGGACCTGACGCCCTACATCGGCAACCGGGTGGTCATCCGCTTCGTGGGCCGCAACGGCCACGGCAACAACCTCTACATCGACAACGTGCAGCTGAACAGCACGGTGCTTTCCATGGCCTCGGCGGCCGATGCCGTGGGCTTCGAAGCCTGGCCCAACCCCACGCCCAGCGGCACGGCTCTGAACCTGCGCCTGCCCGCCTACACTGGCCAGGTGAGCCTGCGCCTGGTAGATGCCCTGGGCCGCGTGGTGTGGCAGGAGCAGGTGCAGCAAACCGGCGTGGCTCTGGAGCGCACCCTGCGCCCCACGCTGGCCGCCGGCCTCTACGACCTGCTCTACGTGCCGGCCAGCGGCACCCTGGCCGCCCGGCACATTGTGCTGGAGTAGCCTGTTGCTTTCAGGCAGAAAAAAGGGCCGGGCGCTGAGCGTCCGGCCCTTTTTTCAATTTCAGGCTACGGCACTATCGTTTCGATGCTGCCATCGGGGCGGCGCTTCAGCTCGGTTACTTTGATGTTGCGCAGCCAGGTTTTGCCGCTCAGCTGGGTATCGTGGTAGAAGATGTACCACTTGCCTTTCACTTCGATGATGGAGTGGTGGGTGGTCCAGCCCTCCACGGGCTGCATGATGACGCCCTGGTAGGTGAAGGGGCCGGTAGGTTTGTCGCTGGTGGCGTACACCAGCAGGTGGGTGTCGCCGGTGGAGTAGGAGAAGTAGTATTTGCCGTTGTACTTGTGCAGCCAGCCGCCCTCAAAGAAGCGGCGCTTGGTGTCGCTGGCCAGCAGGGGCTTGCCGGCTTCGTCGAGGATTTTGAGCTCCTGCACCGGCCCGTCGAAGTGCTTCATGTCGGCCGCGAGCTTGCCCACGCGGGCGTTGAGGGCGGGCACGTCGCCGTTGGGCTCTTTTTCGGGCGCGTTGGCATCGTAGGTGCCTTTTTGCCAGCGCTGCAGCTGGCCGCCCCACAGGCCGCCGAAGTACATGTAGGCCTTGCCGTCGGTATCCTGAAACACGGCCGGGTCGATGCTGAAGCTGCCCGCAATGGGCGTGGCCTCGGCCTTGAACGGGCCGCTGGGCGAGGTGCTGGTGGCCACGCCGATGCGGAACACGTCCTGCTTGTCCTTCACCGGGAAGTAGAGGTAATAGGTGCCGTTTTTGAAGGCCGCATCGGGGGCCCAGAGCTGGCGGCCGGCCCAGGGAATGTCCTTCACCGACAAGGCCACGCCATGGTCCGTCACCTTGCCGCCCACGCTGTCCAGCGACAGAATGTGGTAGTCGTTCATGGCAAAATGGTCGCCCTTGTCGTTCTCCGGAATGCCGGCCTCGATGTCGTGCGAGGGGTAGATGTAAATCTTGCCGGCGAAGACGTGGGCCGAAGGGTCGGCGGTGTAGATGTTGCTGATGAGCGGCTGCGACAGGTACTTTTTGGCGGCGGCGGTGTCGGCTTTGGGCGCTTCGGCGGGGGCGGTGGTCGTGGTGGTTTCCTGCTTGGTTTCGGTGGATTGGCAGGCGGCCAGCAGGGCCAGCGAGGCGGCGAGGACAGCCGCCGGGGCTTTCGATTTCAAGGGGTTGCGCATGGGGAATTTTAGGGATTGAAAACGCGGAAAAAGCTCCGGCCACAGCCTTGGGCTAATGGCTAGCCAATGTGGAGCCAGGCAGGAGCTCGCGCAAAGATAGATGCGCCTTTCATCCGCGCAACCATTTGATTTTTAACCCATTTTAGCCGCAAACTACCGCAACCGATTCCGATAGTCCGGCTTTCGCCCTGGTAAAAAACCCGGCTTGCCGGGGCACAGCCGATAACTATTTTGCCCCCAAACACTTTTAGCAGGCAGCCGCCGTGCGCGGACCTTCCACCTTGTTTCACTCGCTGCTTATGGACACTCTCCCGGCCACCGATTTCCGCCGAATCTTTCAGATAATTGATGGCAACCGCAAGGCCGTGGGCGACGGCTTCCAGGTGACGAGCCCCATGCCGGGGCCGCGCATTCGCCAGCTCAGCCCCTTCCTGCTCATCGACCACATCGGACCGATGGCCATTGCGCCGAGCGAGCAGCCGCTGGGCTCGCCGCCGCACCCGCACCGGGGCTTCGAAACCGTGACCATTATGTACCAGGGCGTGCTGGCCCACCGCGACACGGCCGGCCACGCGGGCAACATCGGCCCCGGCGACGTGCAGTGGATGACGGCCGGCGCGGGCCTGCTGCACGAGGAGCTGTACGAGAAGGAGTTCACCCGCCGGGGCGGCACGCTGGAAGTGGTGCAGCTCTGGGTGAACATGCCGAAGAAGGACAAAATGGCCCCGGCCAACTACCAGGACATTCCGTCGGCCGACATCAAAACCCTGCCCACGCCCGATGGCAAAGGCACCATTCGCGTCATTGCGGGCACTTACGAGGGCGTGGCCGGCCCCGCCAGCACGTTCTCGCCCATCACCATGCTGGACGTGCACCTCCGCGCCGGGGCCGACTTCACGCTGAACCTGCCGGCCGACTACAACGTGGGCCTCTACGTGGTGAAGGGCGCGGTGCAGCTCTACGACGGCCGCCCGGCCACCACCAAGCAGCTGGTGGTGCTGGGCTGGAACTCGCCCGGTGTTCGCCTCACGGCCACCGAAGACAGCATCGTTCTGGTGCTGGCCGGCGAGCCGATTGAGGAGCCGCTGGCGACCTACGGGCCGTTTGTGATGAACACCAACAAGGAGCTGGTGCAGGCCATTGCCGATTATGAGGCCGGGGCCATGGGCAAGTTTGCCGACTGACCACTCCGCCTGTCATCCTGAGCGCAGCGAAGGACCTTCTCACGTCAGAGCGGTAGCCGTTCAAGCGTGAGAGGGTCTTTCGCTGCGCTCAGGATGACAGGCGCGTTTCGTTACCGCTGCCCGGCGTAGCGCACCCCGAAAAAGTCGCCGTTGTTCCACGTCGGCCGCGCCGGGTCCTGCGCCACCTGGTAGCCGATGAGGAAGCAGAGCTGCACGTATTTGCGGCCGGCCTCGAAATCGAAGCGGCCGTTGATGTCGTCCTGCGGCTTGTGGTAGGTCACGGCGCGCCACTGCTGCACGGCTTCGCTGAGGTTGTTGCGGCCGTCGGCGGTTTTGTTGCCGTACTTGATGTGCAGGGCCGGAATGCCGGCCGTCACGAAGCTGTACTGGTCGCTGCGGATGAAGCGGTTCTGCTCCGGCTCGGGGTCGTTTTCGAGGTCGATGGCCATGTAGGCGCAGGCGCGTTTCACGGGCTCGATGAGGGTGGAATGCGGCGCGCCCAGCGCCACCACGCTCAGCAGCGGGGCAATGAGTGTGGGCATGTCCATGTTGATATCGGCCACGATTTTAGCCCTGGGCACCGTGGGAGCGGCCGCGAAGGCCGACGAGCCGAGCAGGCCCAGCTCCTCGCCGGTCATGAACACGAACAGCATCGAGCGCCGGGGCTTCTCTTTGAGCCGGGAATAGACTTTGGCGATTTCGAGCACGCAGGACACGCCCGAGGCATTGTCGTGCGCGCCGTTGTTGATGGAGTCGCCCTTCACCGGGGCGGTGATGCCGAGGTGGTCGAGGTGGGCGGAATGCACCACGTACTCGTCGCGCAGCCGGGCGTCGGAGCCGGCAAATTTGCCCACCACGTTGTAGCTCTCGAAGTCCTGATACGTCGATTCGGCGCTGGCCGAAACAGTGGTTTTCAGCACCACCGAGGCCGGCTTGCCGCTGCGAATGGCGGCAAAAACCGCCGTGGTATCGAGGGCCGAGGTTTGCAGGAAGCGCTGGAGCGCAACCGAGCTCACCGCCGCGTAGAACTGCTGCCGGCTGCCGGGCGCGAACGTGCGCGACACGGCTATTTTGCCATCGGCCCCGAGTACGCTGTTGGTGCCGGCCTTCACGCTGGCGGGCGGCGTGGCGTGGGTCGAGGCCACCATCAGCCCCACGGCGCCGTGGCGGATGGCCGCCTTCAGCAGCCCGGCCAAATCCTGGCTGGCCGAGGCCACGGTGGAGGCAAACGTGCGGGGCGCGCCGCGCACAATCAGCACCACTTTGCCCTGCACGTCGAGGCCGGCGTAGTCGTCGTAGCCCAGCTCGGGGGCGCTGATGCCGAAACCGGCGAAGGCCAGCGGCGCGTCTTTCACCCTGGTGGCGGGCAGCTCGGGGCTGGGGTAGAGCACGTAGTCGGGGCCGGCGGCCAGGGGCAGCGCCGCGCCTTGCGCGTCACGCGCTTCAAACGTCGCGCCGGGCCGCAGAAAGGCGCGGCGCAGGCGCACTTTCTGCAGGTAGGTACCGGCTTCGCCGGCGGGCTGCACGCCCAGGGTTTTGAGCTGCCGGGTCACGTAGTCGACGGCCAGCTGGTAGCCGGGCGTGCCGGCTTTGCGGCCCTGCAGGCGGTCGTCGGCCAGGTAGGCAATGTGGGCTTTGATGTCGGCGGGCCGGACCTGCTCCAGGGCAGTGGCCACGGGTTTCGGGACGGTGAGCGGGGCCTGGGCGTGGGCGGCGGCCCCCAGCAGCAGGCTGCTGAAAAAGCTAAGGAAACGGAAAAATCTCATGCTGTAAAGAAACGCAGCGCCACCGAACCACTGTAGAGACGCGACACTTCGCGTCTCGTCGTTGAGCGACTAATTCCTCAGCGTTGCTGCTCATAATGAACAACATCAGCAACAACGAGACGCGAGGTATCGCGTCTCTACAGCGTAATTTCCGCCCCATCCTAACCCAAATGCACCGGCCGGGTTTACCTTGCTCCTCCCTGCCATCCCATGCCCGATTCTTCGCCGCCCGTCATTCGCGCCACCGCGCTTCGCAAAAGCTTCGGGGCCCACGCCGTGGTGCAGGACGTGTCGTTTGAGCTGGCGGCCGGCGAAACGCTGGTGCTGCTGGGCCCCAGCGGCTGCGGCAAAACCACGCTGCTGAAAATGCTCAACCGCCTGATTGAGCCCGACGGCGGCACCGTCGAAATCAACGGCCTCGATGTGCGCCGGCAGCCCGCCGAAACCCTGCGGCGCGGCATGGGCTACGTCATTCAGCAGGTGGGCCTGCTGCCGCACTACACCGTGGCCGAGAACATTGCGGTGGTGCCGCGCCTGCTGGGCCACGCCCCGGCCGCCATTGCGGCGCGCACCACGGCGCTGCTCACCCGCCTGCACCTGCCGCCGGCGCGGTATGCCGGGCAGCTGCCGGCGCAGCTGTCGGGCGGGCAGCAGCAGCGCGTGGGCCTGGCCCGCGCCCTGGCCGCCGACCCGCCCATTATTCTCATGGATGAGCCCTTTGGCGCGCTCGACCCCATCACCCGGGCCGGCATCCGGCGCGAGTTTCGGGAGCTGGAGGAGCTGCGGAGCAAAACCGTGGTGCTGGTGACGCACGACGTGACCGAAGCCTTCGAGCTGGCCGACCGCATCATGCTGCTCGATGCCGGGCAGATTCAGCAGCTGGGAACGCCGCGCGAGCTGCTGTTCCGGCCCGCGAATGACTTTGTGCGGCGCTTTTTTGCGGCTGAGCGGCTGGCTTTGCAGCTGCGTACGCTCACGCTGCATGATGTTTTCGGCAACGCTGAAGTAAATAAACCGGGCGCCGCGGTACATAAACCCCACTCAGCGGCACAAAACCACACCTTGGGGCCAAGCTCAACCACAGGCCCGGCACATACGTCCGAATTGTTGGTAAATAATTCGGAGGGTGGGGTAAATAACCCGGTGGGCAGCCAGCCATTCGCCGCCGCAAGTAAGCAAGCGGCTGGCGCAAAACCATTGGCAGGAGCGAAAAACGCGCCTGCTTTCGCTCCCGCCACCACCGTGCACGAGGCCCTGGAAGCCCTGACCGGCGCCGGCGCCGCGGCCGACGCGCCCTTCACCGTGGCGCAGCTCATGGCGGCCTTCGGCGAAGCCCTGCAACGAGAGGAGGACGCATGGAAACGCTAGGCGCGCTCTTCACCTTCTGGCACGAGCAGGCCGGCAAGCTGGGCCAGCAAACCGTGCAGCACATCGGCCTCACGGCGGGCTCGCTGCTGCTGGGGGTGCTGCTGGGCGTGCCGCTGGGGCTGTTTTTGTCGCGCCGGCCGCGCTGGGCCCCGGCGGTGCTGGGCCTGGCCGGCGTGCTCCAGACGGTGCCCAGCATTGCCCTGCTCGGCTTCCTGATTCCGCTCATGGGCATTGGGCCGAAGCCGGCCATCTTCGCCCTGTTTCTGTACTCGCTGCTGCCCATCATCCGCAACACGTTCGAGGGCATTCGGGGCGTGCCGCCGGCGGTGGTGGAGGCCGCCCGCGGCCTCGGCCTGACGGACGGGCAGGTGCTGCGCAAGGTGGAGCTGCCGCTGGCGCTGCCGGTGCTCATGGCCGGCATCCGCACGGCCACGGTCATCAACGTAGGCGTGGCCACGCTGGCGGCCTACGTGGCGGCCGGCGGGCTGGGCGAGTTCATCTTCGGCGGCATCGCCCTGAACAACCCCGTGATGATACTGGCCGGGGCGCTGCCCGCCGCCGGCCTGGCCCTGGCCTTCGATGCGCTGCTGGGCGGCGTGCAGAGGCTGAGCACCCGGCGGCTGGGCCAGGTGGGCACGGCGCTGCTGGTGGCGCTGCCGCTGCTGGGCGGGCTCTACCTGCTGCCCCGGGCCACCGGCAAGCTGCTGGCCGGCTTCAGCCCCGAGTTTGTGGGCCGGGCCGATGGCCTGCCGGGCCTCACCAAAAGCTACGGCCTTGCGCGCCTGCCCAGCGTGGTGCTGGCCCCTGCGCTGGTGTACGAAGCCGCCCGCAACGCCAACGTGGACGTGATAGACGGCTACAGCACCGACGGCCGCATCCGGGCCTACGGCCTGCGCGTGCTGCGCGACGACCGCCGGGTGTTTCCGCCCTACTTTGCCGTGCCCGTGGTGCGCCCCGCCCTGCTGCGCGCGCACCCCGAGCTGGTGCCGGTGCTGGCCCGGCTCGATGGGCAGATTTCCGACTCGGTGATGACGGAGCTGAACTACCGGGCCGACTACCTGCATCAGGCCCCCAAAGCCATTGCCGAGGCGTTTCTGAAGCAGCGCGGGCTGTGGCGCGCCCCACGCCCGGCCGCAGCAGGGGCCCCGGTGGTGCGGCTGGGCTCGAAGATTTTTGCCGAGCAGTACATCCTCATCGAAATGTACGCGGCCCTCATCCGGGGCGCTACCGACCTGGCCGTGGAAACCAAGACCGGGCTGGGCGGCACCACCATCTGCTTCGAAGCCCTGCGCAGCGGCGCCATCGACATGTACCCCGAATACACCGGCACCGGCCTGCTGGTGCTGCTGCAGCCGCGCCCGACCGTGGTCGATTCGCTGGGCGGGCGGCCGGCGGCGGTGCTGGGCTACGTGCGCCAGGAGTTCCGGCGCCGCTTCGGGCTGCAATGGCTGGCCCCGTTGGGCTTCAACAATACCTACGCGCTGCTCATGCGCGGGCAGCAGGCGCGGGCGCTGGGCATCGTGAGCGTGTCGGATTTGGGCGGGTACCTGCGGCAGTAGCGCAGGCTTTGGGCTGTCATCTTCAGCTGTCATCCTGAGCTTGCGAAGGACCTTATCACGATTGCGCCGATTGATAAGGTCCTTCGCAAGCTCAGGATGACAGACGGGCTGCTACTTTCGCGCCATGATGCTCGCCTACGCCACGCCCGCCGATGCCCCGCGCCTCACCGCATTCGTGAATGCCGCCTACCGGGGCGACACCGCCCGCCAGGGCTGGACCACCGAGGCCGACCTGCTCGACGGCCAGCGCATCGACGAGGAAGGCATGCTGGAGATGCTGGCCCGGCCCGGCGCGGCCCTGCTGCTCTGCCAGAGCGCGGCCGGCGAGCTGCTGGGCAGCTTTCATGTGCAGGTGAAGGGCGCGCTGCTCTACCTCTCCATGCTGGCCGTGAACCCCGCCGGCCAGGCCCGGGGCGTGGGCAAGTTCCTGCTGCAAGCCGCCGAGGACCACGGCCGCCGGCACGGCTGCACCCTGAGCCGCATGACGGTTATTTCGGTGCGCGCCGAGCTGCTGGCCTACTACGAGCGGCGCGGCTACCAGCGCACCGGTGCCACCGAGCCCTTCCCCACCGACCCGCGCTTCGGCATTCCGAAGCAGCCGCTGGTGCTGCTGGTGCTGGAAAAGCCGCTGTAGGGGCGGGGCCTGCTCCCGCCCGTCGGCGCGCGGCACGGTTAGCACCGCACGAACGTCTGGGCGGGGGCAGGCCCCGCCCCTACCGCGCCAGCTTTTCGGCCCGAAACAGGTCGTCGGCGGTTTGCAGGAGCTTGGCCCTGAGCTGCGGGTTATACTCGGGGTGGGCGGCCAGGAAGGCCCGCACCGTGGCCGCTGCCGTGGCCGACTGGTAGCTGCCCAGCGTGGCCTGCAGCCAGGAATAGGGAAAGAAAATGTCGCCCGTGAGCTGGATTTCCTGCAGCAAGTCGAGGCTGGCGGGCAGGTACTTTTCCGAAGTGGCCTGGCGCAGCGGGTGGTGCAGGTAGCCCAGCGCGGCCGTCACCCAAGCCTCTTTCTCGCGGCCCTTTTCGTCTTTCAGCGAAGCAAAAAAGGCGTCGCGGGTGGCCACATCGGGCGCAAGGGCGGGCATCAGGAACTGCAGCCGCAGGCGGCGGTCGGCGTTTTTGATGCGCGTGAGCTGCGTGGGCAAAATGGGCTCGGGCGCCGGGTAGTCGCGCACGGCCAGGGCCAGCGCCAGGGCCGTGTAGTCGTCCTCGGTCAGTTTCACGCGGGCGGGGGCCTGCTGGCTTTGCCAGATGCGGTAGAGCCGGCGTTGGGCCTCCTTGCTCAGCGCCACCGACTGATAGGTTTTGAACAGCTGCTTCTGGGCGTTGGGGGCCGGGTTTTTCAGCATGGCCGCCCACAAGTCAGCTTCCAGCGCCGGCCCCACGGCCTGCCGCTGGGCAGGGCTGAGAAACTGCCAGAAAATGGCGCTGGCCTGGCCCGTGAGCAGCTTCAGGTTCAGCTCTTCGGGCTCGCGGGTGAGGGCCGGGCGGTAGGCATTGAGCAGGGCCAGCGGCTTGATTGCTTCACCGCGAAGCATGCTTTCATACAGGTTGACGTAGCTGGCAGCGCGGGCCACCGGACTTTGCAGCTGCGTTACGGAAGCAGCCAATTCCGGGGCCACCGGAAACACGCCGTAGCCGATTCCGGTGACGTTGAACACGACGCGCCTGGGCAGAAACGGTATCCGGATGCCCTTTTCCTTTCCCTCCATCTTCACCGTCAGCTGCTGCTGCTCGCCGCTGGCCGACTCCACCAGCACGTCGAATTCCTGCGGCCACAGGCGGTCGGAGCCGTCCTCGGCCGTTTGGGTCACATACAGGCCGTAGCGCTGGTCGTGGCCCCCGCTGATGCGGTAGCTGAGCACCGGGCGGCCGGGCTGGTTCACCCACACCTGGTTCCAGGCCTGCAGGTCGGCGGGCGTGCGGGCGTCGAGAATGCTGATGAGGTCGGGCCAGGTGGCGTTGCCGTGGGCGTAGGTTTTCAGGTATTCCTGCAGGCCGGCCCGGAAGGCGTCGGGCCCCATCAGGCGCTCCAGCTGGCGCATCATGATGGGTGCTTTGTGGTAGATGATGTTGCCGTAGAGCGAGCCCGCGTCCTGCAGGTTGGCCAGCGGCTGCCGGATGGGGTTGGCCCCGGCCGTGCGGTCCACGCCGTAGGCGGCGGGGTAATGGTCGATGACGAATTTGAGGTCGTAGCTGGCGTTCTTGACCGAAACCTGCGTGATTTTATCGGCCATGAAATTGGCAAACACTTCCTTCATCCACACGTCGTTGAACCAGCGCATGGTCACCAAATCGCCAAACCACATATGCGCCGTTTCGTGCGACACGAGGTTGGCGCGGGCCAGCACCTGGTCCTGCGTCGCGCCCTCGTCCAGAAACAGCGTCGAAGCCTTGTAGTCGATGGCCCCGACGTGCTCCATGCCGCCGTACTGGAAGTCGGGAATGGCCACAAAATCAAACTTCTGAAACGGGTAGCGGATGCCCGTGTACTGCTCCATAAACGTCAGCGCATCGGCGTGCAGCTGGAAGATGGGGCCGAGGCTCAGGCGCAGCTTGGCCGGGTCGGTTTCGCGGTGCAGGAAGCTCATCGGGCGGCCGTTCACCGTCCGGTTCAGCCGCGAGAACTTGCCCGCCGCGAAGGAAAACAGGTAAGTGCTGATGCTATCGGAAGTGGCAAAGTGGTAGAACTTCCTACCGGGCAACACGCCATCAGCTGTTTGAAGAGTATCAACCAACCGCGCGTTGGCTACGGCCTGCCATTGCCAAGGCACGGCGAGGCTCAGCTTAAACGTGGCCTTCAAATCGGGCTGGTCGAATACCGGGAAAACGGTGCGGGCGCGGTCCGGCACCAGCAGCGTGTAGAGGTAGTCGTCGTTGCGGTTGAGCGACTGCTCGCCAGCCGTGAGATGGATTTCAATCTCGTTGCGGCCCACTTTCAGCGCCGCCGCCGACAGCACCAGGTGCTCGTTGCGGTGGTCGATTTTGACGGGCTGCCCATTGATTTTCAGGCTGTCGAGAAGGTCGGTACTGGCTTTGAAATCCAGCTGCACCGGGTTGCGGTTGTCTTTGAGCTTGAAGGAAATCGACTCCCGCACGTCAATTGGCGCGGTTTTCTGCGCCGGAATCTGCAGGCTAAGGTCATACGCCACGCCGCTGATGCGCTGCCTGCGCGCCACGGCCAGCGCCTCGGAAACGCCTTTTTCAACGGGTGGCTCCGGGGCGGCTACAGCGGCAGGGGGCGGCATTGCCGCCGTGGCTGCCGGCTGGCGCTGGCAGGCCGCGCCCAGAATGCCAAGAACCACCAGCCCAATGCGGCAGCGGGAAAGCGTGTGCTCATTCATACGGGTTGCGTTTCGGATAACGCGCCAAAGGTCGTGCCTCCGGCGGTTGATGCGGTGGTAATGCACCCGCCGCGTATCTTGACGCCTCTTTTCCACTTCAATTTCCGGCATGAAACCACTGCTACTTTTCCTGGTCCTTTTTGGCGCGGCCGGGTCGGCCCGGGCCCAGTTGGTCAATCTGATTTCCACCGGCGTGCGGGTGGGCGTCGGTGCCGCCGCGGCCAGTCGCTCCGGCGCCGGGGCCCGCAACTACGTGGAGCTGGCCGACCCGCGCGCCCCCACGCCCGACATCAACGTGACGGCGGCCAGCTACCGCGGCCAGGCCTACCCGCAGAAGCGCACGCCCCCAACCCGCCTCAACGGCCCCGGCGGCCCGCAGATTGCCAGCCACGAAGCGCTGCTGCAGCAATGCCAGGCCGCCCTGGCCGCCGACTCCACCGGCGCCCTCGGCACTGCCGATACCTGGGCCCGGCTCAAAAAATCGGTGGAAGCCATTGCCCGCGACCGCCCCACCTGGAACGTGCAGCCCTACCGCGACGAGGCCGCCTTCTACGAAGCCGAAGACGCTCGCCGCCAGCGCGTCGCGGCTGCGGCACCTCACTAATCGTGCTTATATTCGGCCGGGTCTTCTTTCCCTGAAACTGCCATGCACACCCCGTCCGACACCTCCTTTGCCCCCGGCCTCACCAGTCCCGACCTGGCCCCCGTGCAGCCCGCCGAGCGCACCTGGGGCACCGGCAACTACGCCGCCCTCTGGATTAGCATGAGCCTGTGCATTCCGACCTACATGCTGGCCAGCTCGCTCATCGAGGGCGGCATGAACTGGTGGCAGGCGCTGCTCACCATCTTCCTGGGCAACAGCATTGTGCTGGTGCCCATGCTGCTCAATGGCCGGGCGGGGGCGCAGTACGGCATCCCGTTTCCGGTGCTGGCCCGGGCCAGCTTCGGCGTGCGCGGGGCCAACGTGCCGGCCTTGCTAAGGGCCATTATCGCCTGCGGCTGGTTCGGCATCCAGACCTGGATTGGGGGCTATGCGCTCTACCAGATGGCGGTGCTGTGGGTGCCGTCGCTGGCTACGCTGCCGGCCATTTTCCCGGCCAGCTGGGGCCTGGCTACGGGGCCGGCGCTGGTGTTTCTGCTGTTTTGGGTGCTGAACATGTACGTGGTGTACCTCGGCGTCGAGAGCATTCGGAAGCTACTGGTGTTCAAGGCTTTTTTTCTGCCGCTGGCGGCGCTGGCGCTGCTGTGGTGGGCCATCTCGGCCGGGCACGGGCTGGGGCCGATTCTGGCACAGCCCAGCAAGTTTGCCGATAGCGCGGCGTTCTGGGCGTTCTTTTTTCCCTCGCTCACGGGCATGGTGGGCTTCTGGGCCACGCTCTCGCTCAACATTCCCGATTTCACGCGCTACGCCACCAGCCAACGGGCGCAGCAGCTGGGGCAGGCGCTGGCCCTGCCGGCTTCGATGACGCTGTTTTCCTTCGTGGGCGTGGTCGTGACGTCGGCCACGCTGGTCATCTACGGCCAGACCATCTGGGACCCGGTGGTACTGGCCGGCCGCTTCGACAGCAAGCTCTTGGTGAGCGCCGCCATGCTGGCCGTGGCCCTGAGCACGCTGGCCACCAACATTGCGGCCAACATCGTGAGCCCGGCCAACGACTTCGCCAACTTCTCGCCCGAGCGCATCAGCTTCAAAACCGGCGGCTACATCACCGGCGTCATCGGCGTGCTCATCTTCCCCTGGAAGCTCATTGCCGACCCCTCGGGCTACATTTTCACCTGGCTGGTGGGCTACTCAGGGCTGCTCGGCCCCATCGGCGGCATCATGATTGTGGACTACTACCTCCTGCGCAAGCAGCAGCTGGCCGTGCCCGACCTCTACCAGTACACCGGCCGCTATGCCTACCGGGGCGGCGTGAACCCGGCGGCCATCTGGGCGCTCATCATCGGCGTTTTGCCCAACGTGCCGGGTTTCCTCACGGCCATTGGCGTGCTCGATAAGGGCGCGGTGTGGCCGGCGCTGGTGGCGGTGTACAACTACGCCTGGTTTGTGGGTTTCCTGATTTCGGGCGGGGCTTACCTGCTGCTGATGCGCGGGCAGGCGGTGCCGGCCGCTGCGGCGGCGGCACCAGTAGCTACATTGGCCCGATAGCTGTTCCTTCGATGGCTTCTGGCCCTGCGCCGTCGCCTGCCTCCCATGCTCCGCTGGAAAGACGTCCTCATCTACGCCCGCTACGGCAACCCCGAGCCGCCCCGCCGCGTGCGCCGCTCCCCCGCCGAGTGGGCGCAGCAGCTCACGCCCCCTCAGTACCAGGTGCTGCGCGAAGCCGCTACCGAGCCGCCCTACCGCAACGCCTACTGCCGCGCCTACAAGCCCGGCCGCTACGTGTGCGCCGGCTGCGGCAGTCTGCTGTTTGAGGCGCAGGAGAAGTACCACGCCATTTCGGGCTGGCCCAGCTTCCGGCAGCCGGCCAGCCGCGCCGCCATCAGCTATTTTTTCGACGAAAGCCACCACATGCAGCGCATCGAGGCGCGCTGCAATGTGTGCGCGGGGCACCTGGGCCACGTGTTTGCCGATGGGCCGGCACCGGCCGGGCTGCGGTATTGCATCAACTCGGCGGGTATGGTGCTGGTGGCGGAAGCGGCCGAGGCAACGAATGAGCCGGCGGGCTCGTCTGGCTAAGATGCGCGGCCAGCCAGTGGCGACCAGCTTTCCTCACATGCTCCTCCTTTCTTATGGCTAAACCAGCCACTCCTTCCTCCCCCACCGATTTCTCCGGCTTCGTGCGCGTGCGCGGCGCCCGCGAGCACAACCTCAAAAACGTCGACGTCGACATTCCGCGCGATGCGCTGGTGGTATTCACCGGCGTGTCGGGCTCCGGCAAATCGAGTCTGGCCTTCGGTACGCTCTACGCCGAAGCCCAGCGGCGCTACCTCGAGTCGGTGTCGCCCTACGCCCGGCGGCTGTTTCACCAGATGGCGGTGCCCGAGGTGACGGCCATTGAGGGGCTGCCGCCGGCGGTGGCCCTGCAGCAGCAGCGCGGCGCGCCCAGCACCCGCTCGTCGGTGGGCTCGGTCACCACGCTTTCCAACCTGCTGCGGATGCTCTACTCGCGGGCCGGCGACTACCCGGCCGGCCAGGGCATCATCTACGCCGAAGCCTTTTCGCCCAACACCGCCGAGGGCGCCTGCCCCACCTGCCACGGCCTGGGCCGCGTGTACGAAGTGACCGAGCAGAGCATGGTGCCCGACCCCACGCTCACCATCCGCGAGCGGGCCATTGCGGCGTGGCCGCAGGCCTGGGGCGGCCAGAACCAGCGCGACATCCTGGTGAGCATGGGCTACGACGTGGACACGCCCTGGCAGAATTTACCCCAAAAGGACCGGGACTGGATTCTCTTCACCGAGGAGCAGCCCGTGCTGCCGGTGTACCCCGGCTACTCGCCCGAGCAAACCCAGCGGGCCATTAAAAGGAAGGAGCCGCCGAACTACATGGGCACCTTCATGGGCGTGAAGAAGTACGTGCTGCACACCTTCGCCACCACCCAAAGCGCGCTGATGAAGAAGCGCGTGGCCCAGTACATGCTGGGCTCCGACTGCCCCACCTGCCACGGCAAGCGCCTGCGCCGCGAGTCGCTGAGCGTGAAGTTTGCCGGGCTGGATATTGCCGAGATGTCGCGCCTGCCGCTCAAGCGGCTGGCGGCGCTGTTGCAGCCCTTCGCCGAAGGCAAAGCCGGCCGGCAGCAGCACGACCAGGAGCATCCGGAGCAGGCCATCGTGGCCCGGCGCATTGCCGAGGACCTGGCGGCCCGCCTCACGGTGCTGCTCGATTTGGGCCTGGGGTATCTGTCGCTGGAGCGCGGCACGCCCACGCTTTCGCCCGGCGAGCTGCAGCGGCTGCGGCTGGCCACCCAGCTCTATTCCAACCTGTTTGGCGTCGTGTACGTGCTCGATGAGCCCAGCGCGGGCCTGCACCCGGCCGATACCGAGGCGCTGCTGCAGGCGCTGGCCGGCCTGAAAGGCGCGGGCAACTCGCTGTTTGTGGTAGAGCACGATTTGGACGTCATCCGGCGGGCCGACTGGCTGGTGGACGTCGGCCCCGCCGCCGGCACCCAGGGCGGCCAGGTTCTCTACAGCGGCCCGCCCGAGGGCCTGAAAACCATCGAAGCCTCGCAGACGCGCCAGTTTCTTTTCGATACTTCGCCCCTGCCCGACCAGCCGCCGCGCACGCCCACCGGCTGGCTGAAGCTGGCCGGCGTGACGCGCAACAACCTCGAGAACCTCAGCGTGGACTTCCCGCTGGGCGTGTTCACGACGGTCACGGGCGTGTCGGGCTCCGGCAAGTCCAGCCTCGTGAGCCAGGTGCTGGTGGAGCTGGTGGCCGAAAGCCTGGGCCAGGCCATCGAAGCCGAGGAAGAGGAAACCGACCCGCTGGCCGCGCCCGCGCCGGCCACGCTGGGCGGCCAGCTTACGGCCGGCCTCGACAAAATCAAGCGCCTGGTGCGCGTCGACCAAAAGCCCATTGGCCGCACGCCGCGCTCCAACATGGCCACTTATACGGGCTTGTTCGACCATGTGCGCAAGCTGTTCGCCGCCACGCCCGAGGCCCGCAGGCGCCGCTACGATGCCGGCCGCTTCAGCTTCAACGTGGCCAAGGGCCGCTGCGAAAACTGCGCGGGCGAAGGCTTCGTGATGGTTGAGCTGCTGTTTCTGCCCAGCGTGTACGCGCCCTGCCCGGTGTGCCACGGCGCCCGCTACAACGCCAAAACGCTGGAAGTGCAGTACCGCGACAAGAACATTGCCGAAGTCCTCGGCCTGACCGTGGACGCCGCCTGGGCCTTCTTCGATGAGGAGCCGCTCATCCACCGCGCCCTCACGGTGCTGCGCGAGGTGGGCCTGGGCTACCTGCGCCTGGGCCAGCCCGCCACCGAGCTGAGCGGCGGCGAGGCCCAGCGCATCAAGCTCGCCACCGAGTTGCAGCGCATCGGGCGCGGCAACACGCTCTACGTCCTCGACGAGCCCACCACCGGCCTCCACCCATCCGACATTGAAAAGCTGATGCTCCAGCTCGAAGGACTGGTCGAAGCCGGCAACACGGTCATCGTAGTGGAGCACGACATGCGCGTGGTGGCCGGCTCCGACTGGGTTATCGACATCGGCCCCGGCGCGGGCGAAGACGGCGGCCGCGTGGTAGCCGCCGGCCCCCCGCAGGACATAGTGAAGGCCCAAGCAAGCCGCACAGCCCCCTACCTGGCGCGGTTCCGGCAGGAAGCAACCAGATGACCCGAAAAAGAAAGAGGCCGTTTCCTGATTGGAAACGGCCTCTTCTTAGGTAGCGGGGACTGGACTCGAACCAGTGACCTTTGGGTTATGAGCCCAACGAGCTACCAACTGCTCCACCCCGCACTGTTTGGTTCTGCAAAGGTAGCTTGATTTGTTGGGAAAGCAAGGGCTACTTCGCAAAAACCGATGCAAAGCAAGCAAGGCGCTGCGTGTCAGGCGAATATTTTATTTCACACCTGCCCCATCAGGCGCGGTCACCGGTGGTTTTCACCAGGTTAATGCCGGCGGCGAAGAATATCAGGCCCACTACAAAGGGGACGATGGAATTCATTTTGCCCAGGCCCAGCCCACCAATACCCAAAAAGGCCAGTGCCCCGATGATGATGCCAATGATGCCAAGGACGGTGAGAATGCTGCCAAATGTGCGTTTCTGGTTCATGACGCGAGAAGTCGAAGTGAGAGAAAATCCTGAGAAGGCAGGATTGGGCTTCATACGAGCGTGCGCCAAAAATGGGCAAGCGCGCCCATCGCCACGCCCTGATTATGGCAGCTGCGCCCAGGGGCAGGATGCGCTTAGTCTGCGTAGCGGAACCGTTCCTTCAGCCGGTCGATTGGCTGCTCGAGCCACCGCCACGAGGCGGCGCTGAGCAGGAGGAGCACCGGCCCCAGCACCAGCAACACGGGCCAGCGGCCCATGAGGGCGGCCCGGCCGGCCGCACCGGGCACCGCATGGTACACCAGCCGCTGCCAGAACACCAGCAGCGGCAGGTGAATCAGGTACATCCCGTAGCTGCGCTGCCCCACCCAATGCAGCACCGGATGCCCCAGCCACCGGCCCGGCCGCGAAGGCTGCAACAGCCAGCCCACGGTCAGAAACTCGGTGGCGGCCAGCCAGCCGGCCAGCCCTGCTGCCTGGGGTGCAGCCCAGCCGGCCACCACCGGCAGGAGCCGGAGCGCTGCCCACCCGGCCCACGCCAGGGCCACGTACCGCCCCCGCGCCACCCGGGCCAGCCAGGCCCCTCCCGCCGCCAGCTGCAGCAGCGCGCCAAGCGCAAATGCATCGAAGCTGACGGGCAGCAGCAGGTGCACCATGTCGGAGTGCCGGTAGCAGGACCACAGCACGCGGAAGCCCACAGCGCCCACGGCCAGCCCCACCAGCCACGCCGGCCGCCGGCCGATGGCCCCCAGCAGCCAGGGCCAGAGCAGGTAGAACTGTATTTCGACGGCAATGGTCCACAAGTGCCCGACGCCATCGGGCCAGCCGCGGCCCTGGTAGATGAGCAGGTTGGCCACCGGCAGCAGAAACCAGCCGGGATGGGCCCGCACGGCCGCCAGCGGCAGCAGCGCACACCCCAGCACCACCGCATAGTAGGCCGGCAAAACGCGCAGCCCCCGGCGCAGGTAAAAGACACCCAGCCGGCGCTTCCACCGCCCTCCCGCGCCCGGATAGGCCCGCTCTTTCCAGATGATGCCCGAAATCAGGTAGCTGCTTAGCACAAAGAACAGGCTCGGCCCCACTTCGCCCAGCGGAAATCCCGGCTGCAGCCAGTGCTGGGCCACTACCACCGCCACGGCCACGGCCCGCAAGCCGGTGAGCGCGGGGCGGTAAGGCAGGGCAGAAGCTGATAAAGCGGGCATGGGGCGGCAGCGCGGGCTTTCTGGCAGGAAGCCGGAAAGCCGCAAAATACGGCCCGGCGGGCGGCAGCGGCGCAGCGGCAGCGCCGGGCATTTTTCTGCGACCTTTGCCGGTGGCAGGCCATTGCCCGCCCCTTGCTTATGTCTGATAAACGCGCGCCAGCCCTCGGCTTCATTTTCATCACAATTCTGATTGATGTTATCGGCCTGGGCATCATCATTCCGGTGGTGCCCAAGCTCATCGAGCAGCTCACGGGCGAGGGGCTGAGCCGGGCGGCTGTTTACTCGGGCTGGCTCACGTTTGCCTACGCGGCGGCGCAGTTCTGCTTTGCGCCCGTCATGGGCGGCCTCAGCGACAAGCTGGGGCGGCGGCCGGTGCTGCTGACCTCGCTGCTGGGCCTGGGGCTCGATTATGTGTTTGTGAGCTTTGCGCCCACGCTGGCCTGGCTGTTTGTGGGGCGCGTGATTGCGGGCATGGCGGGGGCCAGCTTCACCACGGCCACGGCCTACATTGCCGACATCAGCACGCCCGAGAAGCGCGCCCAGAACTTCGGGCTGGTGGGCGCGGCATTTGGCATTGGCTTCGTGATAGGGCCGTGGCTGGGCGGACAGCTGGGCGTATTCGGGGCCCGGGTGCCGTTTATGGCGGCAGCGGCCCTGAGCCTGTGCAATGTGGTGTATGGCTACTTTGTGCTGCCTGAGTCGCTGGCGCGGGACAAGCGCCGGCCGTTTGAGTGGCGCCGGGCCAACCCCGTGGCTTCGCTGCTCCGGCTGGGCAAGTACCCAACGATATCCGGCCTGATAGCCGCCCTGGTGCTGCTGTACCTGGCGGGCTCGGCCACGCAGTCGGTCTGGACGTTTTACACCATTCTCAAATTCGGCTGGACCGAGAAGATGGTGGGCAACTCGCTGGCCGTCATCGGCCTGTTTACCGGGCTGGTGCAGGGCGGGCTGGTGCGGGTGGCCATTCCGAAGCTGGGGGCCACGCGGGCCATTGTGATTGGGTTGCTGTGCTACACCGTGGGGTTTGTGCTGTTTGCCTTTGCGCCCAGCGGCGGGCTGATGCTGGCCTTTCTGGCCCCGTATTGCCTGGGCGGCATTGCGGGGCCGGCGCTGCAAAGCACGATTTCGGGCCAGGTGCCGGCCACCGAGCAGGGCGAGCTGCAGGGCGCGCTCACCAGCCTCATCAGCGTGACGGGCGTAATCGGCCCGCTGATGATGAGCTACTTATTCGGCGAATTTACCCGCAAGGGCGCGCCGGTGCATTTCCCGGGCGCGCCCTTCCTGCTGGGCGCGGTGCTGGCGCTGGGCAGCGTGGCGCTGGCGGTGCGCTCGCTGCGCCGGCACCCGCCGGTGGAGGCCGCCGTGGCCGAAATTGTGCCCACGCACTAGCGCCGGGCGGCGGCGGGGCAGCGCAGTCGGGGCGCCAGCCCGTAATTTGCCGCTGTCCGCCCTTTGCCTGCCTATGAATTCCGACATTCCCGCGCCGCTCATCGACCTCGCTTATCGCGCCGACCTCGACATTCTGGTGAGCCGGTGGGCCTACCAGCCCGCCCCGCCCGAGCTGCCCGCCGTGTACGAGCAAATGTGCGAGACGGCCCTGCGCGAGAACGCCCGGTTCTGGCTGCAGGACATCCGGCGGCGCACCCTCAACGACCCTGCTACCACGGAATGGCTGCTGAAGCAGTATTTTCCGGACATGGCGCGCCGGCTGGGCGGCCGGCTCTACGTGGCCTACCTCCTGAGCCCGACGCTGCACGAGTCCATTGTGAACCGGCACGACTACGTGCCGGCCGAAGCCTACAACGACAAGCCGTTTGCCACCTCGTTTTTCAACGACGAAGGCGCGGCCATTCGCTGGCTCCAAATTCAGCAGACCGATAAAGCCCGCTGACTACCTGCTATTGTTTTATCGAAGCTGTTTAGAAAGCCTGATTTGCCTACACGTCTGTCATCCTGAGCGCAGCGAAGGACCTTCTCACGTCAGATTAGGCGCTGTTCTGACGTGAGAAGGTCCTTCGCTGCGCTCAGGATGACAACGCTTTTGACTTGCTAAACAGCTTCATTATTAAAAAGCCGTTTCCAGGCCGGAAACGGCTTTTTCTATTTCCAGCTGAAATTATTTTTCATCGGGAACAATCATTATTACGAAAATTTCGTAGATTTACGACATAATCGTAACACTGATTGCTCCCCCTCGATGGAACGCCTCACCCAACCCGAAGAAGACGCCCTGCGCGTGCTGTGGCCGCTGCCCGCCGGCGGCTTTGTGAAAGACGTGCTCGACGCCCTGCCCGACCCGCGCCCGCCCTACACCACCCTGGCCAGCACCCTGCGCAACCTGGAGCGCAAGGGCTACGTGCGCAGTGAAAAGCTGGGCAACTCCTACCGCTTCGTGCCCGTGGTGACGGCCGACGACTACCAGCGCCGCTCGCTGGGCACGCTGGTGAAGCAGCATTTTCAGAACTCCTACAAGGACCTGGTGTCGTTTTTCGCGCAGGAAAACAAGGTGAGCGCCGAGGATTTGCAGGAGATTATCCGGCTCATCGAAAGCAAGAAGGAGGACTAGCCATGCACGCCATCCTGCTGTATCTGCTGAAGGCTAACGCGGTGCTGCTGCTGTTTGCGGCGGTGTATTTCGGGCTGCTGCGCCGGCTCACGTTTTTCACCCTGAACCGGGCATACCTGCTGTTTGCGCTGCTGTTTGCGGCCGTGTACCCGGCCCTGCCGGTGCCGGCGCTGCTGCCGGCCGAGGCCACTCCCGCCATCTTTTTTCCTGTGGTGGGAAATCCGGGGGCCGCAGCCGCTTTGCCGGCGGCCGCAGCCCCGGCCGCAGATTGGGCGGCTGTGGGAGTGGCCTTGTACGGCGCGGGCGCGGCCGTGTGGCTGGGGCGGCTGCTGCTGCAGCTGCTGTCGCTGGCGCGGCTGCGGCGGGCCTCCCGGCCGGCCGTGGTGCAGGGGCTGCCGGTGCGGGTGCTGCCGGGCGACATCAGCCCGTTTTCCTTTGGCAGCACCATTTACCTGAACCCGGCGCAGCACCCCGGCCCCGAGCTGGCGGCCGTGCTGCGCCACGAGCAGGTGCACGTGCGCCAATGGCACACCGTGGACGTGCTGCTGGCCCAGCTGATGCAGGCCGTGGCCTGGTGCAACCCAGCGGCGTGGCTGCTGCGCCGCGCCCTGCTCGACAACCTTGAGTACCTGGCCGACCACGCCGTGCTCGAAACCGGCCTCGTTGACCGCCGGGCCTATCAATACAGCCTGCTGCGCCTCAGCCACTCGGCGAGCGGCCTTTCCCTGGTTTCCCATTTCACATTTCCAACCCTCAAAAACCGCGTACTCATGATGAATTCCCCTGCTTCTGCTACGGTCCGCCTGGGCCGGTACCTGGTGGTGCTGCCGCTGCTGCTTGGCACCCTGGCCCTCAACGCCCAGGCCGACCCCTCCGGGGCCCACTCCGCACGGCTGGCCCTGACCGGCAACCCGGTCTATTATGTCGACGGCAAGCTGACGGGCGCCGACTGGTCGGAGAAAATCAAGCCCGATGAGATTGCCAGCGTCAACGTGCTCAAAGCCGAGCAGGCCCGGCGGCTGTTTGGCGGCGAGGCGGCCGGCGGGGCGGTCATCATCACCACCAAAAACAACGAGCACGCCCCCGATGTGGAAGCCTTCAATGCCCGGATTAACAAGGCCGTACCCCTGGTGCCCGGCACCGAAGCCCCGGCCGAAGTGAACGTGCTAACCCCCAAAGCATTGGCCTACATCACCAAAACCTACCCCAACTCGCGCATCATCGGCGTCACCAGGCTGAGCTACCCCTCGACCGGCGCGGTGAACTACAAGGTGCAGCTGGCCGAAGGCATGCGCCCGCACTATGTGTTCTTCGATGAGAAGGGCAGCCCGGTGAAACCGTAGGGACGCCTCCCTGCGCCTCGTCATCGCTCCATTGCATCCACCAAAAAGCCGCTCCCAGCACCGGGGGCGGCTTTTTGCTTTTCATGCCGTGCAGCCCGCGCCGCTACTTGCGCTCTTTGTTGCTCTTTTGTGCTAACGAAACATCAAGTCTTTATGAACAACCGATACTTCCCGGCCGGCGCGGCGGCCCTGCTGGTGCTGGCGGGCTGCGCCGGCAGCAAGCCTTCCACCAGCACCACGGCCCCGGCGGCGCCCGTGGCTGCTGCCGCGCCCGCCCCCAAAGGCGTGGGCCTCGACATGGCCGACATCGACCGCTCGGTGAACCCCTGCGACGACTTTTTTCAGTTTTCGGGCGGCAACTGGCTGCGCAATAACCCCGTGCCGAGCTACGCCAGCAGCTGGGGCCCGCGTAACCTGCTCGGCAACCGCACCCAGGACTTGCTGCGCAGGATTCTGGACGACGCGGCGGCCAACCGCACGGCCGCGCCCGGCTCGAACGCCCAGAAAGTGGGCGACTTCTACGCCGCTGCCATGGACACAGTGGCCATTGACCGGGCCGGCCTCGCGCCGCTGAAACCGGAGCTGGACCGCGTGGCCAACATCCGCAGCCTGGCCAATCTGCGCACGGAGGTGGTGCATCTGCAGGAAATCGGGGCCAGCGTGTTTTTCAACATCGGGGTGGACGTGGACGAGAAAAACACCACCCAGTACGCCGTGCAGATGGGCCAGGGTGGCCTGACGCTGCCCAACCGCGAGTTCTACTTCAAAACCGATGCCCGCACCGAGAAGGTGAAGGCCGCCTACCGCGCCTACATGATGCAGGTATTCCAGCTGCTGGGCGCGGCCCCGATGGTGGCCCAGCTCGACGCGGCCACCGTGGAGCGCATCGAAACGCGCCTGGCCAAAGCCTCGCGCACGCCCGTGGAGCTGCGCGACCCGCAGGCCAACTACAACAAGCTGACCGTGGCCGCCGCCCAGCAGCGCTACCCCAACCTCGACCCCCGGGGCCTGCTGGCGGGCCTGGGCCTGGGCAAGGCACAGGAGGTGATTATCGGCCAGCCGGCGTTCTTCGACGAGGTGAATGCGGTGCTGAAAACCGAGACGCTGCCCGACCTGAAGGTGTACCTGCGCTGGCAGCTGGTGCGCTCGGTGGCCAGCACGCTGCCCACGCCCTACGCCGAGGCCGCCTTCAAATACAGCCAGGCGCTGACCGGGGCCAAGCAGCAGGCCCCGCGCTGGAAACGCATTCAGGCCGCGACGGACCAGCTGCTGGGCGAGGCCTTCGGACAGCTGTACGTGGACCAGGCTTTCTCGCCCGAGGCCAAGGCCAAGGCGCTGGAAATGGTGGGCAACATCAAGGCCAGCATGGCCGAACACATCCGGACCAACACCTGGATGAGCGCGCCCACCAAAGCCGAAGCCTTGAAAAAGCTGAACGCGCTGCGCGTGAAAATCGGCTACCCCGACGTATGGAAGGACTATTCGGCCCTGCCCATCTCGCGCGAGAGCTACCTGAAAAACGTGCTGGCCGCCCGCCAGTGGGAAAGCCGCCGCGAGGCCGCCCACTTCGGCCAGCCCATCGACCGCAACGAGTGGGGCATGACGCCGCCCACCATCAACGCCTACTACAACCCGCCGATGAACGAGATTGTGTTTCCGGCCGGCTACCTGCAACCGCCTTTCTTCGACCCCAAGGCCGATGACGCCATCAACTACGGGGCCATTGGCGGGGTGATGGGCCACGAGATGACCCACGGCTTCGACGACCAGGGCCGGCAGTACGACTCCGAGGGCAACCTGCGCGACTGGTGGACGCCGGCCGACGCGGCCGAGTTCACGAAGCGCGCCGCCGTGGTGGGCCGCCAGTACGACGCCTTCTCGCCCCTCGACTCGGTGCACGTGAACGGCCAGCTCACGATGGGCGAAAACCTGGCCGATTTTGCCGGCCTCACCGTGGTGTACGGCGCCCTCGAAAAGCAGCTCCAGCAGCGCTACGGCAACGGCCCGCGCCCGAAGTACGACGGCTTCACGCCCGAGCAGCGCTACTTCCTGAGCTGGGCCCAGTTGCGCCGCACCAACATCCGCCCCGAGGCCCTGCGCCAGCAAATTGCCACCGACCCGCACTCGCCCGGCCAGTACCGCACCATCGGGCCGCTGATGAACATGCCGCAGTTTCAGGCAGCGTGGGGGTGCAAGGAGGGCGATAAGATGATACGCAAGCCGGCGGACCGGGCGGTGATTTGGTAGTAGCGCGGCGGTTGCTGGCGCGCGTCTGCGACGCGTGCCCCCTGACTTCGAGCCTGCGGCTCGGATAGTGGGCAATGCCGCGAACAAGCACACCCCGAGTCAGAGACTCGAACCCAGTCGGCACGCGTCGCAGACGCGCGCCAGCGGGGTAACCAGCGGGGCTTTGTTATGCTGCTATATTTACTCTGGCCTTCTACCAATGGTGGGCCGTTTCTTCCTTTTTATGAAGCACTTTTTCTCCCTGATGCGCGGCTGGCCAGCGGCGCTTTTCCTTCTCCTGTGGCTGGCGGGGCCGGCGGCGCGGGCGCAGGCGCCGGCCTGGCAAGTCGCCGTGGCCCAAAACTCCGTTAATGGGTCTTCAACCGTAACTGGGACAGCTGCCGACGGCAACGGAAACATTTATGTTGTGGGTACTTATTATGGAACGGTCAGTTTTGGCAGCACAACGCTGAGCAGCACTCTCACTAACAACGGCTATGTTGCCAAATGGAGCACGGTCACGAACACCTTCGTATGGTGCCAAGCCACCAGCAACAGCCGGATAACAGCAGTGGCGGTCAATGGCAGCTCTGTGTACATCACCGGCTCATTCAGTAATACGGCCCTTTTTGGCAGCCTTACGTTGTCGGGCACCGGCAGCAATTTTTACGTTGATGCGTTTGTCGCCAAGCTTACTGACAGCGGATTGGCTGGCACAGTGGTTTGGGTGCAAAAGGCGGGGGGAACGAATGACGACTTTGCAACCGGCGTGGCCGTGAATGGGAACAATGTATACATCACCGGCAATTTTTCCAGTTCCACAGCGGCTTTTGGTAGCAGTAGTCTGGTAAATATGAATACCGGCCTCACGGATGTTTTTGTGGCGAAGCTTACCGATACCGGTCCAACCGGGACGTTTGTATGGGCGCAACGCGCCGGCGGCACTAGCAACGACGAGGTAGTCGGCATCGCGGCCAGTGGGCCTAATGTTTTTATAACGGGTACCTCCTCCGACTTGAATGCCGCTTTTGGGACCATCGTGCTAAGAACGATTGGCTTATTTGTGGCGAAGCTGGTCGATGCAGGAGCAAGCGGCAATTTTCTATGGGTGCAACAGGCGAGCGGAACCGGGTCGGTACCCGACATCAACCCCATGGCAATTGCTGCAAGTGGCAGCCAGGTGTACATAACCGGCGGTTTTGCCAGCGCCACGGCAACCTTTGGCACCATCGGTTTGGTAGGTCCCAACACGTACCCCGATATCTTCATCGCCAAGCTAACGGATGTGGGCTCGACTGGAAATTTCACGTGGGTCCAACGGGTCGGCGGCCCAAGAGTTGATTATGGAATTGCGCTGGCCGTGCAAGGAACCCAAGTCTATGTAGCGGGGCATTTTGACAGCTCAAGCATGAGTTTAGGTCCATCGCTGCTCACCAATACGGGGAATGGCAGCAATGCTTTCGTTGCGAAGCTTATTGATTCAGGTACTACCAGCACAGTTGCTTGGGCCCAGCAAAGTCGTGGTGTGAATTATGATGGAGCCAATGCCATTTCTTTGAGTGGTACCAATGTGTATGTCAGCGGTACTTACACCTCCTCCGTCATCAACTTCGGCACAATTGCGTTAACTGGTCCTACCAACAATGTCTTCAAGAGTTCATTTCTCGTCTCCCTCACCGACCCCACCCTGCTGGCTACCAATGCCCCCCAAGGCAACCTGAGTTTCTCCCTGGCGCCCAACCCCGCCCGCGCCGCCACCACCGTGCTGCTGCCCGTGCTGCCCGGCACCGCTACGGCCACCCTCACCCTGCGCGATGCCCTGGGCCGCACCCTGCGCACCAGCACCGTGGCTCTGCCCGCTGCCGGCCTGCGCCACGAGCTGGACCTGATGGGCCTTGCGCCGGGGCTCTACGCCGTGGAGGTGCAGGCCGGCAGTTTCACCGGCACCCGGCACCTGGTAGTAGAGTAGCGTAGCGCGGACGCTGTAGTCCGCGTCCCCGCACCGCTTGGTTTCTCTTTAACAACAAAGCCCCGGTGGTTGCCACTGGGGCTTTGTTGTGCTGCTATATTTACCCTGGACTTCTACCACTGGCGGGCTTTTCTTTCTTTTTATGAAGCACTTTTTCTCGTTGATACGCGGCGAGTTGGCAGCGGCGCTTTTCCTTCTCGTGGGGCTGGTGGGGCCGGCGGCGCGGGCGCAGGCCCCCGCCTGGCAAATGGCCATAGCGGCCACGGGCAGCAGCTTTATCTCGCCGGCCTACGGGGTGGGCACCGATGCGGCGGGCAATGTGTACATCGGCGGGGGCTTTCAGGGCACCGTCGGTTTTGGCAGCACCACCCTCACCAGCGTGGGGGTTTACGACCTTTTTGTGGCCAAATGGAACCCGGTAAGCGCCTCCTTCGAGTGGGCCGTGCGCACCGGTGGGGCCGCCAACGACCAGGTGAATGCCGTGACCGTGAGTAGCGCGGGCATCTACATTGCCGGCTACACCCAAAGCACCCTCCTCAACTTCGGGCCGAGTACCCTGGGGCCCAACAACGGCACCGATGCCTTCGTGGCCAAAATTTCCCCGGCCGGCAATTTTGTGTGGGCGCTGGCCGTCAGCGGCAACGGCTTCGATGAGGCCCTGGCCCTGGCCGCCAGTGGCAATACGGTGTACCTGGGCGGGCATTCCACCAGCACCACCCTGACCTTCGGCGCGCTGAGCGCGGCCAATGCCGGTGCCATCAACTCAGGCACCGACGATGGCTTTGTGGCCAAAATCAGCGACGGCGGCACCAGTGCCAGCTACGCCTGGGCGCGGGCCGTGGGCGGCACGGCCAACGATGCGGTGCGGGCGCTGGCCGTGGCGGGCACCGATGTGCTGGTGGCCGGCAGCTTCGGGGGCACCGGCGTATTTGGGTCTTTCTCGCTCAGCAGCGCGGGCTATCAGGATGCGTTTGTGGGCAAGGTGCAGGACACCGGCACCGGCAGCCAATGGGCCTGGGTGCAGCGCGCCGGCGGCAGCACCGGCGACGAAGTGGCTACCGGCGTAGCCGTGCGCGGCAGCCGCGTGTACATGGCGGGCTACTTCGACAGCGCCACGGCTAGAGCGTGAGGACAATTACCTTTCGCTAAATCAGTAATCGCCCATGCACCGCCACGAAATTACAGACCGTCAATG
>NZ_BAAGWC010000026.1:0-57961 GCF_054780555.1 Hymenobacter daeguensis
CCGGCGCGGCAGCCGGCGTTTCGGTCGGCGCGGGTGCGGGTGCGGGTGCGGGTGCGGCGGCTGCCGCAGCCGGAGCGGCGGCCGGAGCAGTGGCCGGAGTTTGCGCATCGGGTTTTTTATCCGATGAGCACGCGGTTGTTAAAAGCAATGCGCTGCCGAGCAATGCGCCGGCAACCGAGCGAAAGAATTTCATGGTGCAGAAAATGGCGGGGCTTAGCGAAACCTGTGAATGCTGAAGCTGCCGTTGGTCACGGTTTGGGTGCCGGTAGCGCCGCTGTTGGGCATGGCCCCGGCCGTGAAGGAGAAAGTGCCGCTGATTTTCTGGGCATTCTTGTCGTACTCGGTCACCGTGACGGTGCCGTTGCTGGCGTTGGGGCCGTAGAGCGTGCTGTAGATGACGCCCTGGGGGGTGGTGCCGTTCAGGGTGATGGAACCCACGGAGCAGTCGTTGAGCGCCGAGCCTCTGGGCAGGTCGTACACGCCCGTGCCCTTCGCGCTGATGCCCAGCAGCGGTATCGACAAGGCATTGTTGCGGTCTTTGGAAGCCGCGATGATGAAGAGTTTATCGCCGGGGTCCACCACGGCGCCCGCCGAGAAGGTGTCGGTGTAGGTGGTGCCGTTGTGGGTCCAGGTCACGGTGCCGTCGCCGGTAGCGGCGGCCGAATCGTCGGATTCTTTCTTACAAGCCGTGAGCGACACGCTGCCGATAGCGAGCAACAGGCCCAACGTGCGGGAAAGGTTGAAAAGCGTTTTCATGAAGCAAATGGTGGCTGGGAAAGGAAAATGGCGCTAGCGGGGCACCAGGTTGGTCTGGTAGCGGAAGCTCGTTAGCTGCGAGGGGGTTACCGTGGGCGTATTGGCCGGGAAGGTGAAGCTGCCGGCGCCCAGAATCAGCAGGCGCAGCACATCGGTGGAAGAGGGAGCCAGCGCGGCCGTGACCTGGGCCTGGTTGTAGTCCAGCCCGAACGACAGGCTGCCACTCGTCAGGGTGAATACCGTGAACGTCTGGGTCGGATTGCCCGCACCCGTCAGCGTGAGCTGCGACTCGTTGTTGGTGAAAGCCCAGGTGCCCGTTTGCGGTGCAGCGGTGCCTTCTGTGATGGTGAGTTTGCCATCGGAGCCAAATTGATAGGTCGAGACATCGGCCGCAGCGGGTGTGTAGTTGCCCGCCACGCCGTTGATGGTCATGGTCTGGGAAGTTTCCTTCCAGGTCACGCCCGTGAGCATGGCGGTTTTAGAGGGGCTCTCGTTGTCTTTTTTGCAGCTGGCGGCCACGGATAGCAGGGCTGGCAGCAGCAGGTAGCGGAGGTTTTTCATACGGAAAGGGAAGTGGCAAAAAAAGGAACGTTTGTTATCCAGTTTGATGATAAAAGCTTTGATAAATAACACCTTAGCGGGCAGCCCGCGCCACCGGCGCAGCAGCGGCCGGGCGGGCACCCTGCTCCAGCGCGCTGAGGCGGGCATCGAGGGTCGTCTGGCCGGCCTGCAGGGCCTGGAGCTGCTGGCGGAGTTGGGTGTTTTCGGTTTTCAGGGCGTCGTTCTGCCTGGCCAGCTCCTGCACGCCCGCGAGGGCCACGCCAGCCGGGTCGATGGTGCTGATGCTGGTGTCGTTCAGGCCGAGGTGGAAAAGGCGGTAGAAATCCTGGGCCATGGGGCCGAGGTGGGTTTCGCCGTGGGTGCCCTTGTAGGCCCAGCGCGAGAGGGGCAGCTGGCGAATGAGGCCGAGCACCTGCGCGCCTTCCACGGGCTGGATGTTTTCCTTGAGGTTGACGTCGGAGGCGTTGGTCCAGGTGCCGCCCTGGGAGAGGTAGGCGGCATTGCCGTTGGTGCTGTTGCTGCCCACCTGCAGGGCCACGCCCAGGCCCGTCACCTGGATGCGGCCAAACAGCCAGTCCGTGACGTTGGAATCGCCGAATACCATGGTGTTGTCGGCGGCTACTTTCGCGTTGCTGCCAATGGTGGTGGCATTGGTCAGGGCGGTGTAGGTACCGCTGTTGAAGGGCCCGGCCCCCGACCCGAGCACCGTCAGGCCGGTGCCCGTGACGTTGGCCGTGCCAGTGGCGTACCCCACAAACACGTTGTCGGACCCGGTGGTGGTGCTGTTGCCAGCCAGCCGCCCGAGAAAGGTGTTGCGGCTGCCGGTGGTGTTGGCGGTGCCGGCCTGGTTGCCTTCAAACGTGTTGTTGACTCCGCTGGTGTTCTGATACCCAGCCTTGTACCCCACGAAGTGGTTGTCGCTGGCGGTGTTGCTGAAGCCCGCGTTGCGGCCGACGAACACGTTGCGGTTCTCGCTGCCGGACGTGGGCTGGCTCAGGTCGTAGGCCCCGAACACGGTGTTTTCGTCGCCGGTGGCGTTGCCCTGCCCCGCCCGGAAGCCCACGTACAGGTTGAGGTCGCCGGTGGTGGTGCTGCTGCCCGCGTAGGCCCCGATGGCCTGGTTTATCTGGCCGCTGGTGTTGTTGGTGCCGGCCAGGTAGCCCTCGAAGTGGTTGTAGCCTGCCCCGCTGGCGTTGTTGCTGGCGCCGGCCTCGAAGCCCACGAAGTGGTTGTAGTTGGCCGCCACGTTGCTTGCTCCCGCTTCGTAGCCGGAGAAATAGTTGCTCACGCCCGTGGTGTTGGCGTAGCCGGCGTGGTAGCCCTCAAAATGATTGGTTTGGCCCGAGGTGTTGCTGTTGCCGGCTTCGTAGCCCACCATGTGGTTGTTGCTGGCGTTGTTTTTATAGCCCGCCCGCAGGCCCACAAACAGGTTGTTGTCGCCGCTGGTAGCGGGTTGCCCGGCATCGTAGAAGGCCACGATGAAGTTGTTGTCGCCCGTGGTGTAGCGCTGCCCGGCCCGGAAGCCGATGTAGGTGTTCTGCGCGCCGGTGGTGTTGGCCAGCCCCGCATCGTAGCCAATGAACGTGTTGGCCTCGCCGGTGGTGTTGTTGAAGCCTGCCTTATAACCCTCGAAGTGGTTGAGGCCGGCGGCCCCGTTGTGGTAGCCCGCGGCATAGCCCACGAAATGGTTGCCATCGCTCGTGCTGTTGGTGCCCGCGTTGAAGCCGCTGAAATAGTTGTAGTTGCCCGTGGTATTGGCGTAGCCGGCCTGGAACCCCTCGAAGTGGTTGTTGGCGCCGGTGGTGTTGCGGTAGCCCGCCTGATAGCCCACCATGTGGTTGTGCGTGTAGGTGCCGGTGGCGGTGGTGCGCTTGCCAGCCCCGGTGCCCACAAACAGGTTGCCGTTGGTGGAAACGCTGGCGTAGCCGGCCGAGTCGCCGAGGGCCACGTTGCCCACGCCGGTGGTGTTGGCGTAGCCGGCGCGGTAGCCCTCGTAGGTGTTCAGGGTGCCGGTGCTGTTGTTGTAGCCGGCCCGGTAGCCCACGAAGTGGTTATAGCTGGCCGTCGTGTTGGCGAAGCCGGCCCGCAGGCCGCTGAAGTAATTCTGTTCGCCGGTGGTATTGGCGTAACCCGCCTGAAAACCAGTGAATTGATTGTCATCACCCGTCGTTTGCAAACCGGCCTGGTAGCCCACAAACTGGTTGTTATAGGCTCCGGCGGGCAGCTTTTTGCCGGCCTGGTAGCCCAGCAGCAGGTGGTTGTCGGGGTACGATGCCGGGCCGATAGGGGCGCCGCCCAGCCAGAAGGCACCGTTGGTGTGCAGGCGGGCTTTTTCCTGGCCGTTCACGCCCAGCCGAATGGGCTTGGCATCGGTGGTGCCCAGGTAGTTGGCGGTAGAGTCGGTGGCGGCGTTGCCGGTCAGGCTCCAATCACTGCCAGCCGGAGCCGTGCCGGTGTTGAGGCGGGTCCAGCTGGGCGCGGCGGCTGTGCCGGCGTTGTAGTAAAAACCCACCCCGCCGCTGACTGCGGCGTTACGGTTGAAGACAAGAAGACCAGTTCCAGGTGTTGGTATTGTGGTTCCATCGGTGAGAGAAGTTAAGGTGACTTGAGGAATGAGAAGACCTTTGTTGGTGGCCCGGATGTCGAGGGCGGCCGAGGCATCGGGCGTAGTAGTGCCGATGCCTATCTGAGCGGTGGCCTGGTGAGCGAGGGCGCTCATTACCAGCAGGAACAGACTGCGAAAAGCAACTTTCATAAAGAAAAATCTGGGAAAGGCGTGGTGGGAATGAGCGGTGCTTCAGCGCCCGCTGCGTCATCAGAACTTGGCCGAAAGACCGATTTTGAGGTAGGTCTGGTCGTAGCCCAGCTCGGCGAAGCCCCCGATGCTTTCGGTGAAGTAGTAGCGCCCGCCCACGAAAAGGCCCGGCAGAAACTCGGTGCCGCTGGCCGAGCCGATGGAGCTGTAGAGGCTGCTGCCCGAGAAGGAAACCCCGGCGTGGCGCACGCCCAGGCCGATGCCGCCGTAAGGGTCAAACTTCTCATTCACAGGATAATGAAAGGTGCCGCGCACCTGCACCACGATGTCGGTGTACTTCCATTTGTCGCCCCCGCCAAAGTCGTAGCTGGCGCCCTGGTAGGCCACAATGCCGCCCACGCCCAGCACGCCCGGCCCCAGCGGCATAATGCCGCGCTCATACGACAGGCTGATGGCCGGCGACACCGACGAGTTGCCACCGAAAAAGCCCGTGCCGTAGCTGTAGCGGCTGCCCAGCCCAATGCCCAGGTTCACGGCATTGGTGCCCACTTCGAACGCCCCACCGGGGGAGGCAGCGGCAGCAGCGCGGGCAGGGGCCGGCGGCGGCGCAGGGGCCGGAGCAGGCGCGGGGGCCGGGGCTGGCGCAGGCTTGGGAGCCGGCTTGACAACGGGTTTGGCAGCCGGCTTGGCGGCGGGCTTGGGGGCCGGCTTGCGGGTCTGGGCCTGCAGGGAGAGGGGCAGCGCGGCTACGCACGTAGCCAGCAATAAAGTGCGGAAAACGACTTGCATGAGGATGAAAGAAAGAGAGACGTAGAACTATGTTGAAAAGAGAATCAGGAATAAATGAAGGTGTCCATTCGCTAGCCTAAGGCTTGTAAGTCACGAAGTTGAACCCCCGGTCTGCCGGGCTTCCGGCCGAGTTAAACGTGTTGACCACCAGGCGCAAACCGCTGATGCTGTTTACCATCACTTCGCCTGTGCTGCTAGAATTTGGCGAGCCGTTGAGCACGGCCATCGTCGTGTAGTTGGGGTAGAAATAAGATTCGCCGGTGATGGTGACTTCGTAGGTCCCCGTGCCAACCTTGCTTACCGTGAAATTGCCCGTGCTGCCCGCTGCGCTGATGGTACCGGAATCGTCCACGTTGCCGTAGCAGATGGGCACCAGGTTGGCCGTGCCCGTCTGGGCACGGTTCACCTCGTTGGCGTTCGCGCCCGACAGCGTAATGGTGCCGTCCACGTCGAGGCGCGAGTCGGGCGTGGTGGTGCCGATGCCGAGCCGGCCGTTCACGAGGCGCATGCCCTCCAGGGAGCTTGTCCGGTTGGCCGAGCCCGTGCCGTTGGTGTAGAACGCCAGCCCGCCCGTGAAGCTGCCGGCATCGATGGAGCGCAGAAACGACGGCCGCCACTCCGAGGCCGAGCCTTCGGGGTCGGAGTAAAAGTCGAGCCCGGCCGCGCCAAAGGCCGCGCTGCTGTGCACCCGCAGCACCGTGGGGTTGGTGGCCGAATACACGTGCAGCGCACTGGCCGGCGCCGCCGTGCCAATGCCCACACTGCCGCTGTAGCCGCCCAGCGGCGAGGGCAGAAAGCTGAAGCTTTTGGCCCGCAGCTGCATGGCGTCGTCGCTGCCGGCCTCCCCCACCGTCACGTAGTCGTTGTCGCCGAAGCGCAGCAGCGCATCGTCGGCGGTGCTGGTCCACGACGTGGTTTTGCCCAGGTGGCCATCGCCATCGGCCAGAATGCTCAGGCCGCGCGTGCTGCTGTTGCCCACAATCTGGTTGGTGCCCAGGTTGAGGTTCTGGGTGGCGGTGTGGTTGCCCAGGTTGTCGCCGCCGGGGCTGAGAAACACCCAGCCGCCGGTGCCGGCGTAGTACCAGAAGCCGGTTTGGGTGCCGCCGCCGGCCGTGCCGTCGGTCTGGTACACGATGAGGCCCTGGGGCGGCGAGCTGATGCCCGTGCGCTGGGCCGCCGTGAGGCGCGGAATGAGCACGCCCGTGTTGTTGGCCGGGCTTTGAATGTCGAGGGCGGCTTTGGCATTGGGCGAAGCCGTGCCTATGCCAATCTGGGCCCGGCTGGCGCGGGCCAGAAACAGCGCGGCCATGAGCAGCAGGAAAGCGAAGAAGTTTTTCATGGTATTGGCAGTCAGAATGTTGATTTTTGTGATTAACCCGGCGCTCAGGCGCGGCCTTCGCGCAGCAGGCCCCAGTTGGTGGGGGCAGCCGCCTCGTGGCCGGTGGGGCATTGCCCCGTCAGCCGGAAGCCCAGGCGCTGGAAAAAGCCCAGCTGGGCCGGGTGTTGGGTATCGATGTAGCAGGGCGCGTGCGTGGCCTGCATGGCCACCAGCGTGGCCTGGAGCAGGCGGCGGCCCAGCCCCCGCCCCCGGGCATTGGGCCGCACGGCCAGCGCCAGCAGGTAGTAGTGCGTGGTGGCCGCCACGCTGTGCCGCCGCAGCCAGGCCGTGGCCACCAGGTAGTGCCGCAGCCGCTGAAACCCGCCCCAGTCCAGGCGCCAGAGCGCGGCGGGCAGCAGGCCGGTGCGCAGCAGCTGGCACAGCGTGGCGGCCGGGTGGCCCGGCCCCAGCCACACGGCCACCGCGCTGGCATCGGCGTTGGTGTACACGCGGCCGAAGCGGAGGCCAAACCGCAGCAGCTGCTCCAGCAGCCACAGGCGCTTGCTTTGGGCGTCGGGGCCGGCGCAGCAATAGGCCAGCACCGGATGCTCCGTACAGGAAGTTTCGAGCAGGGCGGTAGCCCATACCAGGTCGGCGGGTTCCAGGCGGCGGGCGGGCAGGGCGAGCATGCTAATTCGGAAGCGTTTAGCTTACTCGCGCACCAGCTTCAGCACCTGGCTGGTGCCGGTGGTGGTCACGCGCAGCAGGTACACACCGCTGGCCAGGGCGGCCGTTTCGGCGGCAAACAGGCCCTCGCTGAAGCGGGCCGTGGTGTGGTACACGGCCAGCTGGCGGCCGGTGGCATCGGTGAGGGTGGCCGTGAGCGGATTCTCGCCGGGCTGCTCTATCCGGATGTGCGGGCCCGCGCCCGCCGACGGATTGGGCCAGGCGCTAACCAGTAGGGCCGTCGGGCTTTCCACCGCCACCGTGCGCACCGTCGAGTAGCTGGTGGCTCCGTCCTTGTCGACCTGCCGCAGGCGGTAATACAGCGTGGGCACCCCATACTGCGCCACCTTGGGGTCGAGCAAAGTGTAATCGTGGGCTGTCGTGCTGCTGCCCTGGCCCGCCACCCGGCCGGCCGGCTCAAATACCAGCCCGTCGCGGCTGCGCTCCACCTCGAAGTAGTCGTTGTTTTTCTCCGACGCCGTGTTCCAGTCCAGGCGCGCATTCACGCCCTCGCGCTGCGCCGCAAAAGCCGTCAGCTCCACCGGCAGCGGGGTGTTGAGGTCGGAGATGGTGAAGCGGCCCGGCACGTCCTCGGTAGTGGCAGTGGGCGGATTGAACTGCCGAGGGTCGCTGCCCGAAACGTCGGTCATGGGGCCGGCCGCACGGCTCCAGGTGGTGTAAGGCGCGGTGCTGCGCCAGGAGGTGGCCTTCGTCATGTCGCGGCCATTGTCGAGCACGCTCAGCCAGCTGAAATACATTTTACGCTTCGGGTTGCCGCCGGCCGAGGAAGTCACGTCCCAATACACGGCCACCGAAGAGCGGCCGGCTACCGTGGTAATGCCCGTGGGGCCGGTCACGCGCGTCACGGTGATGCTGCCGATGTTGCCGCCGCCACTGGGCATGGTCAGGCCCAGAAAAGGCCCGAACGAGGCCGCGCCCACGCTGCGCGAAGCCATCACCACCGGCCCCACCAGCCGGGCCCCGGTGGTTTCGACGGGGTCGGTGGCGGTGGTGAGCAGGGTGATGGGCGTGCTGCTGCCAATGGCGACGAGGCCGTTGGTGAGCGTGATGGTGCCGGCCACACTAAGCGGAGTGGCCGTGGCGATGCCGGCGGCGTTGTTCACGGTCAGGTTCTGCACGGGCAGGGCCGCCGAGCCGGTGAGGGTTTGCAGGCCGGCCACGCCCATGGCCCGCAGCTGGGCGGCCGGTGTCACGGGCACGGTCACGGTGCCGTTGTTGGTGAGGTCGCCGCCGAAGTCGAGCTGGCCTTCGTTGGTGAGCGTGGCCCCTGAGCCCACGGTCAGGTACGAGGGCATGGCCATGAGGCCGCCGGGCCCGATGTAGAGCGTCACCGGCCCGGAGATGGTGAGCTGGGCCCGCACTGCCGTTGGCGGCAGGCCTAGGGCCAGCCCCGTGAGCAGCAGGATTGAATAGAATTTTTTCATGATTGGTTAGGAAGACTGAGCAATACCCGATTGGTATTGTCAAAGCACGCCTCCCCCCCTGTCCACTACCGTTTGCCGGTGTTGCGAATGCATTGGCGAACGTTGCACCACTTGCGTAAACGGTGCATTCGCTTTCGTTTTTGTCCCATTACCCCGAAATCTGACCGGATTACGCACAAAAAAGCCGGTGAGCACCTGGACTCACCGGCGGTTTTCGGGGCAGTATTTTTTAGCATTTATCTTCGGCCAGCGCGTTGGCTTTGTCCTCGGCAGCGTCCTCGCTTTGCCGGCTGGCGGCACTGGGCGGGTAGCCAAACTGCCGGGAGAAGGCCGTGGAAAAAGCCGCCGGACTGCCAAAGCCCACCTGGTAGGCCACCTCGGCCACGGTGCCAATCTGGTTGCGCAGCAGCGCCCGCGCCCGGTGCAGCCGCGTCCCCCGAATGTAGTCGCCGGGGGCCTGTCCGGTGAGGGCTTTCAGCTTGCGGTGCACCTGCGTGCGGCTCAGGCCAATGTCGTGGCCCAGCTGGTCCACGCCAAACGCCTCATCGGCCAGGTGCTTCAGCACCGTTTCGCTCACCCGCTGCAAAAACTCGTGGTCGAGCGAAGGCAGCCCCGCTACGGCCGCCGCGTGCTCATCGGGCAGGCGCGCGGGCGCGGCAGGTGGGGCGCTGGGCGGGGAGGTGGCCTCCGCCGCCCCGGTCCCGCTGCTCGCGGCAGCAGGCGCGGGCGCAAAGTGCGTCTGCACCCGCTGGCGCAGGGCCAGCAGGTTGCGCACCTGCGCCCGCAGCGCCCGCGGGTCGAAGGGCTTGGCCAAGAAGGCATCGGCGCCGGTTTCCAGGCCTTCCAGCTTGGCTTCGGGCCCCGATTTGGCCGTGAGCAGCACGACCGGAATGTGGCTGGTGGCCACGTCGGTTTTGAGCTGCTGGCACACCTGGTAGCCGTTAAGGCCGGGCATCATCACGTCGCTCACCACCAGGTCGGGCACTTCGGTGCGCGCCAGGGCCACCCCGGCGGCCCCGTCCACGGCCAGGAGCAGGCGGTAGCCGGCCGGCTCCAGCGTGGCCCGCACAAACTCGCGCACCTCTTCGTTGTCTTCGATGATGAGCACCACATCGGCCTCGGCACCGGCCGGGGCAGCCGCCGGCGCCGGCGGCACCGGCTCGCTGCCGATGGGCGCCGCCTGTGGGCCGGGCGCCAGCGGCGCCGGCGCCGTGGGCAACAGGCCCTGGGGCAGCTGCACCGTAAACGTGGCCCCCTGGCCGGGCAGGCTGCTCACGCTCACCCGGCCGCCGTGTAGCGCCGCCAGCTCGCGCACCAGGGCCAGGCCAATGCCGGTGCCCACGCGCTGGCCATCGGCCGCCGCCTTATCGGCCTGGTAGAAGCGGTCGAACAGGTGCGGCAGGTCCTCGGCGTCGATGCCGGTGCCGGTATCGCGCACGGTTATCTCCACGCTGCCCACGGGCATGTCGGCGGTGGGCCCGGCCTCGGCCACGCCAACCGCGACGCTACCGCCAGCCGGCGTAAAGCGCAGAGCGTTGGCCAGCAGATTGGTCAGTATCTCATCCAGCTTGATGGGGTCAAAAACCAGCGGAACGACCGCCGGGGCTTCGCAGCGCAGGGCGATGCCCCGGCTCTCGGCCAACGATGAAAAGGCCGCCACCAGTTGCCGCACCGCTCCGGCAGCATCGCCGGCAGTGGGCATCAGGCGCAGCGCGCCGGCTTCCAGCTTGCTCAGGTCGAGCAGCTGGTTGATGAGGTTCAGCAGCTTGCGGGCGTTGCGCAGCACCAGCCCGCCGCGCTGGCGCACTTCGGGGTCCACGGGGTCAGAAGCCAGCAGCTCGGCCGGGCCCAGAATGAGGGTGAGCGGCGTGCGCAGCTCGTGGCTGACGTTGGTGAAGAAGTCGGTTTTCACCCGGTCCATCTCCTGCAGGTGTACCAGCGCCTGGTGTTCGAGCTGGCGGTCGGCCCGCTCCCGCTCGCGGGCGCGGGTGTAGGCCCGCACCGCGTACAGCACCAGGCCAAAGCCACTGGCGTACAGCACATAGGCCCACCAGGTGCGCCACCACGGCGGCCTGATGGTGAAGGCATACGTGGCGGGCCGGGCATTCCACACGCCGTCGTTGTTGGCGGCGCGCACCTGAAAGGTGTAGTCGCCAGGGGGCAGGTTGGTGTAAGTGGCCGATGTTGATTTGAGCGGCCTCACCCAGCCATCGTCGAAGCCGGCCAGCCGGTACTGGTAGCGCACCTTGCCGGGGTTGGTCAGGCTCACGCCAATGTAATCGAAGGTGAGGTGGTTGAGCTGGTGCGGCAGGGTGAGGCCGGCCGCCAGCGCCGTGTCTTTCAGAAAGATGCGCAGGCAAGCCACGGCGGTGCGCGGGGCAATGCGGTTGGGCCGGGCCAGGGCCGGGTCGTAGTGCATCAGGCCGTTGATGGTGCCCACCCACAGCTGGCCCCGCTGGTCCGGCAGCACGGCGTTCTGGTTGGTTTCCTGTCCCAGAAACCCTTCGGTCAGGCCGTAGCTGCGTGCCCGGCCCGTGCGAATGTCGAAGCAGTCGAGCCCCAGGTTGGTGCCCAGCCACACCTGGCCCAGGCTGTCGCACTGCACAAAGAAGGGGTTGTTGGATTGCAGCCCCGTTTGCAGGCCAAACGACTGCAGCCGCCGGCCATCGTAGCGCAGCAGGCCGCTGCCGATGCTGCCCAGCCACAGGTTCCCCTGCTGGTCTTCGCTGATGGAGCCGATGCTGAGGCGGGCCGGCTGCCCGGCCACGGGCCGAAACGTGTCGGTGGCGGGGTCCAGCCGCACGAGGCCCTGGTCATCGGTGCCTATCCACAGCAGGCCGCTGCGCGCCCGCTTTATCTGCCACAGCGCATTGGTTTTCAAACTGCCGTGCTGTGCGTCGAAGGTTTGCGTGGCCTGGGTGGCGGGGTCGAACACCGTCAGGCCCGCCTGCCGGGTCAGCAGCCAGATGCGGCCCCGGCCGTCCTCGGCAATGCTGGCCACGGACTGGCCTCTCAGCCCCGGCTGCTGATTGAAGGCCGTCCAGCGGCCGTTAGCAGCTTGATAGCGCAACGCCCCGGCCTCGGACAAGCCCACCCACACATCGCCCCGGCTGTCGCGAAACAGGCAGCGCGCAAACGGCTGCCGGCGGAAACCCGGCACCACCAACGGGTGCGCCTGCTGGCCCGCCGGAGCAGCCGGCCGCAGCACCGTGAGGCCGTTGGGGGTGCCCACCCAGTATTCGCCGGGCCTGATTTTCAGAATGGTATGTACTTCGTTATTGGGCAGCCCCTGGGCCGTGGTGAACTGGGCAAACCGCTCATCGGGCAGGTGCTGGGCAATGCCGTTGTCGTGCACGGTCCAGAGGCTGCCTTCCCGGTCTTCGAGCAGGTCCGACGCCACGTCGCTGTCGAAGCTGCCTTCTGCCGCCACGCACGCAAAGCGGGCACCGGCGGTGGCCCGGCTCAGGCCGGTGCTGGTGGCGGCCCACACCCTGCCGGCCCGGTCCTGCAGTACGTGCCGCACATCGGGGCTGCACAACCCGTCCTCCGGGCCGAACCGCCGGACGTGCCATGCCCGGCTGCTGCCGCTCAGGCGCAGCAGGCCGTTGCCGGTGGCCACCCAAAACAAGGTGTCGCTCACGCGCCAGAAGCTGTTGATGGCGCCCGTTCGCACGGCGGCCGGCAGCGCCTGGCGCGGCGCGGCCAGCGGCTGGCCCGTGGCGGCACTCAGCACTGCCAGGCCGGCATCGGTACCGGCCCAGCACTGCCCGGCCGGGCCGGCTGCCACAAAGCTCACCTTATCGGACGGCAGGCCCTGCGCCCGGCCCAGGCGGACCAGGCTGGTATCGGAGGTGCCGCAGCGCAGGCGGAGCAGTCCCTGCCCTTCGGTGGCCACCCACACGGCCCCGCCCCCCGCCAGCCAGATGTGCCGGGCGTGCAGCGGCAACGCGACGCCGGGCAGGCGGCACCGGCCCACCCGCTCGTTGCGCAGCCAGGCCAGGCCGCCGTACTCGTGGCCCAGCCAGATGGCGCCATCGGGGGCGGCCGCTACGGCGCGGACGTGGTTGTCGGTGAGGTTGCGGCGGCCGTCGAACACCCGAAACTGCTGGCCGTCGAACACGCACACGCCGCCCTGTGTGCCGGCCCACAAGCGGCCCCTCCCGTCCTGGCACAGAGAGTACACCAGGCTCTGAGGCAAACCGTTGGCAATGGTATATTCGCGTAGCGCCAGGGTTTGAGCGCTGCCCGGCCGGGGCCTCCAAAGGCCCCCGATGAGCATCAGCATCCACAGCAGCTTCTTCAGCATAAGCACTCGATGTAGGCCCAAACAACATCCGCTCTCAGCTGCTTTGTGTCAGGCACTGCTTTTAAAACTACGCAATATCCGTCAAATGCGGTATTTCCGGTTTTGTGTGGTGGCACCATTTTTCTGGTCCCTGACGTTGGGCATGTCGTATCTTTGAGCCCGCTTGTCCAAAAGCGTGCCCTCCCACCCTCTCTATTCTTCTCTCCGTGGCCGAAATATCCTGTTCCTTTTGCAATAAGAGCAAGCGCGAAGTTGCCGTTATGATTTCGGGCATCAATGCCCATATCTGCGAGAAATGCGTGGGCCAGGCCCAGCACATTCTCGACGAAGAAGCCAAGGCGCAGGATGCCGGCAAGCAGCCCAAGTTCACGCTCATCAAGCCCAAAGCCATCAAGGAGCACCTTGACCAGTACGTGGTGGGCCAGGACGAAGCCAAGCGCGTGATGGCCGTGGCCGTGTACAACCACTACAAGCGCCTGATGCAGAAGCCCTCCGACGACGAGGTGCAGATTGAGAAGTCGAACATCATCATGGTGGGCGAAACCGGCACCGGCAAAACCTTCCTGGCGCGCATGCTGGCCAAAATCCTGCAGGTGCCCTTCTGCATCGCCGACGCCACCGTGCTGACCGAGGCCGGCTACGTGGGCGAAGACGTGGAAAGCATCCTCACCCGCCTGCTGCAGGCGGCCGACTACAACCTCGAAGCCGCCGAGCGCGGCATTGTGTACATCGACGAAATCGATAAGATTGCCCGCAAGAGCGACAACCCCAGCATCACGCGCGACGTGAGCGGCGAGGGCGTGCAGCAGGCGCTGCTGAAGCTCCTCGAAGGCACCAACATCAACGTGCCGCCCCAGGGCGGGCGCAAGCACCCCGAGCAGAAGATGATTTCGGTGAATACCGAGAACATCCTCTTCATCTGCGGCGGGGCCTTCTCGGGCATCGACCGCATCATCAAGAGCCGCCTGAACACCAAGCCGATGGGCTTTGCCAAAACCAACCTGGAAGAGCAGGTGGACACGCAGAACTTCCTGCGCTACGTATCGGCCCAGGACATCAAGAGCTTCGGCCTCATCCCCGAATTGATTGGCCGCTTGCCCGTCCTCACCCACCTCAACCCGCTGGACCGCACCACGCTGCGCATGATTCTGACCGAGCCCAAGAATTCGCTCGTGCGCCAGTACAAGCGCCTGTTTGGCATGGAAAACATCGAGCTCAGCTTCACCGAAGACGCGCTGGAATACATCGTGGAGAAGGCCGACGAGTACCGCCTCGGCGCGCGCGGCCTGCGCTCCATCTGCGAGAGTATTATGACCGATGCCATGTTCGAGATGCCTTCGGATGACAACACCGACGCGCTGCAAATCAACCTGAGCTACTGCCGCAGCAAGTTCGAGAAGTCGCCGCTGCGCCACATGCGGGCCGCGTAATGCCCGACCCCGACTGATTGAAAGCCCGCCTTGTGCGGGCTTTTTTTATGCCGCGTCCGGCCAGTCGGGTCTACCTTCGCCGCCGGCTGCTTTATCCGGCAGCTTCGGGTATGCCTTTTCTCGTTTGGTTGCGGAGAATGCTTCTGGTGGGTGCGGGGGCAATGCTGGCGGCCTGCCAGCCGGCGCCCCGGCCCCTGCTGCGGGTAAGCATGGTGGGCGACGTATTGCTGGCCCGGGGCGTGCCCGCCGCGCTGGCTCGCGACAGCACCGCGCTGGCCCGCTACGCCCGCCGCTGGTGGGGCAGCAGCCGCTACGTGCTGGGCAACCTGGAGTGCCCGCTGACGACCCGGCAGCAGCCGGCCGCCAAACGCTTTGTATTTCAGGCCGCTCCGCGCTGGGCCGGGTGGCTGCGCCGGCTGGGGCTCACGCACGTTTCGCTGGCCAACAACCACACCTTCGACCAGCGCCTGCCAGGCCTGCGCGATACCTACCAAGCAGTGCAGGCGGCGCGGCTGGGAGCCCTGGGCTACCAGGCTGACTCGGCGGCGGGCTGTCGGCCCACCCTGCTGGGCCCGGATAGCAGCGTGGCCGTAGTGGCGTATTCGGCGTTTGGGGTGGGCGGCGCGGGCGCGGGCTGCGTGTGCGGCCGCAGCTTCGCGCAGCTGTGCCAGCGACTGGCTGCCTACAAAACCCTGTTTCCGAAGCGGGCCGTGCTGGCCTACCTGCACTGGGGCACCGAATACACCGGGCAGCCCACGGAGCAGCAGCGCCAACAGGCACGGGCCCTCATCGACTGCGGCGCGGCGGCCGTGGTGGGCACCCATCCGCACGTCGTGCAAACGGTGGAATACTACCGGGGCCGGCCCATTCTCTACAGCCTTGGCAACTTCGTATTCGACCAGCGCGGAGCCGCTACCGACCTCGCCCTACAAGCCGATTTCGACCTGCGCGACGGGCGCGTGGCGGCCACTTACCTGCGGCCGCTACAGCTGGTGCGGGCCGTGCCCCGGCCAGCCGATGCCCGCGCCCAGGCGGCGCTGGCGGCCCGCATCCGGCGCTACTCACCTGACGTTCAGCTCATACCGGCTGATACTGAAAAAGGCTGGCTGCTTCAACCCAACGGCCCGGCTGCTCCCGATGCTTTGCCGGGCTTCTTTGTGCGCCAGACCCGCGTGGTGGGCCCGGCCGGCGCAGCCACGGCTCGGCTGCGCTACCTGCCCCACGCCCGCCAAACCCAGGTATGGGTGCCCACGGCCAACGGCGGCTTCTCGACGGTGGACTTTCGGTTTCCGATTTACGCCTTCGGGGCGGGCGACGTGGACAACGACGGGCAGGCAGATTTGCTCATCGGTCCTACCAAGCCCACCCGCTTCGACAGCGCCATGCACCGGCGGCTTTTCGTGTACTCGCTCGATTCGGCGGGCCGCCTGCAACCGCGCTGGCGCGGCTCCCGGCTGACCTACCGGCTGCTGTATTTCCGGACGGTGGCGGCAGCGGACGGCCGGACGTATGTTCGCACCCTTGAGCAGGCGCCCGATGGGCACTACTGCATCGGGCGCTACCATTGGCAGGGCTTTGGACTGACGCTGGAGGGGTTCACTTCCCGCCAACGGACGCTGGACGCTGCTTACGGGGACTTTGTTTTATGACCTGCTTTCTTCCTTCATATTCCGCATGAACCGCAAATTGCTACTGCCGCTCATTGCCGCCGGGCTGGTGCTGGCCCTGGGCACGGCCTACTTTTTCTGGCAACGCCGCGCCGCGTCGCCGCCCCCGGCCGAAGCCCTCGCCGACCGGGTAGCGGCCTACCCCGGCACCGTGCTGCGCGACAACGGCTTTGGCGAGCAGGTGCCGGTGCAATCGACCCCGGACAAAACCGCCCTGGCCAGGGTGTATGCCCGGCCCTACATCAAGGAATATTTCGAGAAGCCGGAGGACTACGATGTTGAGCTGCCCAAGCGGCAGCCGCTGCCGGCCTTCGACTACAACCAGGAGCTGGCCGGCAAGCCCTACCTCGACCTGGTGCTGCTGCGCAATACGCTGTATGCCCGCAACGGCTACTGCTTCATGAATGCCACGCTGCGGCGCTATTTCGACAAAACCAACTGGTACAAGCCGGTGTGGAGCCAGGAAGCAGATTCGGTGGGGAATGCGCTGCCCGAGGAAATTATTCCGGTGCCCCTCAACCAGCAGGAACTGGCGTTTGAGCAGAAGGTGCTGGCCCTCGAAACCAAGCTGCTGGCCGGCCGCGTGGCCCCGCAGGGCGGCTACCCCATGATTAACCCGGACTTCGTGACCAACCAGCGGGAGTTTCAGCTGCCGGCGGCGCTGCGGACGGTGCTGGCCCGCAACAACTTCGCCATCGTGCCCACCAAGGAAGAGCAGCTGTTTTACCTCTACGACAAGGGCGAATACAGCTTCACGCCGGCCTTCGTCACCACCGACCTGTTTCTGCAGCTGCTGCATAAGTACCTGAACAGCATACTCGAAGACGTAGAAGAAAAGCGCCTGATGCCCGTGGTGGCCAGGCTCTTGAGCCAGGGCAATGCCCAGGCCCGCACCCTGGCCCAGCAGAGCCAGCAGCCCACCGCCCGCGCCGCCGCCGAGTGGGCCGCCGCCTACTACGCCGTGGGCCAAAGCCTGCTGACCGGCCGCGTGGGCCAGGTGCCGGCCGCCTACGCCGCCGAGGCCCGGGAAGAAATAATGCGCGCCAACGCGGCGGCCGACAAGGGCTCGGTGCTGCTGCAGGACTCGCTGTTTGAGTACCAGGCCCTGAAGCCCCGCGGCATTTACACCCGCAACGATACCACCAGGCGTTATTTCCGCACGGTGAAATGGCTGAACACGGCGCCGGTTTTTCTCGATACCGATGCCGGCCTGCTGCGGGCCGTGGCCCTGGCCAAAGCACTGGCCGCCAGCCCCGCCGCCGCGCAGGGCTTCCGGAATTTCACCCAGGTGCTCGACGTGCTGGCCGGCGACGAGGACAACCGCTCGCTCACCAACCTGCTCCGGCTGCTGGCCAGCCCCGCCTACGCCGGCAAAACCCTTGACGAACTGGCCGACCCCGCCGTGCTGGCCCGCCTGCGCCCGGCGCTGGTAGCCGCCGGCACCGACCGCATTCGGGCCAAAGGCACCCGCAAGCTGGCCCAAATAGCCCTCGACCGCCCCAAGCTGCTGTTCACCGCCGGCCGCTACACGTTTGATGGCGAAATTCTTTCCCGCCTCATTGAGGTGACCGACCCGGCCCCCAAGCGCCCGTTTCCGAAGGGGCTGGACGTGTTTGCCACCTTCGGCAACCGCACCGCGCAGGACGTGTTGCTGAACCACTACCGCGAAGCCAGCCACTGGCCGGCCTACCCCGACACCTTGCGTCGCCTGCAAAAGCAGTTTGCCGGCACCACTGCCTGGGACCGCAACCTCTACACCAAAACCCTGCACACGCTGCTGAGCCTCAGCCAGCCGGCTCCGAAGGAAGCCGGCACGCCCCTCTTTGCCGGCACGCCGGCCTGGCAGCAGCGCAACCTGAGCACGGCCCTCGGCGGCTGGGCCGAGCTGAAGCACGACCTGCTGCTGTATGCCGAGCAGCCGCAGGCCGCCGAGATGGGCGGTGGCGGCGGCGGCGGCCCGCCCGAGCCCATCATCCTGGCGTACGTCGAGCCCAACCTGCCCTTCTGGGATGCGGCGCTGGACCTGCTGGCTTTCCAGGACAAAGCCCTCACCCGCCTCCAGGCCAATACGCCGCACCTGAGCGGCCTGAACAAAGAGCTGCGCGAAAAGCTCGAAACCGTGCGCAAAATTGCCCAGCAGGAGCTGCGTCATGAGCAAGTGAGCAAAGCCGACATGGTTGAGATGGCGCAAATCGGCGGCTGGGCCGAGTTCCTGACTTTCAGCATTCTCAAAACCGACCGGCTGTCTGAGCGCGAGCGGCACCTGGGCGTGGTGGCCGACGTGTATGCCCACAACGCCGACGTGCTGGAAGAAGCCGTGGGCGCCGTAGATGCCTTGTACACGGTGGTCGAAATCAACGGCACGACGGTGGTGGCCGTGGGCCCGGTGTTCAGCTACTACGAGTTCCAAAGCCCCAGCCGCCTCACCGACGAGGAGTGGCAGGCCAGGCTGGCCACCTCCCCACCGGCCCGGCCCACCTGGCTGCGCGCGCTCATCGTGCCCGTGCCCGAGCTCAACACCAAAGAGCGCGAGCCGCTGTACTAGCCCAACGCCTGGCCTGGCTTCGGAGCCCATGCCGCTTCCTTGCCATGCACCCGGCTCAGCCTCAGACACATAAAAAAGGCCCGCCAATTGGCGGGCCTTTTTTTTACACTGCCGGGAAGCTCCCGGCCATTTTCAACCTTATTCCACCACCACGCGCTGGATGCTCGGCGTGCGGCCGTCCATCTGCACGGTGAGGAGGTAGGTGCCGCTGGCCAGGCTGGCCATGCTCAGGTCGGTGGTGCTGCCGCTGAAGGTGCGGGTAGCCACCGTCTGGCCCAGCACGTTGCGCAGCGTGGCGCTGGCCTTGGTGGCCGGGGCGGCCAGGGCTACGTGCAGCGTGCCTTTGCCGGCCACCGGGTTGGGCCACACGCTGAACTCGCTCTTGCTGGCATTGGCCGTAGCCGTGGGAGTCGTCACGGTGAACGTAGTGCCCGTGCTGGCCCCGCTGGGCGTGGTTACCACTACCGGGCCCGTGGTGGCACCGGCCGGCACCGTGAAGGTGATGGTGGTGCCGTTCACCACGGTGAAGCCGGTGATGGCCACGCCATTCAGCGTTACCGACGTAGCGCCCGTGAGGTTAGTCCCCGTGATGGTTACCACGGTGCCCACGGCGCCGCTGGTCGGGTTTACGCTCGCAACGGTGGGCGCGCAGGCAGCCGTCAGCACAAACGTGCCGGCAGCGCCCTGGTAGCCCGATACATAGATGCGGTAAACGGTGCCCAGCACCGAGCTGAAGGTTACGGACGAGGCATACTGACGGGCCGCGCAGGTCACGTCGTCGTTGGCCGTCACGCAGGTATAAACGCCGCAGGCGCCCGAATACACAAACAGCTTGGTATCGAACGTGGTGCCGCTGTTGCAGGTAGAGAGCGTGATGCTGGCCCCCGTGCCAACCAGCGTATAGAATACGCCGGCCCCGTCAACGGCAATGCCGTTGCAGCTGGCGGTGGGGTCTCCGAAAGACGTAGCCCCCACCAGGGTGCCGGTTACCGAGCTGCCGCAGTTTATGGCAATGGCATCGGCGCACAGGTCATTGGCCACGGTGGGCACGGTGAAGTTGGTGGTCGAAATGCCGGGGCCGCCCAAGCCGGTTACCGTGATGGGGCCGGTGCTGGCGCCGGCGGGCACCGTCACCGTAATCTGGGTGTTGGAGTTTACAATGAACGTAGGAGCATTGGTGCCGTTGAACGCCACGGCGGTTGCGCCGGTGAAGTAGTTGCCCGTGATTACCACTACCGTGCCCACGTTGCCATATACCGGCGTGAAGGACGTAATAACCGGAGCCGGAATCACCGTGAACACCCCGGTCGAAACGCCCGAGCCGGTGGGCGTGGTCACGCCAATCACGCCCGTGGTAGCACCCGCCGGCACGGTCACCGTAATCTGCGTGGCCGAGTTTACGATGTAATTGGGGGCGCTGGTGCCGTTGAAGGTCACCTGCGAAGCCAGCGTGAAGTTGGTGCCGGTGATGACCACCACCGAGCCCGCCGGGCCGGTAGTGGGCGTAAAGCTCGTGATGACGGGCGGCGCACCCACCACAAACGCCGTGGCCGAAGTAGCCGTACCCGTTGGGGTGGTGATGGTGATGGTGCCGGTAGTGGTACCGGCGGCCACCGTGGCCGTCATCTGCGTGGCCGATACCACCGTGAAGCTGGCCGCCGCGGTGCCGTTGAAGGCCACCGCCGTGGTGCCCGTAAAGTTCGAGCCCAGAATGGTGACCACCGTGCCCACCGGCCCGCCGCCCGGCGTGAAGCTGGTGATGGTGGGCCCAACGGCGGCCGGGGTGATGGTGAAGTTGGTATTCGAGATGTCGAAGAAGTAGTTGTCGGCCGCTTCTACCATGATGCGGGCCTGGCTCTGGGTGGCCGTGGGGCTGGGAGCCACCACTATGGCCGAGCCGTTGTTGGGCACGTTGGTAGCCAGCGTGGTGGGATAGGTCAGGCCGCCATCGAGGCTGAGGCGGATGTTGACCAGGGCGCAGCTCACCGGAGCCGCCGTGGTGTTGGCCACGTCCCAGGTCACCGTTTGGGCGGCACCGCCTACCCAGGTTACGGCCGTGTTGGGGGCCTGCACCACAAACGGTCCCGCCGTGCTGGTGGTGTTCAGCGTCACCGTGGCGCTGTAGTCAACCCCGCCAATCACGCCAACCGTGCCGCTGTGCTCGTCGCGCACCGTGCAACGCAGGTTCAGCGCACGGGTTACCGTGGGCAGACGCTCGCCAAGCACCGTCGTGTTGTTCACCAGGTCGGTAATGCGCGGGAAATAGCGCGTCCCGGTGGTGAGGGGCACAAACGAGCGGAACAGCGGCACGTTCGAGTTGGCCACCTGGGCATCGTTCGGGGCCTGCTGCGGGCCGAGGTCCAGCTCTTCCCACATGTAGGTCAGGGCATCGTTCTCGGCATCGGTGGCGGTAGCCGTCAGCTTGAATGGCGTGCTGATGGGCAGGGTTTTGCCGCTGGCCGGCGCCGTCACCACCGGCGACGTGTTGCCGGTAGCCGAAGCCGTGCTGCAAGTGGTGCCATCAATGAAGGCCCGCATTTCCTGGTAGTTGCCCGTGTGGAACGTGGCATCCGAGTGGGGCTGCAGGTCGTTGGCGGTGCCGCAGATGCCGGCGTACGCCATAATGGTCGTGCCCGAGCCGGGCTCCCACGCCGTGGTGGCGTTGCGGTTGCCGCCGGCGCAGCTGCCGCCGTTGCCGTTGAAGGGGTGGTTGCCGCCAAACTGGTGGCCCATTTCGTGCGCTACGTAGTCGATGTCGAAAGCATCGCCCACCGGCGAGTTGGTCCCGGTTTCGCCCTGGGCTTTGCGGGTGCCGCACACCACGCCCAGGCCGGCCAGCCCGCCGCCAGCCGTGCTGAATACGTGGCCGATGTCGTAGTTGGCCGTGCCAATGAGGGCGTTGATGTTGCTCTGGTTCTGCGTCAGCAGGGCGCTGGAGTTCGAGTTGGTGTAAGCCGTCGGCGGCTGCGGGCCGGTGCCGCTGAGAAAGTCCAGCAGGTTGTTGTTGGCTACCAGCACCAGGCGCACGGCCAGCTCCTTTTCATACACGCCCACCACACGGTTGACGGAGGTTACCTTGGCAGCCGTGACCGCCGTGGCAGTGTTGCCGTGAAACACGGCGTACTCGGGCGTATTGGCCAGGGCCAGCCGATAAGTACGCAGCTGCGCGCCCGTGGCCAGGGCTCTGCCCCCATTGGCCTGGGCGGCAAGGCGGGCCTGTGCGGCCACCTTGTCGGCCGGGGTCAGCTGAAAGTCGCAGCTCGGAGCCGAGCCGGCTGCCGCCGCTGCCCGGTTCATGTCGGTTTTATAAAAAGCCAGGTAGTGCCGGGTATCGGTCCGGGTCACCGGGTCGATGTAAAAGCTCTGGCCATTGCCCGTGAGCACCTGGGCGTGGAAGCCCTGGGGCGTAAGGTCGAGGCGCACCGAGGCGGCTGCGTCGTCGAGGCCAATGCCGGCGTAGGTTTTGATGTCGGGGAAGCGGGCGGCCAGCTCGGGGGCCATCACCGGGGCTTCGCGCAGGGCAAAGCGGCCGGTGCTGCCGTTGGGCAGCGGCAGGGCCAGCACCAGCGGCGCGGCACCGACCCGGGTTTCGGGCGGAGCGGTGGCCAGGGCCGTGCGCAGGCCGTTTACATCAAGCGTGAGCGGCTGCGCATGAAACAGCGCCGCCGATAGCGGCGAAACCGCCGCCGCGCCGCGCGCTTCCGCATCTGCCTGAAAAAACGGCGCGGACGCCTGCTGAGCCCTGGCCCCGAGCGTCAGGCCCAGCGCCAGCAGCAGCGTGCCGACCCGACCCCGGCCGGTACCGACCATGTTGGATGCTGCTAACCGGAGGGTGGCGGGCCAGCGCGAGTATCGTTGTGTCATTAAAAAGAGGGAGTTGAAGTGAAGCTGTAAATTTAAGAAAAAACCCTGCCTGCCAGCTATCGCATCGCCGAACTCCCTGCCTTTATCGACTAGTGCCCCGCTCCTTACCGCGCTACCACACAGGAGGTAATATATTGAAAAGAATAAATATAAAAAAGCCCCGGTGCTGCGCACCGGGGCTCTGGCCAACTGTATTCGTGGAGCAGCTTCTGGTTTTGGCAGCAGCCGAAAGGAGGCCTGGCCGGCCCTGCTTTTAGCTGGTACGCAGGTAGTTTACCATCAGCTCAGCCGTCTTTTTAGCGGCTTGCTGCTGGCCCAGCTTCTGGCGCAGCTCGGCGTAGCCGGCTTCGATGCGGGCCATGTAGTCGGCGTCGGTGAGCAGGGTGCGCAGCTCGTCGAGTAGGTTGCGGGCGTTGAACTCGCCCTGAATCAGCTCTTTCACTACTTCGCGGCCCACCACTAGGTTCACCAGCGAGATGTAGGGCACCTTGATGACCATCTTGCCGATGGCGTAGGTGATGGCGCTGGTGCGGTAGCACACAATCTGGGGCACGCCGAACAGGGCCGTTTCGAGGGTGGCCGTGCCGCTGGTCACCAGGGCCGCCTTGGCGTGGCTCAGCAGGTCGAAGGTCTGGTCGAAGACGAACCGGATGTTATTGCGGTGGAAGTGCTTGTAGTAGTTAGGGTCGAGGTTATTGACGCCGGCCACTACGAACTGGTACTCCTGAAAGCCGGGCAGAATGGCAATCATCTCGTGCAGCATCTCCTCGATTTCCTGCTTGCGCGAGCCCGGCAGCACGGCAATGATGGGCTTGGTGCGGTCGAGGCGGTTGCGCTCGAAAAAGTCGGGCGTGGGCTGAAACTCGGCCACCGCGTCGGCGGTGGGGTTGCCGGCGTAATCCACGGCGTAGCCGAATTTCTGGTAGAACTCCTCCTCAAAGGGCAGAATCACGAACATCTTGTCGACGTAAGCTTTCACCTGCTCGACGCGGCTCTGGTTCCAGGCCCAGATTTTGGGCGATATGTAGTAGAACACCTTGATGCCGTGCTCCTTGGCAAACCGGGCCATGCGCAGGTTGAAGCCGGCATAATCGACCAGAATCAGCACGTCGGGCTTATAGGTCAGGATATCGGCCTGGCACTGCTTCAGGTAGCCCCGAAACTTGAGCACGCTGGTGGCCGCCTCCAGAAAGCCCATGATGGCCAAATCCTGGTAGTGGCGCACCAGCTCGCCGCCCTCGGCCTGCATCATGTCGCCGCCCCAGTAGCGAAACTGCGCGTCGGCGTCCTGCTGGCGCAGCTCACGCATGAGGTGGGAAGCATGAAAGTCGCCCGACCGTTCGCCGGCAATGAGGTAGTATTTCATAGTTGAATGAGGAATGAGGAATGAAGAATGAGGAATGAAGAATGAGGCTGGAGAAAACTGCTAGTGCAATTCTTCATTCCTCATTCCTCATTCTTCATTAAGCCGCAGGCGTTAGCCGCCGTAATATTCCACGAAATTGCGTGGGGTTTCGTAGAGCTTGACGCAGTGGAGCCGGGCACTGGTGATGGCGGGCAGCTCGCGCTCGATGATTTGCCAGAAGGCGATGGCCAGGTTTTCGGTGCTGGCCATCTGGCCGGCCATGAAGGGCACGTCGAGGTTGAGGTTCTTGTGGTCGACCTGGTCGGTGATGTGCGTGCGCAGCAGGTCGGAAAGCGCCTTCAAATCGACCACGAAGCCGGTTTCGGGGTCGGGCTCGCCCTTCACCGTCACGATGAGGTCGTAGTTGTGGCCGTGCCAGTTGGTATTGGCACAGGGGCCGAACACTTCGCGGTTGCGCTCCTCGCTCCACTTGGGGTTGTAGAGCTTGTGGGCGGCGTTGAAATGTTCCTGGCGGCTGATGTATATCATTCGGGGGGACTTGGGTACTTAGGGGCTTGGGGCCTTGGTTTTTAGCGATGACCAGCCCACGCGCTGCGCAGCCAGGCCCCTAAGCGCCCAAGTCGCCAAGTCCCTTTCTTCGCAGCAAATATACGAAGAAGGGTACCCCGAACAGGGCCGTGACCAGGCCCACCGGCAGCCCGGCCGGCGGGTAGAGCAGGCGGGCCAGCAGGTCGCAGGCCAGCAGAAAGCTGCCGCCCAGCACCGCGCACACCACCACGTTGAGCCAGCCCGTGGTGCCCAGCAGCCCCCGCGTGAGGTGCGGCACCAGCAGGCCCACAAAGCCCACCGGCCCGCACAGCGCCACCACGCCGCCCGTGAGGCCGGCGGCCAGTAGCACCAGCAGCCAACGCAGCCGCGCCACCGGCAGGCCCAGGGCAGCGGCCCGCTCCTCGCCCAGCAGCAGCAGGTTGAGGTCTTTTTGCAAAAAAGCCAGCACGAACAGGCTGACGGCCAGCGCCACCGCCGGGTACGGCAGCACGTCCCACCCCGCCCGCTCGAAGCTGCCGAAGGCCCAGAACACCACGCTGCGCAGGCTGCCTTCGGGCGAGGCCAGGAAGGTGAGCAGGCTGCCCACGGCCGCCGCCAGTGCCCCCACCGCCACGCCCGCCAGCAGCAGCGGCGCCGGCAGAATCCGGCCGCGCCGGGTGCCCAGCGCCACCACCAGCAGCGTGGCCGCGAAAGCCCCTGCCAGCGCCGCCACCGGCGGCAGGTACACGCCCATGACCGTGAGCGAGGGCACCAACACATAAGAAGCAATAGCGCCCAGCGATGCCCCCGAGGCCGTGCCCAGCAGGTAAGGGTCGGCCAGCGGGTTGGTGACGAGGGTTTGGAGCAGGTAGCCGCTCACGGCCAGGCTGGCGCCGGCCAGCAGCGCCAGCAGCAGGCGCGGCAGGCGCAATTGCACCAGCACCAGCTGGGCCGGGTCGGCGGGGTTGTAGTTCCGGAAAGCGTTCAGGATGAAGCCATACGATGTGGCGTAGCTGCCCACGCGCAGGCCAACCACCACCAGCGCCAGCATGAGCAGCAGGCCCAGCGTCAACCAAAAAACAGGACGGCTCTTCAATGAAGAATAAGAAATGGGGAATGAGGAATTAGTGGAGCGTGCATTCTTCATTCCTCATTTCTCATTCTTCATTAATAGCCCTTTCAACTCGCGCACCGATTCGAGCACGCGCGGGCCGGGCCGCTCCATGAGGTTGCCGGTGATGGCAAAGACGCGGTGGTTTTTATACGCATTGATGCGCTTCAGCTCCGGGTAATTCTTGAAAAACGTGCTGTCCAGCTTCTCGAAGCTGCCGCCGAGCAGTACGTCGGGGTTCAGCTTGAGTACGTACTCGCGGGTGAGGGCCGGGTAGGGCTGCGGGAAGGTTTCGGTGATGGCGTTCTGGCCGCCGGCGAGGCGGATTTCGTCGGTAAACAGCGTGTTCTGGCCGTAGCTGTAGATGGGGTCGAGCCAGGTGATGGCCAGCACTTTGGTTGCCGGACTGGCCGCAGTGCCTGGCGGAACCAGTACCTGCAGCTCGCGCCGCAGCGAATCCGTGAGGTGCTTGGCTTGTGCCTCGCGGCCCAGTATTCGGCCCACTTCGTCGATGCCCTTAAACACGTCTTCCACCGTACGGTAGCGCTGGTAATACACCGGAATGCCCAGCTGCTGCAGGCGCTGGGCATCATCGACGGAGGTGATGCCTTCGACGGTGAACACCACGTCGGGCTTGAGCAGGGCCAGCTTTTCGAGGTCGAGCGGGTAGCTGTTCACCACGGGCTTGCGGAATACGCCAGCGGGAAAATTGTCGGGCGGCGTGCGGGCGATGATGGTGGCCGTATCGGCCACGGCAAACAGGATTTCGGTCATGCTGGGGGCCAGGGCCAGCACGCGGCGCGGGTGCACGGGCAGGCGCACGGTGCGGCCGAGGCCGTCGCGCACCGGCGTGGTGGCTTTTTGCTCAGAGCTTGGTTGGCAACCCAGCAGCAGGGCCAGGGGTAAAAGCAGCAATCGAAAACGCATGGCGCAAAGGTAGAGCCGGCGCGTACCGCAAACGGGCCGGCGCGCCGGTTTACCTTTGCCGCATCCCAACCCCGCTTCCCATGATAGTAGTCACCGGCGCGGCCGGCTTCATTGCCAGCTGCCTTGTTTCCCGCCTCAACGCCGCCAATTTCAACGACATTGTGGCCGTCGATAATTTCTCCATCGAGAAAAAGCTGCCCAACATCGAAGGCAAGAAGCTGCGCGAGTACGTGGACCGCGAAACGTTTTTCGACTGGCTCGATGCCAACCACGAGCAGGTTGAGTTCATCTTTCACCTAGGCGCGCGCACCGATACCACGGAGATGGACCCGGCCGTGTTCGATGTGCTCAACCTCAACTATTCCAAGCGGATGTGGCAGGCCTGCGTGCGCTACAACCTGCCGCTGGTGTACGCTTCCTCGGCCGCTACCTATGGCGACGGCACCCTGGGCTACACCGACCAGGACGAGGCCCTGTTCCCGCTCTACCGCCCGCTGAACCCCTACGGCGACTCGAAAAACGACTTCGACAACTGGGCCTTGCAACAGGAAGAAAAGCCGTATTTCTGGGCCGGGCTGAAGTTCTTCAACGTGTACGGGCCCAACGAGTACCACAAGGGCCGCATGGCCTCGGTCATCCTGCACGCCTTCCACCAGATTCAGCAGTCGGGCTCGATGATGCTGTTCAAATCGCACAACCCGAACTACACCGACGGCGGCCAGATGCGCGATTTCGTGTACGTGAAGGACGTGGTGGAAGTGTGCTTCTTCCTGCTGAACCACCGCACGCATTCCGGCATCTACAATCTGGGCAGCGGCACGGCCCGCACCTTCCTCGACCTGGCCCTGAACACCTTCAACGCGCTGGGCCGCACGGCCGATATCCAGTTCAGGGACACGCCGGAGGACATTCGCGACAAGTACCAGTACTTCACCGAGGCCGACATGAGCAAGCTCAAAAGCATCGGCTACGACCAGCCGTTTACGCGTCTCGAAGACGGCATTCAGGACTACGTGCAGAACTACCTGGTGCCGGGCCGGTACATGTAAACCTCTTGAACGTTGTGCCGAGCGGAGTCGAAGCATCTCTACTGCAGCCGTAACCACAACCGTTTCAACGATTGAGTCAGCACCACACGCGAGATGCCTCGTCTGCGCTCGGCACGACGTTCTTTTGACGTTTAATCAAATTCCATTACCCGCTCGCCTGTGCCTCCACCCTTACGTCCCGTTATTACCGTTGTGGGCGGCGGCTTTGCGGGCACGGCGCTGGTGCTGCAGCTGCGGCGGCAGCCAGCCCTGGCGCAGGCCGCAATCCATCTCATCGAGCCCCGCGAAACGCCCGGCCCCGGCCTGGCCTATACCGCCCGCCGGCCCGAATACCTGCTCAACGTGCGCCCTGGCAACCTGAGCCTCTACCCCACCGAGCCCGGCCACTTTGCCGAATGGCTGCGCCACCAGCCCGAAAGCGCGGCCGGCGTGCCGGAATTTGCCTCCCGCGCAGCCTATGGCCGGTATCTGCAGGAAGCGCTGGCGGCGGAGCTGGCGAGCGGGGCCGTGCACTGGCACCAGACCACGGCCACAGCCGCGCCGCTCCTGCCCGATGGCGGCCGCGCCGTGCAGCTGGCCGACGGGCAGGAAATCCGGAGTGATTACGTGGTGCTGGCGCTGGGCAACTTCCCGCCCCCGCCGCCCACCGGGCCCGACACGCGCTACCTGCAGCACCCCGGCTACCACGCCGACCCCTGGGCCACCGGCAACCTGCGCCGCATCGGTCCCGACGAATCGGTGCTGCTCATCGGCTCGGGGCTGACGGCGGTGGACGTGCTGCTGGCCCTGCGCCAGGACGGCCACCGCGCCCCCGTGGACGTGGTGGCCCGGCACGGCCGCTGGCCGGCGGCCCACAGCGCCACAGCGGAGCAATACCCCAACTTCTACCCGGAGCTGGCCCACGAAACCACGGTTTTGGGGGTGGTGTCGAGGGTGAAGCAGCACCTGCGGCGGGCGGCGGCCCAGGGCATTGGCTGGCGGGCGGTGCTGGATGCTTTGCGGCCGGACTTGGGCCGCATCTGGGCGGCATGGCCGCTGGCCGAGCAGCGGCGGTTTCTGCACCGGCTGGCGGGCTTGTGGTCGGTGGCCCGGCACCGCAGCCCGCCCCGGAATGCGGAGGCCGTGGCGGCCCTCACGGCGGCCGGGCTGGTGCGGCTGCACATCGGCACGGTGCGCGAAATCGTGCCCGATGGCCCGCAGCTGCGGGTGCGCGTGCGCCCCCACGACACGGCCAACTGCTGGCACACCGCCGACCACGTCATCAGCTGCGCGGGGCCGCTGCTGGACTATGCCCGCATTGCCGCTCCGCTGGTCGTCGGCCTGCGCGCTGCCGGCCACCTCACCCCCGACCCGCTGCACCTGGGCATGCTCACCGATGCCAATGGGGCACTGCTGGCTGCCGATGGGCAGGTTTCGCCGGGCTTGTTCACGCTCGGCCCCAGCCGCCGGCCGGCTTATTTCGAATCGACGGCCGTGCCGGAGCTGCGGCAGCAGGCTGCGGCGCTGGCGGCGCACCTGGCGGAGAAGCTGTTGTAAAAAGAAAGCCCCGAATTGATATTCGAGGCTATTGTTTGAATCGTCCGGAATTATGCGGCCATGCGCTCCTGGCTGGGATACAGTGGCAGCACCGGAGCAGTCTCGCTGAAAAAAGACGAAGCAGCGGGAGTAGCGACCGGCGCGGCGGCAGCCATATCGTGGTCGTGGCGGCGCAGGGCGCGCATCAGCAGGTAGCGGTATTTCTCGGCATCGGCCAGCGCCTGCTCCACGGCTTGTACCGCATCGGCGTAGGCCACAACGGGCTGCAATTCGCGGCGCGGGCGGCGGGCTTCGAAAACATGGTTGGCAAGGTATTCGGCGGCGGATTTCATAAGGCGAAAAGGCTGGTTTTAATGCGGCTATCAGCGCATCTTAATAACCTTGAAAAGCCGCTTTTCATTCCATAAAACCAGCATTTTGCCCGTTGTTCAGGCCCTGAAAAAGGCGGTAAAAACGCCGGGCTTTTACCGCCTTTTGGCGAGGCCTTGCCCTGGCTATTCTCAACCGATTTTCAGCACCACTTTGCCGAACTGCGCGCCGGCTTCGAGGCGGCGCAGGGCGGCTTCGCCCTCGGCCAGGGGGAAAACTTCATCCACCACCGGCACAAGCTGCTGCTCATTCACCAGCGCCAGCATATCGGCAAAATCCTGCGGTGAGCCCATGGTGGAGCCCAGGATGCTGAGCTGCTTCCAGAATACTTTGGCGGGCGGCAGGTCGGGGATATTGCCCAGCGTGCCGCCGTAGAATACGATGCGGCCACCCGGCGCGGCGGCATCGAGCAGCGCCCCGAAAGCCGCCCCGGCCGCGCTGTCGATAACGACATCGAACGGCCCGCCGGCCTGCTGCGTGAGGGTTTTCACCCAGCCGTCGGCGCTGTAGCTGATGCCGCCTTTGGCCCCCAGGCTTTGGGCGCGCGCAATTTTCTCGTCGGAACTGGAGGTCACCCAGACTTCGGCCCCGCGGGCAGCGCAGAGCTGCACGGCGGTGAGGGCCACGCCGCCGCCCACGCCGGTTACCAGCACCCGCTCGCCGGCCTGCACCTGGGCGCGGGCGAAGGCGGCGCGGTAGGCCGTGAGGCCCGCCAGCGGCAAGGCCGCGCCCTGCTCGAAGCGGAGGTGGGCCGGCAGCGGGAAGATGTATTGGGCCGGCAGGCTGATGTATTCGGCAAATGTGCCGGGGTCGGGCATGCCGAGCACCACGAAATCGCGGGCCTGAACGCGGGGGTTGTCGCCCCAGCGCAGGCCGGGGTAGATGAGCACCCGCGCGCCCACGGCCGGGGCAGTCGTGGGCACACCGGGACCGTGCGCGGCTACTTCGCCGGCGCCATCGGCCCCGAGGGTGCAGGGCAGCCGGATGCCGGCGTACTTGCCTTCCTGAATGAAGACGTCGCGGTGGTTGAGGGCGGCGGCGTGGAGCCTGACCAGGATTTCGCCGGGGCCGGGCGTGGGGGTGGGCACCTCCCGCAGCACGGCGGGCTGGTGAATGGCATCGAGCTGAAGGGCTTGCATGGGGCGGGCGGGAAGTGGTCAGTAGTTATCCGCTATACTGAACGGTCAGGCGCATTGTTTGTGGCAGCTAATTCGCCGCCTTTCAGCCCAATGAGCGCCAGCGGACCGGCCAGCAGCAGGCCGGTGGCCAGCCCGCCAAGATGGGCCGCATTGTCGATGTTGCCGTTGATGCCGGAAATCAGATTGCTCAGCACCAGATACAGCACCAGGCCCAGCATGGCCCGGCGGTCCGACTTGTCAAGCACCAGCTTTTTGCCCACCAGCAGCACCAGCAGCAGGCCGTAGAGGCCGAAAATGGCCCCGCTCGCGCCCACGGAGTTGATGCCACCGGTGTGCCACCACAGGCTGGCCAGGCTGCCGCCGATGCCGCTGGCCAGGTACACCATCGCCAGGCGCAGCGGCCCCACCCGGTCTTCCACCAGCAGGCCCAGCAGCCAGAGCGAGAACATGTTCAGCAGCAAGTGCGACAGGCCGGCGTGCACAAACAGGCAGGTAACGAGCCGCCAGGGCTGGCCGTGCAGCGTGAGGTCGGAGAGGTTGGAGCCCCAGTGGGTGAGGTCGCGGCCGGTGGGGTCGGAAGCCGAGACGCCGCTGAGCACCATCAGCCCGAAGACGAGCAGGCAGGTATCAATCAGCAGCGGGGTGGTGAGGAAGCGGCGCGAAGGAATGAACAGGCCCCGCGCCAGCTGCCCGAACAGCTGGCCCCAGGTTTCGGCCGTTTCGGGCGGGGGCGGCGGGGCCGGGCGGGCGGGCTCGGGCAGCAGCTCGCGGCGGCGCAGCTCGGCCACGGCGGCGGCGCTCACGGCGGGGCCGTAGCGGGCGGCATTCTGGGCCAGGTACAGCAGCTCGGCTTCGGGCTTCTGGGCGAAAAGCCGGGCGGCGAGGGCGGCCGTGGAGCCGGGGGCGGGGTCGGGCGTAGGAGCTTCCATTGCGGGCTGGCGCGGCAAGGAGTGCGCCAGCTTGCCCAACCGGCCAATTTGCCAGATGTTAATGTGGTTTCGGAACAGTTGCGCCGTAGCGCGGACTTTTAGTCCGCGTCCCCACCAGAGATTCAACGCGCGGACTAAAAGTCCGCGCTACATTACATGTGCAGCGTGACGGCCTTCGCCTTGTAGGGCCGCCCGGTGACGGGCGACACCGGCAGCAGGTCGTGCATCCAGTACTGCACGTCCTCGCCGCGCGCGGTGGCCTCTTTATCAGAGGCAAAGCGGCGGTTGGGCAGCAGGTCGGGGTACATTTCCAGCAGGTGCTGCTGGCTGCTGGCCACGTCCAGCATCAATTCGAGCTGCCGCTGCATGGCGGGGCCGAACTTGTATTTGTAAACGGCAGCCTTGTTCCAGGCGCTCCAAGTGGTGCGGGCCACCAGGGTCTGGTCGGCAAACACGGGGCCGGCCTTGCCCTCCCGGGCCTGGTTGAGCAGGTACTCGGTCTGGGTTTCGGCGGCCCAGAAGCGCCGGGCCAGCTCGCGGTACTGCCGCAGGGGCTGGCCGGCGGCTTTGGCAGCGGCGCGCTCGGCGGCCGGCACCCGCCGGAGCTGCTGCTCCACGAGGCCGTCCACGTCGTAGTTCGGGATGGCGGAGGTGGCCACTTCGGTGAGCTGTGGCGGGCCTTTGCGGGCCGCCACGGGCGGGGCTTCGGCAGCGGGTGCGGGCGCAGCCGGGCTGTTTTTCTGCTGCACATAGTAGAAGCCGCCTAGGCTCAGGGCCAGCACCACGGCCACGCCCAGCACCACCGGGCCGGTTTTCAGGCCGGGCGCGGGCGCGGCCTCGGGGGCGGGCTGGTAGGCCGGGGCCGGCGCAGGGGCCACGATGGGCGGACTCGGCAACACGCCCCGGCGGCGCAGCTCGCGGCGGGCCTCGGCTACCAGTTCTGGCTGGTAGTAGCCGGGATTATCCAGAAAAAACTGCAGCTCGGCATCGGTTTTCTGGTGGTAGAAATCGGTGAGGGAGTCGGACACGATGGGGGAAAAAGCGTCAGCAGCCAGGCCGGCCGCCAGGATTAAACAAATGGGAAAGGCGAACGCCGCCCCAAGATGGCACACGGCGCGCAATCTGGCCGTGCCCAACCACCGCGCCGGCGGGCCGTACAGCAGAAAGCGGCCGCTGCGGCGGCTTCTGATTCTTCCTTTTCATTCATTTCGGCCCGGCCTCCGCCAGGGGCAGGCCGAAGCTTACCTCCCCAACCCCATGCCTACGCCCGAGCAAAACCCCACCGACCCCCGCCCCGACTACGCCGGCACCGACGCCTCGACGCCCGACCAGGAATCGGAAAACGAGGCCACCGTGAACGCCACGCCCGACACAGCCCCCGACGAGCAGGCCAGCACCGGCACCACCATTCCCAGCAGCACCCAGCAGAACATGGGCGACGGCGCCGGCATCCGGGGCGACTACGGCGATGCCAGCCAGACCAACGGCCTCGAAGGCGGCCCCGATAAAACCGCCCGCCCCGACACCCCCGACCAGCCGATGACGGATACCGAGCTCACCGGCTCGTGATTTGCGCGGCAGGCGCCGCCCCCCACCAAACGAAAAAAGGCCCGCAAACCAGTGTTGCGGGCCTTTTTCAATGCTAAAAACCAGCCTCAGCCGGCATTCGGATTCCGGAGCCGAATCTGCTCGATGAGGACTTCGATGACGCGAATCATCTCATCGTGGGTTGATTTCTGGTAGGATTTTACGGCTTCGCTGTCGTATTCATCTTCCCAGCTGGCCAGGGAGGAGAGGGTTTCCAGCCGGGTTATCGAGCTTTCGATGCGCTGGTACACTGCCGTCCACAGCTCCTGGTTCCACAGGGGCTGCTGCACCAGGTGCAGGCGCAGGTCGAGCAGGCTCATCACCACTTTGCCCAGGCGCTCCAGCAAGTCGCCCTCTTCTTGCTTGAAGCGCCGGGCCTTGTGGTCAATCACGCAGAGCACCCCAATGGCGTGGCCTTCGGCGGTGCGCAGGGTGGTGCCGGCATAAAAGCCCAGGTTGAGCCGCAGCACGAGGGCCGAGTCGATGAGGTCGCAGGGCTGGTTGTGCAGGTCTTCGTACACGCTGATGCCTTCATCCAGCATGGCCACCGAACACAGGGTCTGCCAGCGGTCCACGCGGTCCATGGTGGGGTCGAGGCCGTGGTTGAGCCCGAAGCGCACTTCTTCGGCCTCCACAAAGGCAATGATGCCGATGGGAACGTTGAACAGCTTGGCCGCCAGGCGAACGAGCTCCGTAAAGGTTTCGTCCTGCATGGTATTGAAGAGCTGGTACGGGCGCAGGGCCTGCAGGCGCAGCTCTTCGTTGAGGGGAATTAAAGTAGCGGAATCAGTCATGGGACGTTGCAGGCCACCGTGCTTCACTGTGATTGCAGGGTATCGAAGCGGCCCTTTTTTTGTAAAATTACTCACTTTGCCCTGCATCCGACGAATAATCAGGCAGAAATGGCCTTCTTCTGTCCGGCTTCGTGCGTGGCTGGCTCAGGGGCGGAAAATGGCCGCGTCCGGGCCCGGCACCGCGCTATCATGCCCCCGGAAACCGGCCCCAAAAACGCCGCACGGCGGCGGCGGCGGCGGCATGGCCGGCCGGCCCGCCGTAATTTGCGGCAATTATCGGTGCTGTTCCTTTTCCTTGATGCTTCGTTCTCTTGCCGCTGGCCGGCTTTTGTTGTTGCTGTTGCTGCTGAGCGGCAGCGGCTGGCTAAATCCCACCCGGGCCCAGACCACGCCCGACGCGGCCGAGGCCGCAGATGCCCCGCCGCCCAAGCGCGAGCTGCGCGCCATGTGGATTGCCACCGTCGAAAACATCGACTGGCCCAACCAGCGCGGCGAAGCGCCCGACCAGTACCGCCGCGAGTACCGCCGCCTGCTCGATGCCGGCCAGCGCGCCGGCCTCAACGCCGTGTTCGTGCAAATCCGGCCCGCGTCGGATGCGTTTTATAAGTCGGACCTGGAGCCCTGGAGCAAGTGGCTGACCGGCACCCAGGGCAAAGCCCCCGCCGACGGCCAGGACCCCCTGCCCTTCCTCATCACGGAGGCGCACCGGCGCGGCATGGAGTTTCACGCCTGGTTCAACCCCTACCGCGCCACCATGGACTCGGTGACGCGGCGGCTGGCGGCCAACCACCCCTACCGCCAGCATCCGCAGTGGTTTTTGCGCTACGGCGGGCAGCTGCTCTACAACCCCGGCCTGCCGGAGGTGCGCGAGCACATCACCCGCGTTATCCTGGACGTGGTGCGGCGCTACGACATCGACGCGGTGCACTTCGACGACTATTTCTACCCCTACCCCGACCCGGGCAAGGTCATTCACGACGAGGCCGCCTTCCGCGACTTCAACCCCGACAGCATTCCGAAGCTGGCCGACTGGCGGCGGCGCAACGTGGACATTCTCATTCATGACCTGCACGACAGCATTCAGGCCACCAAGCGCTGGGTGAAGTTCGGCATCTCGCCGTTTGGGGTGTGGATGAACAAGTCGAAGGACTTTCCGCAGGGCTCCGACACGCGGGCCGGGCAGCCCTCCTACTCCAACCTGTATGCCGACACGCGCGGCTGGCTGGAGAAGGGCTGGATTGACTACATCGTGCCGCAGCTGTACTGGAGCAGCAATTTCCGCCTCTGCCCCTACCCCGTGCTGGTGAAGTGGTGGGCCGAGAACAAGTTCGACCGCCACCTCTACATCGGCCACGGCACCTACCGGATGCTGGAAAGCACCCGCTCCGACACCACCTGGCGCAACCCGCGCGAGCTGCCCCGCCAGATTCGCACCAACCGCAGCTACGAGGGCGAAGTGAACGGCAGCGTGTTTTTCTCGGCCAAATCGGTGCTGCGCAACCCCCTGCACACCACCGATTCGCTCACCCAGGACCTGTTCCGCTACCCCGCCCTGGTGCCCGCCATGCCCTGGCTCGACAGCACCCCGCCCCTGCCCGTGGCCAACCTCCTGCTGCGCCGCACCGACAATACGGTGACCCTGAGCTGGCAAAGCGGCCCGCCCGCCGCCGACGGCGACGCGGCCACCTACTACGTGCTCTACCGCTTCGCCCCCAACGAGCGCAGCTCGCCCAACGACCCGCGCCGCATCCTGGCCCTGCCCCGCCCCGCCCCCGGCTACCCCGCTACCTACGTGGACACCACCGCCGTGCCCGGCCAGGCCTACGCCTACTACGTGACGGCCGTGGACCGCCTGCACAACGAAGGCCGGCCGATGCGCGTCATCAGCACCGGCCAGGCCGGGCCCGAAATTGCCCAGGGCCAGCTGCCCGGCGGCACCAAACCAGTGGCGGCGGCCCCCGCCATCTCCCCACCTGCCCCCGCCACCGCCAAGCCCGACCCGCGCTTCACCCTGCCCAGCGGCGGCGAGAGCCCCGACAAGGCCGCGCCGCTCATCAAAGTGAAGGTGAAAGAGAAGCCGGCGAAGAAGAAGGGCTTCTTCGGGCGACTGTTTGGGGGGCGGTAGCGGACGACTGCCGAAAACCGTCTCCACGTGTTGCGGTGCCCTTCGCCACACCTCCCACGGGCACCGCAACGCGTGGCGGGGCTATTCGCCACACCTCCCACGGGCATCGCAACGCGTGGCGGGGCTATTACCAAGTGTGCCCACCCGGCCCGCCGCATGCGGTAAGCCAGGTGGGCACACTTGGTAATAGGCCAACCGCATGCGGCGGCGGCTTTCGGCACTGGCTATAGCAGCTTGTACTCAAACCGCACCCGGGCATTGGAGCCGGCGCTGCTGGGCTTCACGCTGAGGATGCGCAGCAGCGCAAACTCGGCCCCGCGAATGCGCACGGCGTAGACGTCGCCGGCGGCCACGGCCCCCAGGTCGGCGCTGACGAGGCCGGCGGTGAGGCCGTTGGTGTAGAGGGCCGTGGCCACGGCATTGGCCGTGGCGCTGGTGTAGAAGCCCCTATCCAGCTGCAGGGCCGTGATTTTGGTGTAGCGCGTGGTGTTGGCGGCCGAGAGGTTGACCACGTTGCCGCTCAGCCCGCTCACGAACAAATCCTTGGTCGTGGCCGGGTTGGCGGCCGGCTCGATGAGGCCGGTGCGCAGGTTGAAAGCCAAGGAATCGGGGGTGGCGTTGGGGCCGCCGCTGATGCGGCCCGTGCGCAGGGTGGCCAGCGGCGTGGCCGCCACCACGCCGATGGGCGGCGCCGTCACCGTCACGGCCTGCACCGCGCCGTAGGCCGTGAACGAGTAGGTGAGCTGCTGCCCCTGGGCTCCGCGCGGAATGGTCACGTCCACGGTGCGGGTGTTGGCGGCGCCGTTCGAGGGGTTGCGAATCACGCCCACCCGTACCGGCGCGCCGGTCCCGATGCGGTAAAACGTGGTGAGGCTGTCCACGGCCTTAAACAGCGGGTTGGCCGCCGTGGGCAGGTTCGGGGGCGTGGGCACCACCCCGATGCCGGTTTCATTGATGATAAGCGAGTAGCCGATGATGTCGCCCTCGGCCTGGGCCGTGGCCGCCAGCGTGTTGCGGTAGGTGGCCGGCGTGGTGCCAAACCTGAGGGTGATGGGCTGGGCCACGTTGTAGGTGAAGCGGCGCAGGCGCGTGGCCCCGTTCTGGAAGCGCAGCGTCACGTCCACGCGCACGGGCACGCCGTTGGTAGCGGCCGGCACCACGTAGGGCACGGCCTGGGCCAGCAGCCCACCGGCGGCATTGAACACGCCATTGGCCGGGTAGGTCCCGGTCGTGGTCGAGTCGGTTTTGTTGATGACGTGGAACACGGTGATGTCGCGCAGCTGGTCCGTCTCGTTGAAGGTCACGTAGAGCGGCACGGTTTCGCCGGGGGCATAGCGGGTGCCCAGCGGCACGCGCGGCAGCCCCAGCCCGGCAAAGCCCGCATCCGAAACCGAGCCGTCATCGGGCGCGTGGTAATAGTCGTCCAGCTCTTTCTTACAGCCGCCCAGCAGCGCCCCCAGCAGGGGCAGCGCCAGCAGCAGGGGTTTAAAGGAGAATTTCATATTGGGAAGGAATTGAAGTCAAAAGGAATTATAAACACGTTCATCTGTCATCCTGAGCAGCGCGAAGGACCTTCGCGCTGCTCAGGATGACAGACGATTTGCGGCATGACGTTCTCCTACGGCCGGTCAAACCACAGCGGCTTGGTCAGGTAGTCGCTGTCGCTGGTGGCGCCGGCTTCGGCGTAGAGGCCCGCCACGGCGTTGGGGTTCACCGTGACTTCGGTGGCGCCGGGCAGCAGGCGGCGCGGGTAGCGGCGCAGGGGGTCGGTCTGGCTGGCCAGGCCGGTATTGGCCCCCGTCGGGTAGAGGAAGTTCACGTACAGGTCGGCGCGGAAGTCGTAGCGGCGCAGGTCCGACCACGAGTCCGGGTTCAGGAACATGGCAATGTATTTCTGCTCCATGATGCTGCGCAGCGTGAGCGTGGCCTCGGTCTGGGGCACGGCCGCGCTGGCCAGGTAGGCCGCAATCTGCCCGTCGAGAATGGCGGGGAACGTAACGGCCGGCGGCGAGTACGAGCCCCCGCCGCCCACTTTCTTCATGTGCGCCCGAATGCCTTCGCGCAGGGCCGCCAGGGCGCGGGTTTTGTCGTTGGCCAGGAAGGCGGCTTCGGCTTCGATGAACTTGATTTCGTGGTAGGTAATGGCCTCGAAGTAGCCCAGGTCGCGGGCATACCAGCCGCCGTAGAAGTCGGTGATGGTGGAGCCGGGCGTGAGGTTGGCGGTGCTGCTGGTGCCCGCGCCGGGGTTCACGCCCAGGCTGGTGGTGGGCGTGAGTACGCCAAAGCGGGGGTCCACCACGCCGGGGAAGGTGGTCCCGTTCAGGTACTTGATGATGTTCGACGAAAACGTGGCCGTGCCGAAGTTGGCCCGCGTCACGCCAAAAATGTTGGTCGTGTTCGTGAGCGGGGCCACGGCCACCTGGAAGTTGATTTGCGCATCATCGGCCGACGACGTGAAGGCCCGGTCGCACAGCGCCAGCACGGCGCGGGGGTCGTAGCTGCCCTTTTTGGTGAGGTGCTGGGCCTGGCGCGCTTTCAGGGCGTAGGCCAGGCGCACCCATTTGCCGGGGTCGCCCTTGTAGAGGATGTCGCCGCTTTCGCTGGGCGAGGTGCTGTAGAAGGGGCGCACCTGCGCGCTGGCGGGCTTGCTCATCTCCACCACGCCCTCGTCGCAGAGCTGGTTGATGGTGGCATAAATCTGCTGCTGCGAGTCGTATTTGGGCGTGAAGTTGGCCCCGCCCTGGTAAGCTTCGGAGTAGGGAATGTCGCCCAGCATATCGGTGGCGTGGGCCAGAATCACGGCCTGCATAATCTTGCCAGCCCCGATGTAGTACACCGAGCCTTCGGCCTCGGCCGCCTTCTGCATGGTCGGGATGTTGCCGCCCGACTGGAAGTAGGAATAATTGAACGTGTTCGTGCTCTGCGCGTTGGTGAAGAAATACTGGTCGTTGCCGCCGCTGTTGGCCGTGCGGCTCACCACGTACTGCGTGATGTAGGGCGTGCGCAGCGCCGTGAACATCTGCGTCTGAATGCCGTTGGAAATGATGCCCGGCAGCAGGAAGTTGGGCGTCGAAACCACCGGGTTGTTGGGGTTGTCGTTCACGTCGAGAAACTTCTCGCACGCGGTGAGCGCCGCCGCCGTAGTGAGCAGGCCCAGGCTCAGGATATATCGTTTCAGGTTCATAATACAGCTGGAAAGACAGGGTTAGAAATTGACCCGCACGGCCATGTCCACGCCCCGCGTGGCGGGCACGTTGCCAAAGTCGAAGCCGTTGGAGCCGCCGCCGCGCACGCCCGCGCCGGCCGCCGAGGTTTCGGGGTCGGCGCCGGTGTAGTTAGTGAGCAGCACCAGGTTGCGGCCGGTCACGCTCAGCTCCACGCCCTTGATGAATTTGGTGGGGCTCAGCAGGCTGGCGGGCAGCGCGTAGCTGAGCGTGGCGTAGCGCAGGCGGGCCCACGAGCCATCTTCGATAAAGGCCGTGCCCACCCGGCCCAGAATGCTGGTGTAGTAGGTCTGGGTCAGCTCCACGGCGCGGGTGTTGGCCACGTAGCTGGTGCTGCCGTCGGGGTTTTTCACGGCCACCACGCCGTCGAAGGTCACCGTGTTGTAGCGGTCGGCGGTGCGCTGCGAAGTGCCCACGCCGGTCTGGTACCAGTCGTTGCCGTTAATCACCTTGCCGCCCACCCGGAAATCGAACAGCGCGGCCAGCGACAGGCCTTTGTACGTGAACGTGTTGGTGAGTTGGGTGGTGAAGCGCGGGGCACGGTCGCCGGCGTAGAGCAGGCTGGTGTTCACGCTGGGGTAGCCGTTGGCCCCGATGAGCACCTGGCCGAAGGATGGGCTGTTGGGGTCGGTCACGCGCACGAAATCCGTGGCGCCCACGCCCGTGATGGGCCGCCCGGGGAAAGCGCCGCCCTCGTGCACGTCCGTAATGAAGGCATCGGACTGAAACACCACGGTGAGCGGGTACGGCAGCTCTTCCACGCGGTTGGTGTTGTGGTAGAAGTTGGCCGTGATGTCCCAGCTGAAATTCTTGCCGCGCACCGGCGAGCCGGTGAGGGAAACCTCCTGCCCTTCGTTGGTCACGATGCCGCCGTTGATGTATTGCAGGATGAAACCGGCCGCCTGACTCACGCGGGGCGCAATAATCTGGTCCTTGCTGCGCGAGTAGTAGTAGTTGAAATCCAGGCTCAGCCGGTTTTTCAGGAACTGTAGGTTGATGCCGGCCTCGTAGGTGCGGGTGCGCTCGGGCTTGAGGTTAGGGTTCGAGCCGAAGAAATCGTTGCGAAAGCCGCCGCCGATGTAGGTGTTCTGGGCCAGCGCGGCCAGCACGCGGTAGGGCTGCGTGTCCTTGCCCACCTCGGCCACCGAGGCGCGGACCTTGCCGTAGTTCAGGATGTTGTTCTGCTCCAGGCCCAGCGTTTTGGTGAATTCGTAGCCCAGGCCGGCCGAGCCGTAGAGGAAACCCTTGCCATAAATCTTGTTCTCGTCGGGCCGGGGCAGGGTCGAGGACTGGTCGTAGCGGGCCTGCAATTCCACGAATACCTGGTTGAAGGCGCTGATGCTCAGGCGGGCGAAGTTGCCGATGAGGTGGCGCTTGGTATCGCGCTGCAGGGCGCTGCGGTTCACGGTGTTGTTCAGCCCCACAAAGCCGGGGTTCTGGAAAATCAGGCCGATGTAGTCCACGGCCTGGTCCTTGTTTTCCTCAATGGTATTGCCCAGGATGAAGGTGCCGCCAAAGTTGGAGTTGAAATCGTGGGTGAACGTGGCCAGCGTGGAGGCCGTAATCAGCCGGAACTGGTCCACGGTTTCGGCAATGCCGCCGTTCTGGTTGCCTACCTGCGAGGTGCCCACGGCGCGCACCGAGGTGTTGCGCGAGGTGTATAGGTCCGTCCCGATGTTATGGCTCAAGGTCAGCCACTTGGCCGCCTTGAAGCTCAGCTGCACGTTGCCCACGAAGCGGTTGGTGCGGTCGGTCTGCGGGTTGCGCTCCACGGTGAAGTAGGGGTTGTCGGCGTCGGCGTCGGTGCCGTTGCCCAGGGCCAGCAGGCGGCGGCGCGAGCCGTCGGGATTGAGGTAGTTGCGGGCATCGTCGTTGCGCGGCCAGTTCAGCAGGCTGAGCAGGTAGCCGCCCGACGACCCGAACAGGCCCGGCCCCTGAATGGGCCGCTCGCCGCCCGAAGTGAGGTACTGCGCCGAGCCGCTCACGCTGAGCCGGGGCGAGATTTCGGCCGTGCCCGAGAGGCGCACCGTGCTTTTGTCGTACTTGCTCTGGGGCGTCACGCCGCTCTGCTGCAGGTTGGAGGCCGACACGAAAAACGTGGCTTTGTCCGAGCCGCCCGACATGTTCAGGAAGTTCTGGTAGGTGTAGCCCTTGCGGTAGAAGTTGCCGAGGTTGTCGTACACCGGCTGGCCCGGCGTGAAGCGCGGCCCGAACGACACCCGCGTGGTGCCGTCGAACACGCCGTTGGAGCCCTGGCCGTACTGGTCCTGCATTTTGGGCAGCCGGTTCACCTCATCCACCGACACCTGGCTGCGCACGTTGAGCGTGGTGCGGCCGGCCGTGCCTTTTTTGGTGGTGATGACCACCGCGCCGTTGGCGGCGCGCAGGCCGTAGAGGGCGGCGGCGGCCGGCCCCTTCAGCACCGTGATGCTGGCAATGTCCTCGGGGTTGAGGTCGCCGGCGCGGTTGGCGGCGCCCACCGAGCGGCCCAGCAGACCGTTGAACTGCGAGCCCGCGCCGGGCGCCGCGCTTTCCTGAAACGAGCTGTTGTCCATAATCATCCCGTCGATGACGAACAGCGGCTGGTTGTCGCCGTCGAGCGAGTTGCCGCCCCGGATGACGATGGCCGCGCCCTCGCCCGGCGCTCCGCCCGAGGAGGTGATGTTCACGCCCGCGATTTTGCCCTGCAAGGCATTCACCACGTTGGTCTGGCGCGAGTCAATCAGGTCCTTGCTCTTCACTTCCTGCACGGCCGTCACGAGCGTGCGCTTGTCCTGGGCAATGTTGTACGCCGTCACCACCACTTCGTCCAGCGCGGCAGTGCTTTCCTTCAGGGCCACATCCACGGCCCCGTCGGCATCCACTTTCCGCTCCTGCGACGTGTAGCCGATGAAGCTGAACACCAGCGTGGCGCCCGGCGCGGCCTGCACCGAGTAGCGGCCGTCGGAGCCGGAGGTGCTGCCGGAGGTGGTGCCCTTCACGAGCACCGTCACGCCCGGCAGCGGGCTTTGGTCGGTGCCCGAGGTGACGATGCCGCTGACCGTGCGCAGGGCCTGGGCCCAGCCGGGAGGTGCCAGCAGCACCAGCAAAAACAGAAATAGCCAGTACGTTTTTTTCATGAGAAAGGAAGTTTGGTGAGAGAAAGCGAATGGGACAGCGGCCGCTCAGGCGCTGCGTGAGCACAAAATGAAGTTGGGGCGTCAAATGTGCGAAATATTCGGGTAATATTGCCCCAAACGTTTGCGGGAAAAAAAACGACTTGGGCTTCAGGCAATATCTATGTTAATTTATTGATATTCCATTATCATGCAGCAAATATTTTGGTCACCAGTCGTTTTTCGCCAATTTTCTGCTCACCTTTTCGGTCAATTCTCCGCTTCCCCTACTCCCACCTGCTATGACTCCTGAATTCACGCACCTGCCCGCTACGCCGGGGGCGCACCTGCCCGTCAGCATCTATTCCGATTCGGAGCTGGCCTCGGCCGCCGTGGCCGGCCAGATTGCCGGGCTCATTCGCGCCCGCGCCGCCGAGGGCCGCACCTGCGTGCTGGGCCTCGCCACCGGCTCCTCGCCTACCCGCGTGTATGAGGAGCTGGTGCGCCTGCACCGCGAAGACGGCCTGAGCTTTCAGAACGTGGTCAGCTTCAACCTGGACGAGTATTACCCCATGGCGCCCGACTCGCTGCAGAGCTACGTGCGCTTCATGCGGGAGTATTTGTTCGACCACGTTGACATCCGGCCCGAAAACGTGCACATCCCCGACGGCACCGTGCCGCCGGAGCAGGTGGCCGCGTTTTGCCAGCGCTACGAGGAGCAGATTCGGGAGGCCGGCGGCATCGATTTGCAGCTGCTGGGCATCGGGCGCACCGGGCACATCGGCTTCAACGAGCCCGGCTCCGGCCCGGCCTCCCGCACCCGCATGATTACCCTGGACCACGTCACGCGCACCGACGCGGCCTCGGATTTTTACGGGGAGGAAAACGTGCCGCGCCGCGCCCTGACGATGGGCGTGGGCACCATTCTCGAAGCCCGTCGGATTGTGCTCATGGCCTGGGGCGAGGGCAAGGCCGCCGTGGTGAAGCGCATGGTGGAAGGCGAGGTGAGCGACACCGTGCCCGCTACGTACCTGCAGCGCCACCCCGCCGTGCAGGTGGTGCTCGACGAAGCCGCCGGGGCCGAGCTCACGCCCCGCAAAACGCCCTGGCTGCTCAACCTGCCCTGCAGCTGGCACGACGCCGCCCTGGTGCGCAAGGCCGTGACCTGGCTGGCCCGCACCGTCACGAAACCCATTCTCAAGCTCACCGAGGAAGACTACAACGAGAACGGCCTCTCGGAGCTGCTGGCCCAGTCGGGCCCGGCCTACGACATCAACATCCGGGTGTTCAACGAGCTGCAGCACACCATCACGGGCTGGCCCGGCGGCAAGCCCCACGCCGACGACACCTACCGGCCCGAGCGCGCCGAACCGTTTCCGAAGCGCGTGCTCATCTTCAGCCCGCACCCCGACGACGACGTGATTTCGATGGGCGGCACCCTGCTGCGGCTCGTGGACCAGGGTCACGAGGTGCACGTGGCCTACCAGACGTCGGGCAACATTGCCGTGTTCGATGACGAGGCCATTCGCTTCGCCGATTTCGTGGCCGACTACGACCAGGCGTTTCACTTTTCCAGCGGCGAGCCCGCCGACAACCTCTACCACCGCGTGGCCGATTTCCTCAAAAAGAAACAGCCCGGCCAGGTCGACAGCGACGAGGTGCAGCAGATAAAGGGCCTTATCCGGAGCGGCGAGGCCAAAAGTGCCCTGCGCTACGCCGGCCTCGACCCCGACGAGCGCGCCCACTTCCTGAACCTGCCGTTTTACGAAACCGGCCGGGTGCGCAAAAAACCGCTCGGCGACGAGGATATCCGCATCACGATGGAGCTGCTGAACCGCATCCGGCCCCAGCAGATTTACGCCGCCGGCGACCTTTCGGACCCGCACGGCACGCACCGCGTGTGCCTGGCGGCCATTTTTGAAAGCATCCACCGCCTCAAAGCCTCCGGCACGGCCTGGCTCGACGACTGCTGGGTGTGGCTCTACCGCGGCGCCTGGCAGGAATGGGACATCGACCAGATTGAGATGGCCGTGCCCCTTTCGCCGCAGGAGCTCACGCGCAAGCGCCGCGCCATCTTCAAGCACCAAAGCCAGAAGGACCGGCCGCTGTTCCCCGGGGCCGACCAGCGCGAGTTCTGGCAGCGCGCCGAGGCGCGGAACCGCACCACGGCCAAGCTCTACGACCAGCTGGGCCTGCCGGAATACGAGGGCATCGAGGCCTTCGTGCGCTGGGAGTTCTGACCCACCTGTCATCCTGAGCGCAGCGAAGGACCTGATTACGACTTAATAGCTTGCCTGGATTGAAATGGCACAAGCGTGATAAGGTCCTTCGTTGCGCTCAGGATGACAGATACTTTTCGCACAAAACACATAACAACCGGCCCAAACCATCACCATTTTCGCTCACCCTAACCCCTCTTCTGTATGCTGCATTCTTACCGAAATCCTTTGGCCCGGTACCTGAGCGGGCTCTTGCTGTTCTTGCTGTGGGCGGGGCCGCTGCTGGCCCAGGCCCAGGACCAGCGCTACACCCTGCGCGGCCGGGTGACCGATGCCGCCGGGCAGGGCCTGCCGGGCGCGACGGTGCTGCTGGGCGGCACTACCGTGGGGGCGACGTCCGATGCGGACGGGGCTTATAGCCTGGGGGCTACGCTGGTGCCGGGCAGCTACACGCTCACGGTGTCGCTGGTGGGGTACAAGACCGAAACGCGGCCCCTGCGGCTGGGCACCGAGGCCACCGTGACCACCGACGTGGCCCTGGCCGAAGCCCAGCAGAAGCTCGATGAGATTGTGGTGGTGGGCTCGACGGTGACCGTGAACCGGCGCGAGCTGGGCAACGCCATCAGCACGGTGCAGGGCGCGGAGCTGACGCAAAGCGGCTCGGGCGGAGTGCTGAACTCGCTGCAGGGCAAGGTGCCGGGCGCGCAGATTACCCAGAACTCGGGCGACCCGGCGGGCTCGCTGTCGGTGCGCCTGCGGGGCATTCACACGCTGGCGGGCAGCTCCGACCCGCTGTATGTGATTGACGGCGTGATAGTGAGCAACGCCAGCACCAACGTGTCGCAGCTGGCGCTGGCCAACGACATCGGGCAGGCCAACGCCGGCCAGAACCGCCTGGCCGACCTCAACCCCAACGACATTGCCAGCCTCAACGTCATCAACGGGGCGGCGGCGGCGGCCATCTACGGCTCGCGGGCGGCCAACGGCGTGGTGCTCATCACCACCAAGCGCGGGGCCACGGGCGCGCCGCGTGTGAGCGTGAGCACCAGCGTGACGATGAACGAGTTGCGGAAATCGGTGCCGGTGAATACGTATGGTAAGCAGTTTGGCTTTGCTGGCCTGCGTTTGTACACCATTGGCGGGATTTCGGCGGCTCAGATTGCGGCCAACCCCGGCACCACCACCACCAGCATCACCCGCGCCAACGTGGCCACGCCGCTGGCCAGTAACCTGGTGGACGTGCCGCGCTACAACTACTTCGACCAGATTTTCCAGAAGGGCTACGGCACCGACAACAGCGTTTCGATTGCCGGCGGCTCGGACCGCACGCAGTACTACATCTCGGCGGGCTACCTCAAAAACCAAGGCATCATCAAGGGCACCGATTTCACGCGCTACAACCTGCGGGCGCGGGTAGACCAGCGCCTGACCGACTGGGCCAAGGTATCGGCCGGGCTGAGCTACGTCAACAGCTTTTCGAACGAGAAGGCCAACGGCAACGTGTTCTACAGCCCGATTAACTCGGTGAACATCACCAACAACATCTACGACATCACCCAGCGCGATGCCAGCGGCAACCTGCTGGCCGTGGAGCCCACCCGCGTGAACCCGCTCTCGACCATCGAGGACATGAAGTTTACGCAGGGCGTGAACCGGACCATCAGCGACGTGCAGGTGAACCTCACGCCGTTCAAGGGCTTTTCGCTCGATTATGTCATTGGCGTGGATGCGTTTTCGCAGGTGGGCCAGGGCTACATCCGGCCCTACCCCTACCAGGCGGCGGCCGGCCTGCCGGCGGCCCGCTACCCGTTCGGCTACGCGTCCAATGCCAACAACGTGGCCGTGCAGCTGAACTCCGACATCAACGCCGGCTACGAAGTTTCCTTCACCGAAGACCTGAAGCTGAACCTGCGCGCCGGCTACAGCTACCAGTACAGCCAGCAGGAAATCACGGCCACCCAGGGCCAGAACCTGGCACCGTTCATCACCACCGTGAGCGGGGCCTCGAACACCACCGTGACCTCGGCCTACAACCTCGACCGGTTTTCGCTGAGCGGCTACTACGGGCAGGCCACCATCGGCTTCCGCAACCTGGCGTTTGTGACCGGGGCCATCCGGCGCGACCAGGCCACGAAGTTCTCGCCGGCCCAGACCAACCAGGTTTATCCCAAAATCAGCGGCTCGCTGGTGGTATCGGATTTGGGCTTCTGGCGCGATGCAGCGTATGCCAACACGTTCAACACGCTGAAGCTGCGGGCCAGCTACGGCGAAGCCGGCAACCTGGTGACGCTGCCCACCTACGGCCGTTTCTACCAGTTTAATCCGGTGGGCTTTCTGGGCAAAAACACCCTCACGCCCAGCACCCAGCTGGCCAACCCCGACGTGAAGCCGGAGCGCAACTCGGAGCTGGAAGGCGGCGTGGATTTGGGCTTCCTGAAGGACCGCATCGGGCTGGGCGTGACGGTGTACCACCAGAAAATCGACGACCTGCTGCTCTCGCGCAACCTCGCGCCCTCGTCGGGCGGGGCCACTATCTTCAACAACGTGGGCCGCATGGAAAACCGGGGCGTGGAAATCCAGCTGACGGTGGTGCCCGTGAAAACCACTGACTTCACCTGGGACGTGACGGCCATCTACAACCGCAACCGCAACAAAGTGCTCGACCTGCCCGGCTCGAACGGCAGCACCCAGGCCATTTCCATCGACAACGCGGCCGGCGCGCCGGTATACCTGCTGGCCGGGCAGCCGGCGGGCGTGTTCTACGGCTCGGGCTACGCCCGCACCGCCGATGGCGGGCTGCTGCTCACGCCCCAAGGCTTTCCGCAGGACGAGCGCGCCATTGGCCAGCCCGTGGGCGCTACGGGCTTCACCCCCGCCCGCGACGGCAACGGCCAGCCCAGCTACGCCACCGGCACGGCCATCGCCAACCTGATTATCGGCGACCCGAACCCGAAATGGACCGGCTCCATCAGCACCAACCTGACGTACAAGAAGCTGAGCCTGCACCTGCTGGCCGATGCCGTGCAGGGCAACAACGTGTTCAACGCCGACAAGCGCACCCGCCAGGGCGTGGGCCTCGGCGACCTGGCCGAGCAGGAATTGCGCGGCACGCTGCCGCGCGGCTACATCTTCGCCATCTACAACACCCAGGAATTCCGGGTCGATGACGGCTCCTTCGTGAAGCTGCGCGAGGCCGCGCTGAGCTACACGCTGCCCACGTTCAGCCGGTTTATCAGCAATTTGAATGTGTCGCTGGTGGGCCGCAACCTCATTTCGTGGGACAACTACAACGGCTTCGACCCCGAAACCAGCGCCGGCGGCTCCAACGACCTGCTGCGCGCCATCGACTTCGGCAACGTGCCCATTCCGCGCACTTATCAGCTCAAACTTTCGGCCTCGTTCTAGCCCCAGCTTTTGCCATGAAAAAATATACCATACTCGCGGCGTTGCTGGCCCTCTCGCTCGGCAGCTGCAACAAGGAATACCTGAACCCCAGCTCGGCCAGCCAGCAGCAGGTCGTGACTTCTTCCGATGGCCTGATTACGCTCTGCAACGGCCTGCAGGCCCGCTACAGCACGGGCGGCCTGCTGAGCGTCATCTACAACTCGGTGGCGGCCGGCGGGCTCAGCACCAAGGAGCTGACCATTCTCAACGTGGGCAATATCGAGGAGTACAACGTGAGCCTGGGCGCGGGCAACGTGACCAACAGCAACGGCGTGGTGCGCAACCTCTGGACGCAGGCCAACCTGGTGAAGGCCAACGCCGACCTGGTGCTGGCCAATGCCAACAACGCCACCGACCTGGGCACCCGCAGCGGCATTGTGGCCTACGCCAGCATTTTCCGGGCGCTGGCGCTGGGCACGCTGGCGCAGTTTTTTGAGCAGGCCCCGCTGGCCGTGCAGGAAAACGCGCCCTTCGTGCCGCGCGTGCAGCTGCTGCAAAACGCCGTGGCCCAGCTCGAAACGGCCGCCACCCAGCTGGCCGCCAATCCGGTTTCGGCCGATTTCAACGCCAAGATTGTGCCCGGCATCGACCTGGCCAACACCATTCAGGCCCTGATTGCGCGCTACAGCCTGCAAGCCGGCGACTACGACAAGGCCCTGGCCGCCGCCGGCCGCGTCAGCCTGACCAGCCGCTCGGTTTTCAACTTCGATGACAACACCCGCAACCCGATTTTTGAGGTGGCCTTCGGCAACAAAAACGTGTTCGAGCCTTTTAACACCAGCCTGGGCCTGACCGGCGCCCTCGCGCCTGAAGCGGGCGACCGGCGCATCCCCGTTCTGTTGCGCATCAGCCCGGCTCCGCTGCCCACCCAAAACCTGGGCACCGGTTTCTACACGGCCAACAGCGCCCCCATCCCGGTGTATCTGCCCAATGAAATGGTCCTGATTCGGGCCGAAGCCTACGCCCGCAAAAATGACGTTCCCAACGCCGTCATCGAGCTGAACAGGGTTCGCACCAGCACGGCGGCGGCGGCCACCACCGGCACGGGCCTGCTGCTCACGCTGCCCGGCCCGGCGCTGCCCGCCTACGCCGGCCCCCTCACGGTGGCCGATGTGCTAACCGACATCCTGCGCAACCGCAGCATTGAGCTGGCTTTCCAGGGCTTCCGCCTCGATGACAGCCGCCGCTTCAACCGCCCCGGCCCCGGCACCACCGGCGCGGAGCGCAACCGCAATTTCTATCCCTACCCCCGTGTAGAGCGCGAAAACAACGCTTCTACTCCGGCCGACCCACTGATTTAGGGCGTGGGGTAAGCAGGTGTGAGGGCAGGAGGTACAAAAGAGCGTCAGGCTTCGGCTGCGCTCAGCCTGACGTTCTTTTGTATTCGCTCAAACTTCCTCCCCTCCTACCCCCACACCCTCCTACCCTAATACATGAACGCCCACCTCGCCCACCTCTGCCACCTCGCCCGCCAGCCCGGCCGCCGCATCATCGGCCTCATGTCGGGCACTTCGCTCGATGGGCTGGACGTGGCGCTGTGCCGCCTGAGCGGGCACGGCGCGGGCACGCAGCTGGTGCTGGAGCAGTTTCATACCGTGCCGTATGCTGACGACACCAAGGCCCGCATCCGCACCGTCTTCGCCCGCGAGCAGGTGAGCCTGGAATACCTCACGCTGCTCAACGCTTGGCTGGGAAAGCTGCACGCCCAGGCGGTGCTGGACTGCCTGAAAATGTGGCAGATTGCGCCCGACGAAATCGACCTCATTGCCAGCCACGGCCAGACGGTGTACCACGCTCCGCAGCACCAGCACCAGCGCCCCGATTTCCGTCTGAACGCCACGCTGCAAATCGGCGACGGCGACCACGTGGCCGTAGTCACGGGCATCATCACGCTCAGCGACTTCCGGCAGAAACACGTGGCGGCCGGCGGCGAAGGGGCGCCCCTGGCCGCCTACGGCGACTTCCTGCTCCTGAGCAGCCCCGACGAGGAGCGGCTCCTGCTCAACCTCGGCGGCATTGCCAATTTCACCTACCTGCCCCGCGCCGGCGGCGATGCCACCACCGCCTTTAGCACCGACACCGGCCCCGGCAACACCCTGCTCGACGCCACCATCCGCGCCCACCGCCCCGGGCTGGCCTACGACGAAGACGGCCGCCTGGCCCTGGCCGGCCGCGTGCACGAAGCCCTGCTGGCGGCCCTGCTCGACCACCCGTTTTTTGCCGCGCCCCTGCCCAAAACCACGGGTCCGGAGCTTTTCGGTCCAACTTATCTGGAAGCCGCGCAGCAGCGCAGCAGCACTACCGATTTAAGCCTGGAAGACCTGCTGGCAACGCTGGTGGAGCTGAGCGCCGTGGGCGTGGCGCGGGCTGTGCAGGTGGCGTTTGCCGGCCGGCCCGCGCCCACGGCCGTGTACACCAGCGGCGGCGGCGCGCACAATCCGGCCCTGCTGGCCGCCTTGCAGCGGCACCTGCCCACGGCCCGCTTCGCCAGCACCGATGCGCTGGGCGTGCCGGGCGATGCCAAGGAAGCCATTCTGTTTGCCGTGCTGGCCAATGAGGCCGTGGCCGGGCAGCCGGTAGCCATCGGCGCGGGGCGGCAGCGGGTGCCAGCCGTGGGCATGGGCAAGGTGTCGTTTCCGGGGTAAGATTTTAGTTAGGAGTTGTTTCGCTTAAGGGTTGAGTGCGGTTGTCATCCTGAGCGCCGCGAAGGACCTTCTCACCGGCAAGTCGTTTATTTAAAGCCACTGCAAATTTTTCAAACAGGATAAGGTCCTTCGCTGCGCTCAGGATGACAACCACACAACTCCTAACTCCTAACTCCTAACTAAATGAACGCCTCCCAGCCCGGCCGCCTCATCAGCCTCGACGTGTTTCGGGGCCTCACCGTGATGGCCATGATTCTGGTGAACAATCCCGGCGACTGGGGTCACATCTACCCGCCGCTGGAGCACGCCGAATGGAACGGCTGCACGCCCACCGACCTCATCTTTCCGTTCTTCCTGTTCATCGTGGGCGTGAGCCTGGTGTATGCCCTGGATGGCACGAAGCAGAAAGGTGGGCCGCAGGGCGCAGTACTGCTGCGGGTGGTGAAACGGGCGGGCGTACTGTTTGGGCTGGGCCTGCTGCTGTCGCTCTATCCCAAATTCGACTTCTCGGTGGTCCGCATCATGGGCGTGCTGCAGCGCATTGCGCTGGTGTTTCTGGGCTGCAGCTTTATCTTTTTGAAAACCAGCTGGCGCACGCAGGTCTGGCTGATTGTCGGCTTCCTCATCGGCTACGCGGTGCTGATGCAGCTGGTGCCCGTGCCGGGCTTCGGCCCCGCCAACCTGGAGCCCACCACCAACCTCGGCGCCTGGCTCGACCGCACCCTCTTCACCGAAGCCCACCTCTGGAAACAAAGTAAAACCTGGGACCCCGAAGGCCTGCTCGGCACCCTGCCGGCCCTGGGCACCGGCCTGCTGGGCTGCCTCACCGCCCAATGGCTGCGCCGCCAGGACCAGGAGCCGGCCGCCAAAGTGGCCTGGCTGTTCGTGGCGGCCGGGATGCTCGTCATTCTCGGGCTGTGCTGGTCGCCGTGGTTTCCCATCAACAAAGCCTTGTGGAGCAGCCCCTACGTGCTCTACTGCGGCGGGCTGGCCATGGCGGGCCTGGCCGCGCTCTACTGGCTTTGCGACGTGCAGGGCTACCGCGCCTGGACGCGCCCGGCGCTGGTGTATGGCGTCAACGCCATTCTGGTGTTCTGCCTTTCGGCGCTGCTGTCGCGCACATTCGGGCTGTTCAGGCTGGCGCTGCCCGGCGGCAAAACCAGCGGGCTGAAGGAATGGCTCTACGAGTGGGGCATCGCGCCGCACTTCCAGGACCCGCGCAATGCCTCGCTGGTGGGCGCGGTCACGCTCATCGTCATCTGGTATTTCATTCTGAGCTGGATGTATAAGAAAGGCGTGGTGCTGAAGGTGTGAACCGCCTGCTTTTCGCCTGTCATCCTGAGCGCCGCGAAGGACCTTCTCACGCCTGAACGAAAGCTGTTCGGACGAGAGAAGGTCCTTCGCGGCGCTCAGGATGACAGCATGGATGACGTTCTTTGTTTTTTGAAGAACAACTTTTCCTTATGAAAATCCTCATCATCGGCGGCGGCAACATGGGCCTGACCTATGCCCGCAGCTTCGCCCGTACCCACGTTACGTCGCGGCTCGATTTGCGCCTGCTGGCCCGCTCGCCGGAGCGCGTGGCGGCCCTGGCGGCGCACGAAATCGGCACGGTGTGGGGCTCGCCGGCCGAGTGTGTGCCGGGGGCCAACATCCTGATTCTGGCGGTGAAACCACAGGATTCGGCGGCGCTGTTTGAAAACCTTAAAGGGCTGGTGCAGCCGCAGCAGCTGGTGCTCAGCATCATGGCGGGCGTGCGCATTGCCACCATTCGGGAGGCGCTGGGCACCCCCAAAGTCATCCGGGCCATGCCCAACCTGCCGGCCCAGATTGGCATGGGCATGACGGCCTTCACCGGCACCGATGAGGTGACCCGCGCCGAGCTGGTGCAGGTGCAGAACCTGCTGAGCACCACCGGCAAAACGGTGTACGTGGAGCAGGAAAGCGCCATCGATGCCAGCACGGCCATCTCGGGCAGCGGCCCCGCCTACGTGTACTACTGCATGGGCGCCCTCATGGATGCGGCCACGCAAATGGGCTTCTCCCCCGCCGAAGCCGAGCTGCTGGTGAGCCAGACGTTTCGCGGTGCGGTGGAGCTGTACTCCCAATCGGGCCTGAGCTGCCAGGACTGGATTGCCAAAGTGGCCTCCAAAGGCGGCACCACCGAAGCTGCGCTGAAAGCCTTCGGGGCCGGCGCGGTGCGCGAAGGCCTGATGGCCGGCGCGGGCGCGGCCCGGGACCGGGCCGAGGAGCTGGGCAAGTAGCCGACGCCTGTTATCCTGAGCGCAGCGAAGGACCTTCTCACCGATGCACGATTAACAGTAACTGAATCGTAATCAGGCATGAGAAGGTCCTTCGCTGCGCTCAGGATGACAGGTGGCACTACGCCACCGAATACCCGTCGAAGTCCTTGCGCAGCTGCGTCTTGAGCAGCTTGCCCGTAGCCGTGTGCGGCAGCGTATCCACAAATTCCACGGCATCAGGCTCCCAGAACTTCGCCACTTTGCCCCGGAAAAAGGCCAGCATCTCTTCCCGCGAAACGTCCATGCCCGGGCGGCGCACCACCACCAGCAGGGGCCGCTCGCTCCACTTAGCGCTGGGCACGCCAATGACGGCGGCCTCGGCCACGGCGGGGTGGGCCACGGCCAGGTTTTCGAGGTCGATGCTGGAAATCCACTCGCCGCCCGACTTGATGACGTCCTTCGAGCGGTCGGTGATTTGCATAAAGCCCTCGGGGTCGATGGTGGCCACGTCGCCGGTGCGGAACCAGCCGTCGGCCGTGAGCTCGCCGGGCGTGGAACTGCGAAAGTACTCGCGCACCACCCACGGCCCGCGCACCAACAGGTCGCCGAAGGCCACGCCGTCGTGCGGCAGCTCCTGGCCGTCGTCGCCCACTATTTTCATGTCGACGCCAAACACGGCCCGGCCCTGCTTGGCCAGCTCGGCCGCTTTTTCGTCCTTGCTCAAGTCCAGCTGGCTGGCTTTGAGGCGGCTGGCGGTGCCGAGGGGGCTGGTTTCGGTCATGCCCCAGGCGTGGGTGATGGTCACGTGCAGCTCGTCTTCGAACGCCTTCATCAGCGCGGGCGGGCAGCTGGAACCGCCCACCACCGTGCGCCGCAGGGTGCGGAACTGCCGCTGGCCGTCGCGCATAAACTGCAGCAGCGCCAGCCAGATAGTCGGCACCCCGGCCGAGAACGTCACGCCCTCACTCTCCATCAATTCATACAGGCTGGCGCTGTCCATGCCCGCGCCGGGCAGCACCAGCTTGGCGCCCGTGAGCGGGGCCGCGTAGGGCAGGCCCCAGGCGTTGACGTGGAACATGGGCACCACGGGCATTATCACATCCAAAGCCGACGAGCCGAGCGAATCGGGCAGCGAGATGGCCAGCGCGTGCAGCAGCGTGGACCGGTGCGAGTACAGCACTCCCTTGGGCTGGTCGGTGGTGCCGGAGGTGTAGCAGAGCGAGCAGGCCGTATTTTCGTCGAAGCTGGGCCATTCGTAATCTGCGTTTTCAGCGGCCAGCAGGTCTTCATAGCTGCACAGGCCGGGCAGCTCGGAGTGCGCGGGCAGGTGTTCAGGCCCGGCCAGGAGCACCCATTTTTCCACGGTTGGGCACACGGGCGCCAGCCGTTCCACGAGGGGCAGAAAGGTCAAATCAAAAAACAGCAGCCGGTCCTCGGCGTGGTTGATGATGTAGACCAGCTGCTCGGGAAACAGACGCGGGTTGATGGTATGGCACACGGCCCCGATGCCCGCCACCCCGAAATACAGCTCGAAATGGCGGTGCGTGTTCCAGGCCAGCGTACCCACCCGGTCGCCGTTTTCAACGCCGAGTTTCAGCAGCGCCTGGGCCAGCTGCTTGCTCCGGCGGTTAGCGTCGGCATAGGTGTAGCGGTGGATGCCGCCCTCGGGCAGCCGGCTCACAATTTCGGTGGTGGAATGCCACTTGGCGGCGTGCTCAATAATCGTAGCCACGCGGAGTGGCTCGGCCATCATTAGTCCTAACATATCGGGCGGGAATGCGTGTAGGACCGTAAGGTAGCAAGCCGCAACTCATTATTCCCAGCCTCGCAGCAGTGCTACCGCGCCGCCTCAATGGCCAGCTGCAGCAGCGACGAGCGCACGCTCAGCTCGGTGAGCTTGTTGTTGCGCCGCGTGGGATGCACGCGGTTGGTGAGCAGCACCACCACCAAATCCTTTTCCGGCTCCACCCAGAAATACGTCCCCGTGAAGCCGGTGTGCCCGTAGCTGCGCTGCGAAGCCGATTTGGCCGAGTTCACCGTGGGGTTGGTGGCGGGCCGGTCGAAGGCCAGAGCGCGGCGGTTGTCGGGGCAGAACTGGCACCTGGTCCAGTCGGCCAGAACGGTTTTGTCGAACACCTGCTGGCCGCCGTAGCGCCCGCCCCAGGCGTAGGTTTGGGCGAGCTTGGCCACGTCGTTGGCATCGCCAAAGAGGCCGGCGTGGCCCGAGAGGCCGCCGAGCAGGGCCGCGCCTTCATCGTGCACCGTGCCGTGCAGCAGCTGGCGGCGAAAGGCCGAATCGACTTCCGTGGGCACAATGCGGCTGAGCGGGAAGCGGTTGGTGGGCCGGAAGCCCAGCGTGGTGGCGCCCAGCGGCCGGTACACTTCCTTCTGCAAATAGGCGTCCAGCGGCATTCCGGTGCGGGCCTGCACCAGCGCCGGATACAGGATGAACGACAAATCGGAGTACACGTAGCCCGGCTTCGCGTTCAGCGGCGACTCGCCGATTTCCTTGTAGATGCGCGCCGGCAAATCCTTGCTGGCCCACAGGCCCTGGGCCGCCGGCAGCGGGAAGCGCGCCGACGAATCGGGCCGGAAATAGCGGCGGCGCAGGTCGCCGTTTTTCCTGGTCAGCTCCTTCCAGAACGGAATCCAGGCCTGCAGGCCGGCCTGGTGGGCCAGCACGTCGCGCATTTTCAGATTGGCCTTGTTGGTGCCGCGCAGGAAGGGGAAATAATTACCCAGCGTGCTATCGGGGCTGAATTTGTGTTCGGCTTCCAAACGCAACAGCGCGGGCGTAGCCGCCATGAGCTTGGTCATCGAAGCCAGGTCGTAGAGGTCATCGTCTTTTACCGGACGAGGCGTGGACACTCCGTTTAATGAAGAATCAGGAATGAGGAATGAGGAATTTTTACCAGCCGATTTCTGCTGCTTTTTCAATTCCTCATTCCTCATTCCTGATTCTTCATTGCGGGCGAAGCCCGCATACGTCTGGTTGCCATAGCTTTTGCGGAGCACCACCGTGCCGCGTCGGGCAATGAGCACCTGCGCCCCCGGAAAGGCCTGCGCCGCCAGCGCCCGGCCCACGAGGCTATCCACGCGGGCTTCGAGGCGGCCGTCCATGTTCACGTCTTCGGGGTTGGCGTAGCGCAGGCGGAAGCCAGCGGCCGTGCGCAGGCCGAAGCCGCGCGGGTACCGGTCGCTCACCGTCACGGGCAGCTTGCCGGTGGCCGCGATGCCGCCGAAAATGGCCTGCGCGGCCAGGTTCTGGGCATTCGGGCTTTCCTGATAGGCCATGATGACGGCCGAAGCGCGGTCCAGGTCGCGCACCCGGGCCACGGCGTAGGCCGAGCCGAAAACGCTGAGCACCAGCTGCTGCTTCTGGTCGGCCAGCTCGCGCAGCAGCATATTATCCTCCGGCGTGATGCCGAAGCTGGTGGCCGGCAGCCGGCCCAGGCTTTGCAGCGAAACCAGTATCAGGTTGTAGGGCTTGAGGGCGGCGCGCAGCTTCGTCAGCTCATCGAGCGAGGCGGTGGCGGCGATGTGGAAATGCGCGGCCGGCGCGTAGTCGGCCACGGCTTTCTGGAAGTCGGTGGTGTCGCGCGGGGCGCCTCCGAGCACCAGCGTGGCAATGCGCAGCGTGTCGAGGCGCTGCAGCGGCAGCAGGCTCTTCTGGTTGCGCAGCAGCGTGATGCTCAGCTCAGTAAGGCGGTGGCTGAGGTACTGGGCGTGCGGGCCGTTGAGGTCTTCGTAGAGGTTATTGAGGTCGATGGGGCGGTAGTGGTTCAGGCCCGACCACTGCTTGAGGGCCAGCACGCGGCGGCAGTGCTCGTCGATTTCCTTCTGCGAAATCCGGCCGCTGTCGACGGCGGCGCGCACCATCTTCAGCGCCAGCGGAATGTTCTTGCTGAACTCCAGAATATCGTTGCCGGCCATGATGGCGCGCACGTCGGCCTCGCCGGGCGGAAACTTGCTGATGACGCCGCGCATGTTCATGGCATCGGTGAAAATCAGGCCTTTGAAGCCCATTTCCTGCCGCAGCACGCCCGTGATGATGGGCCGCGAAAGCGTGCTCGGGCCCAGCACCGTGTCCATGGCCGGCACGTTGAGGTGGGCCACCATCACACCGCCCAGCCCGCCGGCCATCAGGCTGCGGAAGGGCGGCAGCTCCAGCGTATCGAGCCGGCGGCGGTCGACGCGCACGGTGGGCAGCGAGAGGTGGGAGTCGGCGTCCACGTCGCCGTGGCCGGGGAAGTGCTTGGCCACGGCCAGAATGCCGGCATCCTGCATGCCGCGCATGTACTGGCGGCTGTCGCGCGACACGGCCGCCGGGTTTTCGCCCCAGCTGCGGAAGCCGATGACGGGGTTGGCGGGGTTGTTATTGACATCGACCACCGGCGCGAAGTTGACGTGCATGCCCAGCCGCTTGAACTGCCGGGCAATTTCGCGGCCCATGTCGTAGAGCAGCGCCGTGTCGGTTTCGCCGCCCAGGCTCATCTGGTAGGGGAATTTCACCACGCTGTCGAGGCGCATGCCCACGCCCCATTCGCCATCGAGGGCCACCAGTAGCGGCACTTTGGCCTGGCTCTGGTAGCGGTTCAGCAGCCTGGCCTGCCGCACCGGGCCGCCCTGGAAGAATATCAGCCCGCCGATGCCGTATTGCTGAATGAGCGTCGAAATCGAGTCCTCATCAATGCGCTTGCGGTTGGAATACGCAGCCACCATGAACAGCTGCGCGGCGCGCTGGTCGGGCGTGAGCTGGCGCATCAGGCTGTCGACCCAGGGCGAGTGCAGGTACCTGGTGAAGGCCGGGGCGCTGGCAGCCAGCGCCTTCTGGCGGGCCGCCGCCTGGGCGGCGGCGCGGCGCGCCGCCTCTACCCGGGGGATGGTTGGGCGCCTGACGGGGCCGGCCGGGCGGCGCTGGGCCGACGTAAGAAACGGAGCCGCCAGCAGCGCCAGCAGCAACAGAAACTTTGGGAAGGTGAGGTGCAAGGGAAAGCGTGTTTTTTTTACGAAAGTACCGCCCCGGCCACCGTTGTGCGGCGGGCCGCGCCGGCCGGCGCGTTATCATGTTGGCATCATGCAAGGGGCTTAAGTTTGCAAAATGCCGAAGAACTGCCTGGCCGACTCGCGGCGGGCAGGCGGGTTAAACCATTCTACGGCTTTGCGGCGTTCCCGGGCCTGAATCCCACGTTTCGTTCACCAGCCGTTTGGCCGCTGCCTCCTTGCTTCTACTCCTGTTTCTATGAAAGCTTTCTTTCGCATCACACTGCTGCTTAGCCTCTTTCTGGTGGCCGGCACCGCGCAGGCGAGCCGTGTGGCGGTGCGCCGGCCGGCCGTTCCGCCGCAAACCGAGCTGCCCGGCCAGGGCCCCGGCGAGGCCCCTGTGAAAGCCGTGCCGCGCTCCGGCCACCAGGCCAAGCCGCGCCGCCTCAACGACCACGGCCAGCCCACCGACCGGCAGGCGGCGCG